>CAZZZU010000099.1:0-16202 GCA_964658805.1 uncultured Steroidobacteraceae bacterium
CAACAGCTCATGCACGACCGGCGCTCCAACACGATAATTTGCTTCATAGGCGGCCACCTGTCCCGGCGCCTCATCGCCGATGGTGGCAAGCGCATCGACGCCGGGCGGCGGACTCGACGGGTTGCTGGCGGTGCGCAGCACCAGCACCCGTTTTGCGTCTACCAACTTCAGCTTGGCGAAGCGGTCCACGAGCCGTGCAGCCGACTGGCTCTCCATGTTCGTCATCGCAAAAACGCCCTCGCCATGTGTCCAGAGCCTGACCCAGTCGCGAGCCCACTGAGTCCTGCGCGGACCATGCCAATAGCGCACTGAGCCAAGCGTTTCACCCAGCAGCACGAACGGCGGCCGCTGTGCATTCGGATGCCCCACCCAGGCGCTGCGCTGGTGCGCGAGTGCCGGCGTGTCCGGAATCGCAACGTCGCGCGTCAGGTTGTATGCCCACTGCACCAGGCCACGATCCAGCGCATAGGCCATGCCCAGTTCATCAGCGGACTCGACCGACCCAAAATTGTTGGCATCGGTAGGCAGCGCATTGGGCCGCATGGCGCCTATCGCGAACAGCCCGTAAGGCCATTCTGCCGGTACCTCACGATCGTCGATCTCGCGCAATTCGTCACCGTTCACCACCCAGCGCGCCCATGCAGCACTGCCGACCGACGCGACGTCGGGGTCGACACCTGAAATGCCTGTGAACAGCCAGAAGGTGTTGCGAAGGTCGAAGCGCGAGTCGAGTAAAAAAGGTTCGAGATCGTCCAAGAGCAATCCGTATAGGCCGGCTGCGTTGCGCCGAAGGACACGGGTGGCACCGTGCACCCGCACCGTTTCGTTCAGGCGCTCGCGCTCAACCCAAAACTGAAATTCGCCCGGCTTGTCGCCTGTGTCGGCGCCATTCTCGAAATTCGCCACGACGACGACTCGCACCGGCGTGGGAGAGCGGGTCGTCGTTGCGACTGAGATTACCGGCAAGGCCAGGCTGAGTAACGCTGCAACCCATCGCCTCACTTTGGGATAGATCCATCGATACCCTCGACGTACCAGTTGATGGAGCGCAGTTGCTCATGAGTCAACGCGGTACCGGCGGCCACCTTGACGGTTCCCGCATTGTCGTTCAGCGGACCGGCAAACGGCACCACCTTGCCGGCAGCGATATCCCGCCGCGCCTCGTCGAACAGTTTGACGACGTCCGGCGCCACCGACTTGTTCAAAGGCATCAGAACGACCATGTTCTCCTTGATACCGTCCGCCGTCTGCCGGCCGCCCGTCCAGGTCCCCGCCATCGCCTGTTTCACTTCGCTGATGTAGTAATCGGTCCAGTTCTCCGTGTTGGCAGTGAGTTGCGCGGCGGGGCCGTACTTCGACATATCGGAATCCCAGCCGAAGGCATGCACGCCGTGCTGTTCGGCCACCTGCACGACAGCCGGCGAATCGGTGTTCTGCGCGAGCACATCGACCCCTTGCGCCACCAGCGCCTCGGCCGCCTGCCGCTCCTTACCCGGGTCGTACCAGGTATCTACCCAAATCACTTTGGTCTTGATTTTCGGATTTACGCTGCGCGCACCCAGCGTGAATGCATCCACATTGCGTATCACTTCGGGAATGGGAAACGAGCCGACGAAACCGAGTTGATTGCTCTTGGTCGTCTTGCCGGCCAGGATGCCGAGCAAATAAGCACCCTCATAGAAGCGCGTCTCGTAGGTCACCATGTTCGCGGCGGTCTTGTAACCCGTGGCGTGCTCGAACTTGACCTTCGGAAACAGCTTCGCGACACGCAGCGTCGGCTCCATGTAGCCGAAGGAGGTCGTGAAGATCATCTGATTGCCGGCCACCGCCAGCTGGCGAATGACACGCTCTGCGTCGGCGGTCGCCGGTACATTTTCCACGAACGTGGTCTGCACCTGCCCGCCGAACGCTTTCTCAACTTGCTTGCGCGCCTGATCGTGCTGAAAAGACCAGCCGGTGTCCCCCACAGGGTCCACGTACACGAAGGCGACCTTGAACGGCTCGTCGGCAGCGTCTGAGGTGACCGCGCTCAGGCTCGCGAGCGCACACGAACCCAAGATCGCATGCCAAATGGTTTTCAAGTTCATCGAGTGAGAATGCACAAGCCCGGAACGCAACGCAAATGCACTCCGCCGACCTCATGAGCAGCACTTCAATAGGGCGCAGGCACTTTGAAACGCACGCAGCTAGTGCGTCAGATTGTGTACCAAGCCGTATTTGGGCATGCTTAAATGCAGTCGCAGTGGGCAAGCTCACGACACATATCCTCGACGTGGCCAACGGTACACCCGCAGCCGGCATGCGCATCGAATTGCACTCCTGCGAAAGCGTCCGTCGGCTCGTCACCCGGGTCACAGCCAACGCCGACGGACGTTGCGACGAGCCACTGCTGCAGGACGCAGCACTGCGTGCCGGGCGTTACTTGCTGACCTTTCACGTGGCCGACTACTTTCGCGCGCAGGGCGTGCGACTCGACGACCCGCCGTTTCTCGACGAGGTGGTCATCCAGTTCGGTATCGCGGACGCGACGCAAAATTATCACGTGCCATTGCTCGTCTCGCCCTGGAGTTATTCGACTTACCGTGGCAGCTGACACGGTTCCGCGGCTGGCGCTGCGGGCAATCACAAAGCGTTATCCCGGAACGGTGGCGAACGATGCGGTGAACCTCGATGTGGGCGTGGGCGAGATACACGCGTTGATGGGGGAAAATGGTGCCGGCAAGAGCACCCTGATGAAAATCGTCTACGGCGTCACGCGTCCCGACTCCGGCAGCATCGAGTGGGAGGGGTCGCCGGTGGTCATCGGCAGTCCGTCGGCGGCCAGGCAACTGGGGATCGGCATGGTGTTCCAACACTTTGCGCTGTTCGAAACCCTGACCGTCGCCGAGAACATCGCACTGGCCCTCGATGCATCAGTGACGCCGCAAGATCTCGCGCCGCGCATCACCGCGGTCGCCGAGCGCTACGGCTTGCCGGTGGACCCCCGCCGCCAGGTGCACAGCATGTCGGTGGGCGAACGTCAGCGCGTCGAGATCGTGCGCTGCCTGCTGCAGGCGCCGAAATTGCTGATCATGGACGAGCCTACCTCGGTGCTGACGCCGCAGGCGGTACAGCAATTGTTCGGCACGCTGCGCCGTCTCGCCGCAGAGGGCACCAGCATCCTGTACATCAGCCATAAGCTCGAAGAGATTCGCGCGCTATGTGACGTTGCCACGGTGCTGCGAGCCGGCCGGGTGAGCGGCACGGCCCAGCCTCGCCAGGAAACCAACGCGAGCCTCGCGCGCCTGATGGTCGGCAGTGATATCGATGATCGCCCGTCAGACCCGCGCATACCGGGCGAAGTCCGGCTCGCTGTCAGGAAATACGCGCTGCAGAGCACCGATCCCTTCGGTACGGACTTGCATGCCATCGAATTCGAAGTGCGTGGTGGTGAAATTTTGGGCATTGCCGGGATCTCAGGGAATGGCCAGAAAGAACTGCTCGCAGCGTTGTCGGGCGAATCCCGAGGCGGCAGCGGCAGCATCCAGTTGCACGGCATCGAAGTCAGGGCAGCCGACCCGGCTGCGCGCCGTGCGCTCGGGCTGGGCTTCGTACCCGAGGAGCGTCTCGGCCGCGGCGCGGTGCCTGCCATGTCACTCATCGACAATACCGTTCTCACCGGCGCGCGCGCCGGCATGGTTTGGCACGGCTGGCTCGATCGGCGCGCGGCCCGCCTGGCCGCGCAAGCCATCATCAATGCATGCAATGTGAAGTGCACTGGACCTCAATCCGCCGCAGAGCGTCTATCAGGTGGTAATTTGCAAAAATTCATCATCGGCAGAGAACTGCGGCTCAAGCCGAGCGTGCTGCTGGTTGCGCAACCGACGTGGGGGGTGGACGTGGGCGCAGCGTTGCAGATCCATCGCGCCCTCATCGAACTGCGGGATGCCGGGACGGCCGTCCTGCTGGTCACCGAGGAGCTCGACGAGCTCTTTACGTTGAGTGATCGCATCGCCGTGCTGAATGGCGGCCGGCTGTCGGCGCCGGTGGCCCGCGCGGCGATTACCCCCGCGGGAGTCGGCCTCTTGATGTCGAGTCGACAGCAGGCGACGGCGCATGCTTGAACTACCCTGGCGCATCGAGCGTCGCGCGGTGCCCTCGGCCGCGATGCGTTACGCGGCGCCTCTGTTGGCGGCAACCGCAATGCTTTGCACCGGTGCCGTCGTGTTCGCAACGCTCGGTAAGCCGCCTTTGCATGCGCTATATGTGTTCTTCATCGCACCGCTCGAGTCGTCTTATGGCCTCGGCGAACTGTTTCTGAAAGCAACGCCGCTCGCACTCTGTGCGCTTGGTTTGGCGCCCGGCTTTTCCGCCAACGTCTGGAACATCGGGGCCGAGGGGCAACTCACCCTCGGCGCCATCTGCGGCGGCGGCGTTGCGCTCTTCGCAGGCCCGCATTGGGGCGCCGCCGTGATTCCGTTGGCGTTGCTCGCGGGTATCGCCGGCGGTGCTGCTTGGGCGGCGGTACCGGCCTGGTTGCGCACGCGCTTCAACACCAGCGAAATTCTCGTCAGTTTGATGATGGTGTACATCGCGCAGTTATTGCTGACATACCTGCTGCACGGTGCATGGCGTGACCCGGACGGCTTCAACTTTCCACAATCGCGCGCCTTCGATGAACGCGTCATTCTGCCGATACTCTGGGAAGGTCAGCGCGCCGATCTGGCATTTCCGCTCATGCTGGTGCTGGCGGGCGTCGCCTGGGTTTTCTCCAAGCGCCTGTTCGCGGGGTACCGCATGCAAGTCGCGGGACTCGCGCCCGCCGCCGCGGCCTATGCGGGCTTCAATCAAACGCGCAACACCTGGCTTGCCTTACTCATTGGTGGCGGCATGGCGGGCCTCGCCGGTGTTTGCGAGGTCACGGGTCCAATCGGCCGTCTGCAATTGGATATCTCCCCTGGCTACGGCTTTGCCGCCATCATTGTCGCCTTCGTCGGTCGACTGCAGCCGGTCGGTATCGTGCTCGCGGCGCTCCTGATGTCGCTCCTCTACCTGGGCGGCGAGTCGGCCCAACTCGACCTGCAGTTGCCCGCAGCAATCACGGGTCTGTTCCAGGGCGTGTTGTTGTTTTACCTGCTGGCAGCCGATTTGTTCGTCGGCTTCAGGCTGCGCCGTACACGCGTCACGCTGGTGCCTGCATGAATACAGCGTTTTTCATTGCCGTGCTGACCGGCACCGTGGTCGCGGCAACGCCGCTGATCTATGCCGCGCTCGGCGAATTGGTGACCGAGCGTGCCGGCATGCTCAATCTCGGCGTCGAGGGCATGATGCTGGTCGGCGCGCTCGCCGCGTTCGCGGTCAGCGTCTCGAGCGGCAGCCTGCTGCTCGGCTACGTTGCGGCCGCTGTCGCGGGCATCGGCATGGCGTTGCTGTTCGCGGTGCTGACGATCACGTTGCAAACCAACCAGGTGGCGACGGGTCTTGCATTGACGTTGTTCGGCATCGGCCTGAGCGCCTTCCTCGGCCGGCGCTTTGCAGGTCTGCCCATCGCTGGACTGCACGCGCTCGACTTGCCGTGGCTCAAAGACCTGCCGGTGGTCGGACCCTTGCTGTTTCACTTCGACGCGGCAGTCTATGGCTCCATCGCTTTATATTTCGCCGTCACCTATGTGCTGACCAAGACCCGCGCGGGTTTGCGCTTGCGCGCGATCGGTGAAGCGCCCGGCATCGCGCACGCCTTGGGCCAACCGGTTTCCGCCGTGCGCTACGCCGCCGTACTGTTTGGCGGTGGCTGCAGCGGCATCGCCGGCGCCTATCTGTCGACGGCATTGACGCCCATGTGGGTCGAAGGGCTCAGCGCGGGGCGTGGCTGGATCGCGCTTGCCCTGGTGGTCTTCGCCACCTGGAAACCTTTGCGTGTTCTGCTCGGCGCGTACCTGTTTGGCGGCGTCACCATCATGCAGTTGCACGCGCAAGGATTCGGCCTGCAGATTCCCAGTGAATTTCTGTCGATGCTGCCCTACATTGCAACCATCGTGGTACTCGTGCTGATCTGCCGCGACCCCAAAACCATTCTGCTGAATCGGCCTGCATCGCTCGGCAGGAGTTTTCATCCCGATGCGTAGATGCAGCGCGTGATGGCGGGATATTGGCTGGAATGGTTGAGTCTGCTGGGACGCTGGACGCATCTGGTCACCGGCATCGCCTGGATCGGGGCGTCGTTCTACTTCGTCTGGCTCGACAATCACCTGTTGGCGCCCGGCGATGCCGAGTCACAACACAAAGGCGTCGGCGGGGAGCTCTGGGCCGTGCATGGCGGCGGCTTCTATCACTCGCAGAAATACCGACTGGCGCCGCGCGCCCTGCCGGGCTCGTTGCACTGGTTTTATTGGGAAGCCTACGCAACCTTCTTGTCCGGCTTCTTCCTCTTGTGCGTGCTCTACTATTTTCAGCCGCGCACCTACCTGATCGATCCGCGCGTCATGGCGCTCTCGCCGACGGTCGCCGTCGCGACCGGCGTAGGGCTCATCGTCGGCGGCTGGCTTGTCTATGACACGCTCTGCAAGACGCGGCTCGCGCAACGCGGTGCGCTGCTCGGCGGCGTGCTCGCGCTGCTGTGCGCTGGCGCCGCGTTCGCGTTGTGTCATCTCTTCAGCGGGCGCGGCGCCTATATCCAGTTCGGTGCGATGCTCGGCACCATCATGGTCGCCAACGTATTTTTCGTCATCATCCCGGGCCAGCGCGGCATGGTGCAGGCCAAGCGCGACGGCCGCGAACCGGATCCTGCAGCCGGCATACGTGGCAAACAGCGCTCGGTGCACAACACTTACTTCACCCTGCCCGTCCTGTTCACCATGATCAGCAACCACTACGCGCTTGCGTTCAGCGCGCGTTACAACTGGCTGGTGCTGATTGCCTTTGCGGCGGCGGGGGCATTGCTGCGCGTCTATTTCGTGGCACGCCACAAGCGTCGCGAACAGGGCGGTAAAACCCCGCCGTGGCCTGCGCTCGCCGGCCTGTGCGTCATTGCAGCCACGGCCGCTGCACTGGCACCCTATACACGCGAAACACCTGCAGCGAGCAGCCTGTCGAGCGCCGCAGAATACCAGCAAGTGCGGGAAATCATCACGACCCGTTGCGTCCCCTGTCATGCAGCGATGCCGAGCCAACCTGGCTTCGCGCAAGCGCCGCAGGGCTTGCAGTTCGACTCCGAACAAGGTGTATTGACACGCCTGGCGCTGATCGAGACGCAGCTTGCTTCAAGGGCCATGCCGATTGGCAATTTAACCAACATGACGGAAGCGGAGCGCGCGCGCGTGCTCGACTGGATACATCGTGGCGCACCTCACTGATTCTGGCACGACCGCGCACCGCGGCCAGATCTTGAGTTTCCTGTCCGACCCGGGCGATGGCACGGACAGTGCCCACTTTCGCCATCATGTGGATGGCGCGCTGATCGTCGAGGATGGACGAATCGCCGCCATTGGCCCGGCCCCGGACATCCTCACGCAGTGGCCCGCGGATGCACCCGTCGTCGAGCACGGCAGCAACCTGCTGCTGGCAGGCTTCATCGACAACCACATTCACTACCCGCAGACCGACGTCATTGCAGCGGGTGGACGCCGGCTGCTCGACTGGCTGGAAGGCTACACCTTCGTGGAGGAGCGGCGCTTCGCGGATGCAGCCCATGCCAGCCGCACGGCGCACTTTTTTCTCGATGAGCTGGCCCGCAACGGCACCACCACGGCAATGGTGTTCTGCACCGTACATCCCGGCTCGGTGGAGGCTTTTTTTACTGCTGCCGAACAACGCAACCTGCGCATGATCGCGGGCAAAGTCCTGATGGATCGCAATGCGCCCGAGGCGCTGTGCGATACGGCGCGTTCCGGGGAACGCGACTCACGCCTGCTGCTGGAAAAGTGGCACCGCCGCCGACGCCTGCACTACGCCATCACCCCGCGCTTCGCCGCCACGTCCACACCGGAACAGCTGCAAACGGCCGGCTTGCTGGCAAATGATTTTCCGGACAGTTTCATTCACAGTCACGTCGCGGAGAGTCTCGCGGAGATCGATTGGGTCGCAAAGCTGTACCCGCAGGCACGCAGCTATCTGGACGTCTACGATCATTACGGACTGCTGCGCGAGCGCGCCGTTTACGCCCATTGCATCTATCTCGACGAAACGGACCGACGGCGCATGCACGAGAGCGGCGCTGCCGCTGCATTCTGTCCCACCTCGAACCTCTATCTCGGCAGCGGTCTGTTCGATGTCGCCGCCGCGGACGGCGCCGGCATGTCGTTTTCCATCGCGACCGATGTGGGTGGCGGCTCCAGTTTTTGCATGCTGCGCACGCTCGACGAGGCTCGCAAGGTGGCACGGCTGCAGGGCCAGGATCTGTCGCCGCTGCGTGCCTTCTACCTGGCCACCCTGGGCGCGGCCCGTGCCCTGCGACTGCAAGACAAGATCGGTCACCTGGAAGTCGGTGCCGAAGCGGATTTCATCGTGCTCGACCTGGCAGCAACCGCATTGATCGCACGTCGCACCGCCACGGTCGAAACCCTGAGCGATCTGTTACGCATTCTCATCACGCTCGGTGACGACCGGGCCATCCAGCAGACCTACATCCTCGGTCAGCCAGTCAAGCAGGTTTCTCCATGACCTACCCACGCGATCTCAAGGGCTATGGCCGCGCACCGCCGCACGCCCGCTGGCCAAACGGTGCACGGATCGCGGTTCAGTTCGTGTTGAACCATGAGGAAGGCGGCGAGAATTGCATCCTGGACGGCGACCCGGCTTCGGAAACGTTTCTGTCCGAGATCATCGGCGCGGCCGCATTCCCGATGCGGCACATGAGCATGGAATCGCTGTTCGAGTACGGCTCACGCGCGGGTTTATGGCGGGTCCTGCGCGCCTTCGAACAGCGCCGTTTGCCACTCACCGTGTTCGGCGTGGCGCGGGCGTTGCAGCGTCATCCGGAAGCCGTCGCGGCGTATCGCGAACTGGGCCACGAGATCGCCGCACACGGACTGCGCTGGATCAACTATCAGCTGATGGATGAAGCGACCGAACGAGCTCACCTGCAAGAGGCCGTCGCCATCCTGACGGAGCTCACCGGCGTACCGCCGCTTGGCTGGTACACAGGACGGGACAGTCCCAATACAAGACGGCTGGTCATTCAACAGGGCGGTTTTCTGTACGACTCCGATTCTTATGCGGACGACCTGCCTTACTGGGTACAGGTGCCCGATACGCACGGTGCTCCTCACCTGGTGGTGCCGTATGCGCTGGACAGCAACGACATGCGCTTTGCCGCCGCGCAAGGTTTCAACAGCGGCACGCAGTTCTTCGACTATCTGCGCGACTCGTTCGACACCCTGTATCGCGAAGGCGATCCGCGCGGCCTGGATGCGCCGAAGATGCTTTCGATCGGGCTGCACGCGCGGCTGGCCGGCAGACCGGGCCGCATTGGCTCACTGGAACGCTTTCTTGACTACGTCTTGAAACACGAGCGCGTCTGGATCTGCCGACGCATCGATATTGCGCGGCATTGGATCGCGGCGCACCCCGCACCATGATCGGCCTCGCGGAACTGAACGCTTTGTCTGCGGACGCATTTGCGAGCGCACTCGGCGGCATCTTCGAACATTCGCCGTGGATTCCGCAGCAGGCAGCCGCGTTGCGGCCGTTCAGCAGCAACATCGCGCTGCTCAAGGCGCTGTGCGATGTCGTCGTCCAAGCGGATGTCGTCCGTCAACTCGCCCTGATCCGTGCGCACCCGGAACTGGCAGGCCGCGCCGCCGTGGCCGGAACACTCACGGCAGCCTCGAGCAGCGAACAACGGGGCGCCGGCCTGTCCGAGTGCACGCCTCTCCAATACCAACGACTGCTGGCATTCAACTCCGAATACACCCAGCGCTTCGGCTTTCCGTTCGTGCTCGCGGTCAAGGGACATTCGCCCGATACGGTCATCGCGCAATTTGCACGCCGCATGCAACACTCGGTCGACGCCGAACGCGCTACCGCCTTGCACGAAATCTGCAAGATCGCGCGCTTCCGCGTCTCGGACCTGGTAGCCGAGCCGCCTGGCGCGGCCATCCTCGCCATGGCGGATGAACTGGCCGGCTACAGCGACAGCAAGGACATGCTGTCCTGCTCCTACCTCACGCCTGCGCACCTCGCGAGCGCGGCATTGATAAAGGACTACATGCTCGCAGCAGGCCTCTCGGCCAGCATCGACCCCGTTGGCAATGTTGTCGGTCGACTGACCGCGGGCAATGCCGATTTGCCACACCTCGTCACCGGCTCGCACTACGACACGGTCATCAATGCGGGCCGCTACGATGGCCGGCTCGGCATACTGTTGCCCATCGTCGTGGCCGGTGCGATCAAACGCGCGGGCCATGCCCTGCCCTTTTCGCTCGAGATCATTGCGTTTGCCGAAGAGGAAGGCGTGCGCTTCAAATCAACCTTCCTCGGCAGCCGCGCGGTCATCGGCCGCTTCGAGTCGAGCGTGTTGGCCAGCCGCGATGCCGACGGTACCTCGATGCGCCAGGCGCTCGTGGCGGCTGGCCATGACCCGGAAGCGATCGCCGGAGTCGCACGCGCGCCCGGACACATAGCCGACTTCATCGAGGTGCATATCGAACAAGGTCCGGTGCTGCTCGACGCGGCGGAGCCGGTGGGGGTGGTCACCAGTATTGCGGGCAGCACGCGGTTACTGGTGGACGTACAGGGACAGTCAGGCCATGCAGGCACAGTGCCCATGGGGTTGCGGCACGACGCGGCGGCGGCCGCCGCTGAAATGGTGCTCGCCATCGAGCATCGCTGCAGCGCTCCCCACCTGGTGGGCACGGTTGGCAAACTCGACGTGCCCGCGGGTGCGATCAACGTCATTCCGGGCCGCTGCGACTTCAGCGTCGACGTACGCTCCGGCGACGATGCGCTGCGCGCCGCCGCGGTGACGGACATCGAGACCGCCCTGCGCGCCATCGCGCAACGGCGCGGTGTGCAGATCACGCTGCGGCCGGTACTGGAAGTGCAGAGCGCACCTTGCACGCCGCGCTTGCAGGATGCCTGGAGTCAGAGCGCCCAGCGCGTCATTGGCCGGCCGCCGCCGCGGCTTGCCAGCGGCGCAGGGCATGACGCCATGATGCTTGCCAACGTGACCGACATCGGCATGCTGTTCGTCCGCTGTGGCAACGGCGGCATCAGCCATCATCCGGACGAGATTTTGTCTGCCGCGGACGCAGACCTGGCAGCACGCGTATTCGAGGATTTTTTGTTGCACTACGAGCTACCCAAGCCGAGGAATTCACCGTGAATCTGTCGAGCCTGCTTTGCGCGTCGCTCTGCGGCGCGTGGCTGCTCGGCGCCGCGCCCGATGCGCATGCAGCGACACCGCAGCCGCGCCGCGTGATCATCGACCAGGATGCACTTGGCCCCGGCGGTAGCAACATGCAGGCCATTTTGCTGCTGCTGCAAGCGCCTGATGTGGACGTGCTCGGTATCACCATCACCAGCGGCGACGGCTGGCGCGATGAGGAAGTCGATCACACCTTGCGGCTGTTGGAAATCGCCGGACGCACCGAGGTCCCGGTCGTACCCGGCGCGGTCATGCCGCTGTTGAACACGCCGGCGCGCACCCAGGCGTGGGAAGCGCTGTACGGCAAACTGTATTACAAGGGTGCATGGACGGAGAACTGGCCGGACCAGGGTGTGACACGGCGCGTCTCACATCCAACAGACCCCGCGCTGGTACCCCCCTCACCGGCCGGCGCACCCCATATCCGGGCTTCAAAAGAGACAGCCGCCAATTTTCTGGTACGACAGGTGCATCGTTATCCTGGTCAGATCAGCATCATTGCGGCCGGGCCGCTGACCAATCTGGCGCTCGCTGCACGCCTCGATCCGGAATTCGCCACCCTGGCCAAGGAACTGGTTTTCATGGGCGGCAGCTTCAATCCACGCGCGGCGCAGAATGCGTTTGCCGCCGAATATGCCAATGCACCGCGCCGCGAGTTCAACATGCGCTTCGATCCGGAAGCGGCCTCGCTGGTGCTGCATGAGCCGTGGGCGCATATCACGGAGCTGCCCGTCGACCCCACCACCCAGACGTTGTTCTCGAAGGAACTGCGCCAAAAGATCGCCGCGGGTGCGGCACCTTTCGCCGCCTACGTCGGTCGGTTCGGCGAATCCTATCCGATGTGGGATGAATTGGCCGTGGCGGTCTGGATCGATCCGGGTATCACCACGCGCAGCGCCGACCTGTTCGTCGACGTGGACACGAGCTTCACCGCCGGCTATGGCAACTCTCTGAGCTGGTCGACAAAAGAACATCCGGGCCTCGGCGAGCGGGGCGTTCAGGTGGTGCTCGATATCGATCTGTTGCGCTTCGAAGCGCTCACACTCGACCTCTTGACCAGGAAGCGACCATGAAGTGTTGGATCAAGCAATTGCCGCTACTGGGGATCGCTTTGGTTCTTTGCGCCGGCCAGGCAACGGCGGCCGAACGCTGGTTCGACGACGTCAAGGCGACCGCCACCCCCGCGCAACTCTATCGCTTCATGTATGCGCTCCCGAAGGGCGGGGATCTGCACAATCATCTGCCCGGCGCGGTACGTTCGGAATGGTTCTGGGACGCGGCCATGGCAGCCCAGCAACGCGGCTACGTCTACTACACCCGCGTTCGCATCCAGAACTGTGCGCCTTACGGCAACAATGAGTTCGGTGCCGGCAAGGAATTGCTGCTGTTCAAGAACCTGCAGGCGAACAGTTTCGAGAAATTGGACGAATGCGCACGCTCGGAATTCAAGAAATTGCAGGATCTCGACGCACGCGAGAAAGAAGCATGGCTGAACAGCCTGCGCCTCGATCAGCCCTACGAGGGTCGCAATGAATTCTTCGATGCGATCTGGGACCGCGTCGATGCGTTGCTGCACAATCCTTACCTGATCTGCGACATTCTGTATCGCAATATGGATGCCTTCGGTCGTGAGGGGCTGGTCTACCTCGAGACGCAGCAAAATCTCGGCGGTCAGACGCGAGCCGATGGCAGCGCCTACAGCAGCGAAGAAGTTGCCGCGATCTATCGGGACTGTCTGGCATCACCCAAAGCTCGGGCCACGGGGGTCGAAGTACGATTTCAAAATGCGCTGCTACGGTTTACGCCGGATGCGGAATCGAGCCTGCGCGAGCTCTATGCGCAGACCTATAAATATCGCGACCTCTATGTCGGCATCAACATGGTGGGGCGCGAGGACAATGACAAAGGTTACCCGCTGCGGTTTCTGCCGGTGCTGCGCGAGCTGCGCCATCAATACCCTGACATCAATCTTTCGATCCATGCCGGTGAGAACGATCAGCCGAATGGGCACATCCGCGATACCTTGCTGCTCGGCGCACAACGTATCGGCCATGGCGTCAACCTGATCATGGACCCGGACACCATGCTGCGCATGCGTTACGGGCCCTACCTGGTCGAAATCAATCTGATCAGCAATTTGCTGCTCGAATACGTCAAGGACTATTCGGAACATCCTTTTCCGGAGTACCTACGCACCGGCATTCCGGTTGCCTTGTCGACCGACGATCGCGGGATGTGGGACTCGAACTTGAGCGACGAATTCTATGTGGCGACCAAGGAGTTCAATCTGTCGTGGGAAGAAATCGTAAAACTCGGCCGCAACTCGCTCTACTACTCATTCCTCGATGAACCGACCAAACAAAAGCTGCTCACGAACTACGACAAACGAATTGCCGCATTTGCAACGGCCTTCAAGAAGAAGGGCTGGGCGGCCCTCGACGGCACGCAGCCGGTGAGCTACGGGTTTCTATGCCGCCACTATCAGGTGTGCCTGCTGCCGTAGTCATTGCCCCGGAATCGTATCGCGATATCGGCTCCAGCCACCTAGCAAGGCCTGAACCACGCGATTGCCGACCTGGTACGCCGCTTCGAGCGCCGGCAGGCCTTGCTCGGGGTATTCGGCGGTCGCGCTCCAGTCGGCACTCTTGCCGGGTGGCGGCATGGAGTAGTTGCTGGCGGTTCGCAGCACCAGCACGCGGTTGAAATCCACCCGGCCGACCCGTGACAGACGGCGCAGCGCCGTGAGCGTGCCGCTGTCTTCCATGTTGGCCATCATGAAATTGGCGTCGGCGCCTGCCTGCAGTTTGACCCAGTCGTTGGCCCACTGATTCATCTTGGCACCGTGCCAATAGCGGCTGGACGAGAGCGAATCGCCGATCGTGACGAAAGGTGGTCGGACAGCCGCTGGATAGCCGGCGTAGAGCGCGCGAAAGCGCGCGATGCCGGGACTGTCGGCCAGCGGATGATCCTTGGTCAGCGCGTAAGCCCAGTCAGCCAGAGAGGGATTAAGGGGGTAATGAATTGTGTCAACGGTCCAGCCGTTCGACTTGTCATTCGGTTTTTTGGCACCCAGCGGCAGCATGCCGTACGGCCATTGCGCGGGAATCTCCCGTGCATCAATTTCATAGAGCAGATCGCCATCCACGACGTGCTTGGCCCAGGCGGCGGTGCCGAGGGACACATCCAACGGATCGCCGCCTGCGATGCCGGCGATCAACCAGTAGGCATGACTTAAGTCGAAGCGTGGATCCAGGCCCAGCGCCATGATGGAGGTACTCGCATTGGTGATGCCGCCGCCGGTGCAAATCAACAACAGCCCGGCGTCGTTCATGCGCAGTTCGTACTCTCCCAGCGGAAAGGGCAGCACGCGCTCGAGTTTCTCGCGCTCCACCCAGAACTGCGCCTCGCCGGGCGTATCGCCGGTGAGCTTGCCCACCTCGAACATCGACACCACGACCACCTTGACCTCGATCGGGCGCGTTGCATCGGCCGCCGCGGCGTCCGCGTTGGCGGCGTGCCACAGAAGCGCACCGAAAGCCCATAGCAACCGCCACTCGAAATTTCTCATCACGTCTCCCTCAACGGTGTCTGATTCACTGCAGTCTCGGCCCGGATGCGCTTTGTTCTAAAAGCACCGGGGTTGTGACGGCCGCAAACGGTCATGTGTTGAACCAGTGGGCGTTGGTTGTCGTCGTATTCTAGCGAGGGAGCGATCTGCTCAACACCGCCAATTGAGGCACCCCATCAATACCCGAGGGTGGAACTGTTTAGCGTCCGGAACAGATGAAGACGCGGCCCCTCCTGAGCGTGCTTGCCGATCGCGAGTATGCTGAGGGAGTCTTCGGGGAGGCAATGGATTGAAATCCGAAAAACTTCACCGTGCGTTTTACGCTGAATATGTCGTAGCTCAAGCAGGAATACGTGACGACAGACTGATCAATGCGTTCGCTCGGGTGGACCGGCGGCGTTACTGCGGGCCCGGACCGTGGAAAGTGTGGACGGCAGCAGGATATAGAGAGACGCCATCCGCCGATCCGACCTTTCTGTATCAAGATGTTCTGATTGGAATCCTGCCGGATCGCGGTATTAATAATGGCCAACCTAGCCTGCATGCACGTTGTTTAGCATCGGTACAAGTGCAGGCGAAAGACCAGGTCATACACGTGGGCGCCGGATCCGGGTACTACACGGCGATCTTGGCCGAGCTGGCTGGATCCGAGGGAATGGTGCGGGGCTATGAAGTCGTACCAGAGCTAGCGGAACTCGCGCGAGAAAATCTACGTGATTACCCTTACGCCGTCGTGGACAGCTGTTCTGGGGCGGAAGGACCGCTTCCGTCAGCCGATGTTGTTTATGTCAGCGCGGGCGCTACCGAGCCGAAGCCTGCATGGTTGGATGCATTACGCCCGGGTGGCCGTCTTATTTTCCCCCTAACACCCGACGTAGGAATAGGCGGCATGTTGCTCGTCACCAGATTACCTGGTGATGAATACAGCGCGCGCTTTGTCAGTTCGGCGTTGTTTATCCCTTGTTTGGGCGCGCGCGATCCGGAAACCTCCGCGCGACTCGCCGACGCATTTAAACGGGGAGATCAAGATAAGGTGAGGCGGCTGTATCGGAGCAAGAACCTTGATAAAAAAGACTGCTGGTGCTTCGGTACTGATTGGTGCTTATCGTATTAAGGCACCGCGTCAAATATTTCCTGGCCCTGATGCGTCCTCAGATATACCAAACGTGCTGCATTGATAAACCGCTCATCTGTGCCGTGCTATAACTTGGCAGATGTCGGCTACGCGCGACTCAATAAGAATGCCGTTGGGAACGTCACTGGAAGAGAGGCCATTGCGTCGGCTGCACGCCC
>CAZZZU010000100.1:0-16036 GCA_964658805.1 uncultured Steroidobacteraceae bacterium
GCCGCCGTAGCCATCCTCCGTGTACCAGTTGTTGGTGCCGGTTGCAGGGTTCGGATTTTCGATTTCATCCACCACACCCGCATTCGCAGTGCCGGCGGCTACTTCCTGGTTGTGCGGCGGCGTCAGCGCATGACCCTTGCCGTCGCTGTACCAGATCGCGTCGCCGTGGCCGAACATGATGTGATTGGCACCCGTGCCGCCGTTGACGGACTGATGAAAATTGTCGCTCATGGCGTAGCTGTCCGCCCATGACTTGAACAGCGGCGCGTCGCCCTGCTGGATGTTGTAGAAGCCGAGCGCGGTGGAACCTTCGCCCGTGGTCTTGGCCGTGGCGGAATACTCGGTACTGAAGTTTGCGGGCTGGGCCACGCCGTTGGCACCGGCGCCGACGGTCACTTCCACCCATGAGAACAGAGACGAATCACACCCTGACGGTTTCTGCGGCGTGGCGTTTTCGAGCGAGCAATCGAGCTGTTGCCACATCTGGTAGAAGCGATGCACGGGACTTGCCGCGTAATCGTGATAGCCGAGCTTGCTGCCCGTCAGCTGAAACGGTCCGGCAGGCAGATTGTTGACGTTCTTGATGCGCGCATCGGGAACGTGTGCGTCCTGCCCCGTGCCGCCGCTCACCAGGTATTGATAGTAATCGCCGGGCAGGCCGCTTTCCGACTGCTGCGCCAGGGTGATGCTGTCGCCTTTGATGTAAGAGTCCTTGGGTCCGCCGGTCAAGGGCGCCGGCAGGACGTTGTTCGGGAAGGGGCTCTTGGCTGGGCTCAGCAAAAATGCGTCGGCGGTCGGATCCGCGGCCGCGTGCTGCGCCGCCTTGTAGAAATTCGGACCCGGTGTGCCGTCTTTGTTGACGATGCCCTCGGAGAGCAGGTTCCAGACCGTGTGCGGGTTTTGCGGTTGATAGGTGGCGAAGACGTGATCGAAGCTGCGGTTTTCACCGATGATGACGATCAGGTGTTTGATGGGCGTGGTGGTGTCGTTGCTGTGATCGGATTCGATCGCCGCGGCGACGGTGGTACCGAGCGCCAGTTGCAGCGTGGCGGCCGCGACGAGCGTGCGAGAAATGGTGTTTTTAAGATTCACAAGGCTTCCTCCCGTTTAGAAAAATGCGAGAGCGCACTTTGTAGAGAGCTTGTGTCAGGCTTGTGTCCGTTAAATGAAGTACTGCCGACACGGCTCAGCGTTCGCCTCGGCGTACGCCTCAGTGAAGCACCGCAGGATCGACGCGCAGCAGACCCATCATGCCGTTGTCTTCGTGCTCAAGCAGATGGCAGTGATAGGGGAACGTGCCGACCGTGTTCGGATCACGGAAGTCCATGCGCAAGCGAACACCGGGATAGGTGGCAGTGCGGCCGTTGTAATACGGCACGTTGATGGTGTCACGCAGGAACGGTTCATCGACCGGCTGACCGGACTGATCCAGCAGCAGGAAATGAATCTGATGGATGTGAAAGGCATGCAGCTCGCTGGAGCGGTTCTCGATGATCCAGTCTTCGACGTCGCCCTGGGTCACGACGATGTTCGGCACATTCGAACCGGGATCGAATTTGGTCGGCGTCTCACCATCGACCGTGACGAAAAAGTCAGCGCCATCCTCGGAGAAAAACAGCCGCCGCGTGCGCACCGGCGTGACGTCACCGAGCCACGGCAGCGCGGGCTTGGGCAAAGGTGACGGCGCGGCCTCGAGCGCCAGCCGCGGCTCCGGTGCGTTTGGATCGACCGTAATGAGCGCGAGTGCGCGGTTCGGATCATTTTCGCCGGCGCTGCCGGTGTCGACGGTGCGGTTGACGAGCAGTGCCTGCGTTCCCAGCGGCGGCCCGGTGACGATGATCTCGGCACGAGCGCCCGGCGCCAGCCCCACGTGATTGAGCCGACGCGTGGCGTGCTCGTCTTTGCCCTGATGGTTGAGAGGCACGCCGTCGAGCGCCATGATTTCGACCTGCTGCGGCGTCTTGTCGAACAGCAGCGCGAGATTGAGATACGTGATCGACGCCGCATTCAGTACGCGCCACAGCTGACGCTCACCCGGTCGCATGCGCAGCGTGGCAACCGGATAGTCAGGATACGGCACGGGCACGTAGTTGATGGACAAGTCGCGCGCCGGCTTGCCGAAGCCGGTGCCGTTGTTGGCCGCATCGCCGTCGCGATCGATCATCATCTTCGGCACCACCGGTTCCGAGCGCGCCGGCGCCGCGTCGGGATGCAGCAAGTCCTGATCACGAATGATGAGCACGCGCTCGGGCAGTCCGGCGACCTCGGGGTAGGCACGCTCGAGGCCTTCAACAACGAGCGCGCCGGACGCTCCCCCCGTGACTTGCAGCTTGCTGAAGCCATGGATGTGCGGGTGATACCAGTACAAGCCCGGGGGTTGATTCAGGGGAATATGAAACTTGTATTCGAAAGCAGGCTCACCGGGCTGAAGCGACGTTTTGAGCACTTCATCCTGGTGGCAGACGGCCGGCAACGTGGTGCCGTGAAAATGCAGGTTGGTGGCGGTCAGCGCCATGATGCCGCTCGTGCAGGGGTCGCCATGCGTCGTGCCGGCGGCGTGATGATGCAGGTGCGCGGCGGGTGCCGGGTCGGTACCGACCTCGACCATGTCGTTCTTCAGATGCAGATCGAGGAGTTCACCCGGCTTGAGCCGCAGCGTGGGTGCCTGCGCGCCGTCGGCAGTGACATAGCAGTAGCGGATCGCGCCGTCGCTGGCGCGTTCATTGCGGATCGTCAGCTCGACCTTGAGCACACCGTGCTCGCTGTGCAGGTCGGCGGGTTCCGGTATTGCACTGCCGACGACGGGTCGTGGACAGCGCGCGCCGGTGTCGAGCCCGGCAGCCGGCGCCGCCTGCGCCGACCATGGCGCGCATGCGCCGCAGCTGAATAGCCAGACGAGCCAGCTTGTCGGTCGATGCCGTCGCCGCTCCACCATGCCGAGCCTCCGGTGAAAAATCCGCGAGCGTAGCGGCGCCGTGTTACTCCGGGGTTACATGGCCATTCGCGCCGCGATTGCGTTACCCTCGGTGCATGACGTTCATTCGAATGATTGCGATGGGACTCGGCGCGCTGCTCGGTGTGATGAGTGGAGCCGTGGCGGAGCCGAACACTGCGGCACTCGATCTGCCGCCGACCGTCGCTGCAGCGATGCGAGGCATCGACGCGGAGCGGATCCGCGCCCACGTCAAATTCCTGGCCGACGATCTGCTCGAGGGGCGTGGTACGGGCACGCGCGGCAGTGACATTGCAGCTGCCTATATTGCTGCGCAATTTGCCGCCTATGGTTTGCAGCCGGCCGCGGACGACGGATCCTATCTGCAGAAGGTGGGCTTCGTGGGTGTGCATACCCGGGCGGACAGCAGCGCATCTTTGCAACCGTCGAAAGGCGCGGCGATAGCCCTGAAACTGGGCGAGGATTTTGTCGCGACCAACCAGACGCAGACCGACGGCATCGAGGTCGATGCGCCGATCGTTTTCGTGGGTTACGGCATTCAAGCGCCTGAATATCGATGGGACGACTTCAAGGGCGTGGACGTCAAGGGCAAGGTGGTGCTCGTGATCGTGAACGAGCCACCGTCGAGGAATCCAAAGTTCTTCGGCGCTGAGGCGCTCACCTACTATGGCCGGTGGACGTACAAATTCGAACAGGCGGCGCGGATGGGCGCGGTCGGCGCACTCATCATTCACCGCACCGACCTCGCGAGCTACCCGTGGAGCGTGGTGCGCAGTTCCTGGAGTAACGAGCAGGTCTATCTGGCCGATGATGCGGAGCCTAAGCTTGCGGCCGCCGCCTGGATTCAACTGGATACCGCACGGCAAATTTTTGAGGCTTCCAACCTCAAGCTCGATGCCATGCTGGCGCAGGCGGGCACGCGTGGCTTCAAGGCGCGTGAACTGCCGGTCCGCTTCAAGGCGCATCTGGCGAGCGACGTCCGTAAATTTCAATCCTATAACGTGATTGCATGGTGGCCGTCCGCGGCTGCAGGCGGCGAGCGCCAAGCTCTGATGTATTCGGCACACTATGACCACCTGGGCATCGATCCCGGTATGGCAGGCCACAATATCTACAACGGCGCGGTGGATAATGCGACGGGTTGCGGCATGTTGCTCGAGCTTGCGCATGCATTTGCAACGTCGTCAGCAAAGCCGCCGCATCCGGTTTTGTTTGCGGCGGTGACGGCTGAGGAGAAAGGCCTGCTCGGCTCCAACTATCTCGGTAAGCACCTGCCGCTGCCGCCATCACATGTGGCGCTGGACCTGAACTTCGATGCGGTCGCGCCCTTGGGCGTGCCGGAGGCGGTGAACGTCACCGGCGCCGAGCGCACCTCGTTTTATCCGGTGGTCGAAAAAACCGCAGCTGAATTCGGCTTCGCCATTCAGGCAGATGCCGAGCCTGGCGCGGGCCATTATTACAGGTCCGATCATTTCAGCCTGGCGCGCGCCGGGGTGCCTGCGTTCTCCATCAATGAAGGCACTCAATTTGCCGGCCATACCGTGGAGTGGGGCAGGCAGCAACGTGAAGACTACACCGCGCATCGATATCACCAGCCTGGCGATCAATATGAAGCGGGCATGGATTTCAGCACCGATGCCACCCTGGCGAAATTCGGTTTTGCTTTGGGGTGGCAGGCATTACTGGCCGGTACCACCGTGCAGTGGAAACCGGGCGATGAGTTCGAGGCCGCCCGTCTGCACCGCGCCGCCCCTTGACTGCGTGTTGGAGCGGTCGGTAAACCTCAAGCCGCGCCGCTGACACCGGCGCTGTTCGGATCGATCACTTCCGTTTCCGTGTGATCCGCCGCGGGTCGCACGCGCGGCGCCCGCTCATCGATGTACATCACCTCGTGTTGCCCAACCTGGACGACATCGCCGTCATTGAGATTGTGCCGGCGTACCCGCTTGGATTGCACATAGATTCCGTTGGTGCTGTTCAAATCCTCGATCACGCAGGAGTCGGTCTGCGTCACGATCTGGCAGTGATGCCGACTGATGAATTTACTGTCGATCTGCAGATCGTTGTCAGGCGTGCGGCCGATCACCAGGCGGCCGGGTTTTAGCTCGCGCTCCTCGACCGTCTTGCCTTCTGCAGCAATGAGAATCCGTCCGACGGTCACGCCGGTGGACGGTGCTGACGGAACGTATTGATCCATCGTCGGTGCCAACATGCGGTTGGTACCTGAACCGTATTCCGCCCATTGCAGTTCCTTGAGCGCGGCCGTCAGGTCTTCTGCCGTCACATGATCGCGATCCCGCGCGAACGCGGCCATCAGACAGGTGTCGCACAACGTGTTGACCAATCGCGGCACTCCGCCCGTGTAGCGATAGATGGTCGAATACGTGTCGTCGGCAAAGATCTTGCGTCCCGACGAACCCGCGACTTCGAGACGATGATCGATGTATGCGGCCGTTTCTGCGCGGGTCAGCGCTGACAGATGAAAACGCAATCTGACGCGCTGTGACAGCTGCACCAGCTCCGGTGAATTGAGTTTTTCATTGAGCTCGGGCTGGCCCGCCAGGATGATCCGCAGCACCTTATCCTTGGTGGTCTCGACACCGGACAACATACGCACTTCCTCCAGCACGCGGTGCGTCAGGTTTTGTGCTTCGTCGATGATCAGCAGCACCTTGCGCCCATTGTTGTGCTGCTCGATCAGAAAAGAATTCAGTGTTGCCAGCACTTCGGGCTTTTTCATGTGGAATGGCGAGTAGCCGAACTGCACCAGCACGGTTTGCAAAAATGCGGTCGGGGAGAGCTGCGTCTGATTGATCTGCGCGACCACCACGTCGCTTTGCAATTCGCGCAGGAACGTTTCGATCAGCGTGGTCTTGCCGGCGCCGATCTCACCGGTGATGACAACGAATCCGTCGGTGAACCAGATGGTCGATTCCATGTACGCCTTGGCGCGTGCATGTTGCTTGCTCAAGTACAAGAACAGCGGATCTGGACTCAGACGGAACGGCAACTCGTTCAGTTTGAAGAGTTCTAAGTACATGACGATGAGTCCATTAAATCAAGTCCATACGATCCATTTTAGGGCATCTTGGAGGGCTGAATCGCGATCTTTGGCGCGTTTCGCGAGAATCGTGCAATGGCCCACTTTACGGCCGGGCCGGGCCTCCTTGCCGTAGTCGTGAAAGGCCAGGCCCTCGATCGAAAGCAACCGATCCCGGTCCGGCACAGTCCCCAGAAAGTTGACCATGGCGGTGGCGCCGAGAGGGCGTGTGCTTCCGAGAGGCATGTCACAAATTGCGCGCAAATGATTCTCGAACTGGCTGGTCACGCACCCTTCAATGGTCCAGTGCCCTGAGTTGTGCACGCGGGGCGCCATTTCGTTCGCCACAAGACGGCCTGCCACCACGAAGAACTCGATGGCCAACACCCCGACATAATCGAGTGCGGTCATGACGCGCCGCAGGTACAGACGCGCACTTTTCTCGAGCGCCGGGTTCACGTAGGGCGCGATCCCGTAACGCAGGATGCCGGCGCCATGCGTGTTGGCCGAAAGCGGGTAATAGACGATTTCGCCCGCCGCTGAGCGTGCGCCGATGATGGATACTTCACGCGAGAACTTCTGAAATTTTTCATAGATCAGGCCGCTGCCGCCCAACTCCTGCCACGCGACCTCCAGCGCAGCCGCCGACGGGATGACGATCTGACCCTTGCCGTCGTAACCCAGGCGGCGCGTTTTCAACACACCCGGCGCGCCGAAGCGCTGCACTGCCGCGCGCAGTTGCGCGAGGCTGTCGATGGGTGCGTGCGCGGCCACCGGAATCTTGAGTTTGCTGAACAGCGCTTTTTCCGCAATGCGATCCTGTGACACTTCCAGCGCTGCGCGCGGCGGTCGCACCTTGGTCAGTCGTTCGAGCGGCGCGAGCGCGGCGCCGGAAATATTTTCCCAATCGAATGTCACCACGTCGCTGCGCTGCCCGAGTTCAGCGAGCAGTGCCGCATCTTCCAGTTCACCGACCAGCGACGGCGCCACTTGTGCGCCGGGCGTCTGGTCATTCCGATCCAGAAACAGGCAACGCACGGCGAGCGGATAGCCAGCCAGCGCCAGCATGCGGCCGAGCTGGCCTGCGCCAACGACACCGACACGCATCCGGCTCAAGGTAGCCGAGGATCGGGTTTGGCAAGCACGGCGTCCGTTTGCGCGCGCCGGAAATCATCCAGCGCCGCGCGAATCACGGCGTCGTCGAGGGCCAATATCGCGGCCGCGAACAGTCCGGCGTTCTTGGCGCCGGCGATACCAATGGCAAACGTCGCGACCGGCACGCCACTCGGCATTTGTGCAATCGACAGCAGTGAGTCGATGCCGTTCAGCGCCTTCGACTGCACCGGCACACCAAGCACCGGCAGCGGCGTTTTCGCTGCCGTCATACCCGGCAGATGCGCGGCGCCGCCGGCACCGGCGATGATGACGCGCACTCCGCGTTCGCGTGCCGTGGCCGCGTACTCAAACAGCAGGTCCGGTGTGCGGTGTGCCGAGATCACGCGGACTTCGAATGGCACCTTGAGGGCCTGCAACATCTGCGTTGCGCCCTGCATCGTCTCCCAGTCGGATGAGGAGCCCATGATGACGCCGACCGTGGCGTCCGGATCGTTGCCCATGCTCATTCCATGACCTCCCGTAAATAGGCAAAAAGCTTGCGCGCTGCAGCGGGTGCGAGGTTCTGTTCGCGCTCGCTGCGGGCTGCGTGCGCGAGCTGCTCGAGCTTGCCGCGATCGACCACGGGATGTTCTGCCAGCAGCTCAACCAAGGCTTCCGGTTCACTCACGAGTCGGTCGCGCCAACGTTCGATTTTTTGGAAGCGACGAATACCGGCATCGTGGCGCTGCTTCTTTTCCGCCAATTTCGCCAGCACCGGCTCAGGATCGATCTTGCGCATGAGCTTGCCGATGTATTGTCGTTGGCGCACCTGCGCGCCGTGCGACGTCAACCGTTTGAGCTCCTGGATGGCATTGACGAGCGTTTCCGGCAGGTCGAGCGCCGCCAATTCCGTCGCGCTCAGGTCCGCCAGTTGCACACCCAGATCCTGCAAAGTCGACGCGGTGCGCTTGCGGTAGCTCTTGCTCGGACGGCCATAGCCGTTTTCGTCGCTCATTTCCATGGTGTTCATGCTACCCGCAGTCGGTAGAATTATGGGGAACGAAATAGCTGAGACGGAGAAACCCATGGTTGCCATAGCCGCACCCGTTCGCCTTGCACAGACCGACCTGGAAACCATCATCGAGCGGGCTTTGGACGAGGCGCGGTCGCGCGGTGCGACTCAGGCAGAGGCAGCGGTGAGCCAGAATACGGGGCTGTCCGTTGGGGTGCGTCTCGGCGAAGTGGAAACGCTCGAGCACCAGCGGGATCGCAGCATGGGGATCACTGTCTATTTTGGTCAGCGCAAGGGCTCGGCCAGTACGGCTGACTTCTCGCCCGACGCGGTCCGGGATTCGGTCGCCAAAGCGTGCAGCATAGCGCGCTTCACCGCAGAGGATCCGTGTTCGGGGCTCGCCGATCGCGAACTCATGGAGCGCTCGCCACCGGACCTCGACCTGTCGCACCCCTGGAATGTGTCCGCCGATCATGCCATCGAGATTGCCAAGAGCTGCGAAGCAGCTGCGCTGGGCTTCGATGCGCGTATCAACAATTCGGAAGGGGCGTCGGTGGCCACGCACCAGGGCCTGCACGTCTATGGCAATACTCATGGATTCCTGGGCGGCTTTCCTACCACCTCGCACACGGTGAGCTGCGTGGTGCTGGCCGGCGCCGGCGAGGACATGCAGCGCGACTATTGGGTTTCCAGTTCGCGCGACTGGCAGGAATTACAGGATGCGGAGGCCGTCGGCCGTGAGAGCGCCCGGCGTACGCTGGCGCGCCTGAATCCGCGCAAGCTGAGCACGCGCAAGGCCCGTATTCTGCTGGTGCCCGAGCTGGCGCGCGGCTTCATCGGGCATCTCGTTGCCGCGATCCGTGGGAGCAGCCAGTATCGTGAATCTTCATTTCTGCTCGACTCCGTCGGGGAGCGGATTTTCCCCAAGGGTTTCGCGATTTCCGAGCGGCCGCATCTGCGCAAAGCCATGGGGAGTGCGCCGTTCGACGATGAGGGTGTGGTCACGCGCGATCGCGAACTCATCGATGACGGCGTCCTGACGGGTTACATTCTGTCGAGTTATTCTGCGCGCCGGCTCAAACTGCAAACCACCGGCAATGCGGGTGGCGCCCATAATCTGCTGGTCCGTCCCACCGGGACCGGCGGTTTCGACGCCATGCTGGCAAAGCTGGACACGGGCTTGGTGGTCACCGAACTCATGGGGCAAGGCATCAACATGGTGACCGGCGACTATTCGCGTGGCGCTGCCGGCTTCTGGGTGGAAAAAGGTGTTTTGCAGTTTCCGGTTGCCGAGATCACGATCGCGGGCAATCTGCGGCCGATGTATCAAGGCGTCGAAGCGGTCGGTGATGATATCGATCTGCGCGGCGGCACGCGCGTGGGATCGATCCTGATTCAGGAAATGACCATTGCCGGCGAGTGATCAGGTGTCCTCGACCAATTGTTTCAACGAGCGTTTTTGCATGATGTCGTGCACGCTCGTTTCGAGTTGATTGACGACGGCGATGGCCGGGCCGATAGGCCGGATGCCCACCGTGAGTCTGCCGGTGGGCACGGTGCGCACAGCCTGCAACACGTCCGACAGCCGGATGGCGTCGAGGTCGCGGGCAGGCAGAAATTGTTCGTGTTCGGTCGCGACGATGACCCGCGCCTTCTCGAGCGAATACAATACCGGCGCTATCGCAATGCTCGGTATGTCCAGTTCCACTGCGAGTCGGCGCGCACTCCAGTAAGTCCGTCCGACCAGATAATCGCGCGCGATCAGATACATGATCGACAGACCAACCTGCTCACGGTCCTGGCTGGTAAGTTCGATCGGCTCCTGGCCATGACGTAGGTACTGCGGGAACTGCAGATAGAAAGCCAGCTGTGCGCCGACCAGGAGAATGAGCCAGCTCAGGTACACCCAGATGAGCGTGGTCAGAACGATGGCGAAGCCCGTATAGACCGCCACCAGGTGCGATGAGAAAACGATGAAGGCGGTGAAGACCTTGCCGATCAATGCCCAGGCGAGACCGGCGACGAACCCGCCGATGAGCGCGGCGCGTGGCTCTACCTTGGTGTTGGGCACGAACAGGTACATGAAGGTGAAAACCACGGTCACGAGAAGATAGGGAACGATGGCGCCGGCGGCCACGAGTGTCGAAGCCAAGGGCGCGATGGCGGCGACGCGCTGTGCGAACGGGCTGTGCTGCGCGCTGGCCAGAAGTCCTACTGAAATGGCGAGCAGAATGGGCCCGAGCACCATGACGCTCAAATACTCGGTGAAGCGGCGCGCAAAACTGCGCGGCCGCTCGACGCGCCAAACGAAGTTGAAGCTGCCTTCGACTTTCTGAATCGTCGTCACAACCGTGTAGATGAGGAAACACAGACCGATGGTGCCAAGCACGTCGCCGCGCATATTGGTCACGAATTGCATGATCGTTTCGGCCAGCTGGTCAGACGCGTTGCCGAGCGGTTTCAAGAACTGTTGCAGGAGGAAGCGAAGATCGCCGCGCGCGCCCAGGCCTTTCAGAATCGAAAAACTGAACACCATGAGCGGCACGAGCGAAAGGAGCGTGGTATAGGCAAGGCTCATCGCCTGCACCGTGATCTCGCCGCGCAGCCAGTCGCGCAGCAGCGCGATGGGGTAGCGAATGAAACGCAGCGTGGCACCCCACGGCGGTCCCATGCTGCGCGATCTCACGAAGAGACCGTCTTCGAGATAGTCGACCCATCTGACCATTCGAGTCACCTTACACGACGTGATGGGTATGGCAAGATCGCGCCCGCATGTATCCGCATCGTATCGTCTGCCTCACCGAAGAAACCACCGAGACCTTGTATCTGCTCGGCGAGGAGGCCCGCATCGTGGGAATTTCCGGCTTCACGGTGCGGCCGCTGCGGGCAAGGCGGGAAAAGCCGCGTGTGTCGGCGTTCACGAGCGCGAAGATCGACAAGATCATCGCACTCGAGCCCGACCTTGTGCTGGGGTTCTCCGACCTGCAGGCCGACATAGCGGTTGATCTGATACGGCGTGGCATTCCGGTTCATGTCTTCAATCAGCGCAGCGTGGCCGAGATATTGCAGATGATCGTGATGCTGGGCGGAATGATCGGCTGTGCCGCACGCGCCGAGCAGCTCGTGGCGGAGTTGCGCGAGGGACTCGAAACGATCCAGCGCCGGGCGGCGCAATTGCCGTGCAGACCTAAAGTGTATTTTGAAGAATGGGACGAGCCCATGATCAGCGGCATCCGCTGGGTATCCGAACTCGTCGCCATCGCCGGGGGCGACGATTGCTTTCCCGAACTCGCTGCAAACAGTCTCGCCAAGGGTCGCATCATCGGCGACGCGGAAGAGGTGGTGCGGCGTGCGCCTGACATCATCGTCGGTTCCTGGTGCGGCAAGAAATTTCGCCCGGCGCAGCTGGCGGCACGCGCAGGTTGGCAGGCCATTCCCGCCGTGGGCAGCGGTAGCGTCTTCGAGATCAAATCTTCACTGATTCTGCAGCCGGGTCCCGCGGCCCTGACGGACGGCGTGGCGCAGCTGCACCAACAGATCGTGCAATGGTGCCGCGACGTCAGGCGGTTAGAAGCTTGAGTGCCGCGCGATAATTGTCGCTCGTGCGCGTGATTATTTCCGTAGGCAGGTGCGGGGCGGGCGGCTTCTTGTTCCACTGCAGCGATTCGAGGTAGTCGCGCACGAATTGCTTGTCGAAGCTGGGCGGGCTGTTGCCTGGTTTGTAGGAGGCCATCGGCCAGAAGCGGGATGAGTCCGGCGTCAGAGCTTCATCGATCAGGTACAGCTTGCCGGACTTGTCCACGCCGAATTCGAATTTGGTGTCGGCAATGATGATGTCGCGCGCCCGGGCATGTTCGGCAGCGAAGCGGTAAATTTGCAAAGACCGCTCCTTCAGCTCGAGGGCATGTTCGCGGCCGACGAGCTTGATCATTGCATCGAAGTCGATATTTTCGTCGTGGTGTCCCGCCGGCGCCTTGGATGCGGGAGTGAACAGCGGCTCGGGCAGGCGATCGGCCATGCGCAGGCCGGTGGGCAAAGGTATACCGCAAACAGCGCCGTCGCGCGCGTAGTCCTTGTACCCCGATCCGATCAGATAGCCGCGCACCACGGCCTCGATCGGCAGCGCGTGCAGTTTTTTTACGACCATGGCGCGGCCGTGCAGTTGCCTGCGTTCATCCGGGTCAAGGACGACGTCCTCGACACGTAGCTCGGTCACGTGATTCGGCGTCATGTGCCGGGTACGTTCGAACCAGAACAACGAGATTTGGGTAAGAACTTGACCCTTGTAGGGAATGGGGTCAGGCAACACCACATCGAATGCGGACAGACGATCGGTCGCCACGATCAGCAAATGTTCGGCATCGACGTCATAGATATCGCGCACCTTGCCTTGGTGAATCTTCTTCAAGCCGCGCAGACGCGATTCGAATAAGGGGCTCGATTGCGAAGACGGGTCCATGTGTGCTTGGCCTGCCGACTGATACCATTGACGGTCGGCGATTGTGGCGGCACAGGGCGTACAGGTCAAATTGAAGATGGGTTGGAAAGGTATCGTAGTCGGTGTGCTGTTGGGTTTCGCCATCACGCACTCATTCTGGGGCGCCGTGATCTGCGCCATCATCGGCTACGTGCTCGATCAGGGTGCCGGCTTGCGCAGTGCCGCGTCCGCGCAGAATGTGTCCGTCGCGCAGGAGTTTTTCCGGCGCACCTTCGAGCTCATGGGATATGTCGCAAAGTCCGACGGCCGTGTCTCAGAGGCTGAGATCGATGCGGCCAGAGGCCTGATGCGTGAGCTCAATCTGGGTCCGCATGACATCGGCGTGGCAATCGAGTGTTTCCGTGTCGGCAAGACAGCGGGCTATGACGCGGATTACGGCGTGGACAGATTCAGCGACGCCTGCGGCCCGCGCAACGACCTGAAGCGTGCATTCATCGAGATTCAACTGCGCGCGGCCTTGGCCGGGAACGGCATCTCTCCGCCGGCACGCGACATCCTCGCGCGGGTCGCTGAACGACTGGGATTATCGGGTCTCGAGTTTGCGCACATGGAGGCGTCGGTTCGCTCGAGCAGCGGTTCCGGACGCGCCGAAGCGCGCGCCACGCGTGGACTGGCCGATTGCTATACCGAACTGGAGGTCGCGGCCAGCGCCACTGATCAGGAAGTGACGAAAGCCTATCGGCGACAAATGAGCCGGCATCACCCGGACAAGCTCGTCGCGAAGGGTCTGCCGGAGTCCATGGCACAGATGGCCAAAGAGAAAACCCAGAGAATCGCGCAGGCTTACGAAATTATCCGTACTGCGCGTGGCATGCGATGACGACTACTCATCGTCATCGTCATCATCATCGTCTTCATCGATCGGCGCGATGCTGCGCGTCGTCTTGACCGGAGTGTTGTTCGCACCCGCCTTGACCGGCACGATCAGAGGGCGCGTTTTGACCTTGGGGCGTGCATTGAAAACAACGATGGTCTTGCCCGTCGCGCGCAGCAGACCCTGTTCTTCGAGTACCTTCAGCACCCGCCCCGCCATTTCCCGTGAGCAGCCTACCAAGCGTGATAATTCCTGACGGCTGACTTTGATCTGCATGCCCTCCGGATGGGTCATCGCGTCCGGTTCGCCGCACAGATCCATGATGGCGTGCGCCACCCGGCCGGTCACATCGACGAAGGCCAGGTCGCCCAGCTTGCGGTTGGTGCGATCCAGACGTGTGGCAAGCTGAGTCGCCAGCTCGAATATCAGACCGGGGCTCTCGGCAGCAATCTGCCGAAAACGCGGATAAGTCATCTCGGCGAGCTCGGACTGCTGCCGGGTGCGGACCCACGCGCTGCGGGTCGGCTGCTCGTAGAAAAGACCCATTTCGCCGAAGAACTGCCCCTTATTGAGGTAGGCCAGCACCATTTCGTTACCATCTTCGTCTTCGATCATCACTTCGACCGAGCCGGAAATGATGTAGTACAAGATGTCCGGCAAATCGCCGGCATGAATGATCACGGTCTTGGAAGGGACTGTCCGAATGCGGCAGTAGCTCAAGAAACGATTGATCGCTGGGATATCGCTTAAGGCTTTTGCCCCTTCTTCCATGTTCACTCCCATAACTCTGTATGTCTCATAATACCCATGCAGGCGCACGTTTTATTACATAAGTCGTGGAATCGCAAGATTTAGGCCGCAGAACTTATAACCAGTACGAAGTTCTGGTCATCAGTTTTGCTGTCGCCTGCATCGCCCATTTGACCGGCCCGGGCATTTCCTGCGCCCCGAGTCGGCCTGCCATGGCGCCGTGGCGGGCCTCATCGGCTTGCATTCGTTCGACAATGGCACGGGTCCGCAGATCGGCCGGGTCGATCCGGTCCAGGTGCTCATGCAGGTGCGCTTCCACCTGCCGCTCGGTTTCCTCGACAAAGCCGAGACTGACGGTGTCGGAAACGGCGCCCGCGGCTGCGCCCAAGGCAAAAGAGCCCGCGTACCAGAGGGGATTCAAGAGACTCGGGCGACCGTTCAATTCATCGAGGCGCTGCTGGCACCACGCCAGATGGTCCGCCTCTTCGTCACCCGCATGTTGCAGCGCATCACGGACGGCAGGGTCGCGCGCGCCGAGCGCCTGACCCTGGTAGAGAGCTTGGGCCGCAACCTCGCCGGCGTGATTGACACGCATGAGCCGTGCTGAGTGAACCCTGGCCGTTTCCGATAATTGCGGCACCAGGGTGGCAGCGGCGGCGGGTGTCTCGGGAAACGCCTTACCGAAGGCCCCAGGCACGGTCAATACCTTGATTGCTTTATCAATTTCACCAATTAACCGGTCGGTAAAGCTGAGCTGACGCGAATTCATGCACTCATTATATTATAGACTCTGCACAGCCGACGACGCGGGACTGGCATCCGAGCCTACGGTTCTGTAAACTTCCGCGCCGTTCGCTTGCACCCTAGAATTGACGAGTATTCCGCATGTACACCGTATTTTCCAAGCCTCATGAGATCCGTGGCGACTGGTTTCTGGTCGACGCCGCCGGCAAGACGCTCGGCCGTCTGGCCTCCGAAATCGCCCTGCGCCTGAAGGGCAAGCATAAGCCTAACTATGCGCCGCATCAGGACTTGGGCGATCACATCGTCGTGATCAATGCCGGCAACGTGCGGGTAACCGGCGCGAAGCTCACCGACAAGTTTTATCACCAGCACACGGGATACGTCGGCAACCTGAAGACTATCGCGCTCGGCAAGTTGCTGCAGGAGCATCCCGAACGCGCCATCGAGTTTGCGGTCAAGGGCATGCTGCCGAAGGGACCGCTGGGGCGTCGCATGTACCGGAAGTTGCACGTGTTCGGCGGCAAAGATCATCCTCATCAAGCCCAGCAGCCAAAAGCGCTGGAAATCTAAGCGTAGGACCTAAGTTCATGGCAAATACCGCCACTTCTTATTACGGCACCGGCCGCCGCAAAACCTCGAGCGCTCGTGTGTATCTGCGCACCGGCTCCGGCAAGGTGTCCATCAATGGGCGCACGTTGGAGGAGTTCTTCGGCCGCGAAACAGGCCGGATGATCGTGCAGCAGCCATTTGGCGCTGTGCAGCTCGACGGCAAATTCGACGTCGAGGCTCATGTTGAAGGCGGCGGCATCACAGGCCAGGCCGGTGCGATTCGCCACGGCATCACCCGCGCGCTGATGTCATACGATGAAACCTTGCGCTCACCGTTGCGCAAGGCCGGCTTCGTGACGCGTGATGCGCGTGAGGTCGAGCGCAAGAAGGTCGGTCGACGCAAAGCGCGCCGCGGTACCCAATTCTCGAAGCGCTGATCGCAAAAGTATTCCGCGGCCTTTTGGCTGTCACCTTACGGTTTACCGGTATGCGATTCGGTCAGATTTTGGGGGATCGTCTAGCGGTAGGACAACGGTCTCTGACACCGTTTACCTAGGTTCGAATCCTAGTCCCCCAGCCAA
>CAZZZU010000101.1:0-3980 GCA_964658805.1 uncultured Steroidobacteraceae bacterium
TCGGGGTTGCGATCGCGAGTCTCCTACCGGCCTTCACACTCACCGCCGACGTCGGCTCGAGTGCGCTCAAATTGCAGAAGCTGTTTTCGCCGTACACCGCCTTTTGGGATCTCGGCGCCTCGCTCACGGAAACCCTGTTCGACGCGGGCGCGCTCCTGCATCGCAAGCGCGCCGCCGACGCTGCGCTCGATCAGGCCGGCGCCCAGTACCGGGCAGCGGTGATCCTTGCCTGCCAGAACGTGTCGGACACCTTGCGCGCGCTCAAGTCAGATGGCGAGGCACTCCAGGCAAGCACCGAGTCGGCGCGGGCCGCCAAGGCCACCTTCGATCTCGTGCAGCGCCAGCGCAGTCTAGGCACCATCACGCTGGTCGCCGTGCTCAACGCGGAACAGAATTATCAACAGGCGGAACTGGCCTTGGTGCAGGCGCAGGCGAGCCGCTATGCCGATACGGCCGGCCTGTTCCAGGCGCTCGGCGGCGGTTGGTGGAATCGGGCAACGGAGCCTCAACGCTATGAACAATTTGGTTCGACGGGAAAATAACGGCGGGGTCGCGACCCTGATTCTTAATCGACCGGACAAGCTCAACGCGCTGTCCAAAGAAGTGTTCGAGGCGCTGGCCGGGCACGTCGACGCCTTGGCGCGCGAGGCCAGGACCATCGGACTCGTGATCTTGCGGGGCGCCGGCGCACATTTCTCCGCCGGCTACGACATGCGCGAAGTGCTCGAACACGTCAAAGCGCACGCCAAACCGCATTTCCATTCCGAGGTGATTCAGAAGATCGCGAATCTGCCGCAGCCCGTCATCTCTGCCGTGCAGGGCCACTGTGCCACCGGCGCCATGGAACTCGCATTGGCCGCCGACCTGATCGTGGCGGGGGAGTCGGCGCAATTCTCCGACAGCTACGCGCGTTGGGGACTCACGCCGGTCTGGGGCTTGAGTTTGCGGCTGCCGCACCGGATCGGCCGTGCCAAGGCCAGCGAGATGATGCTCACCTGTCGCAGTTATTCAGGCCGCCAGGCCGAAGCCATGCACCTCGCGAATTTCTGTTTCCCGGACGATCGCTTCGACGCGGAACTCGCGCAGATCGCAGCCGACATCCTGCGCAATTCCTGGTACGCCAATCAGGTCAACAAACGCGCGCTCATTGCAGTCGATGGCCTGAGCCTGCATGACGCCCACGCGTTGGAGCTATTCAAGAACGAAGGTCTGGCACCGGACGCCGCGCAACGCGTGGCGACGTTCTTCGAGGTCCAGCCCATCAAAAATACGAGATGAGGGCGATGCCAGCCACCATCAGGGCGGCGCCGACCATACGGCCCGCGCCGAGTGCGTGCGTCTCCATGCCGAACATGCCAAATTTATCGATCACGAGCGACATCAAAATGTTGGCAGTGATCGTGAGGCCGGCAAAGGCTCCGGCACCGACCTTGCTTACGAACATCAACCCCGCCACCACGGCGAACGACCCGATCAGACCGCCGAGCGGCGCCCACCACGGCATTTGGCTCAAGGACTCCGTAGTCGGCAACTGGCGCGGCCAGCACAGGAGCACGACGCCGAGCAGGGCGATGATCGGCAAGAACGACACGACGCTCGCGAGCCAGGGATTGACCAATGCCTTGTTCAGAGCGCTGTTCATGGGAGGTCCCCAGGCCTGCAGCACACCGGCGATGAGGATGATTGGATAGAGCCAGGCGGCCGAAATGTTGCCCATATGTATTACCCTAGGTGAAATTCAACCAGATGAGAGTCGCGAGTGACCCGAGCAGCGCGGGCGGCATGACGAGACAGCCGAGCGCCAAAAATTTCCAGCCACTCACGGATTGCCCTTCACGCCGCAGCGCCACGAGCCAGAGAATCGTCGCGAGCGAGCCCGTCACGGAAAGATTTGGCCCAAGATCGACACCGACCAACAGCGCGCCGGTCACCTGCGGTGTCAAATGCGCGCCACTCGCGACGGTCCCGGCGAGCAGACCCAGCGGCAGATTGTTGACCGCGTTGCAAAGGACCGCGACCGCAGACCCGAGTGCGAGGCCGCTCGTATTCGGTGTCGATTGCGTGCTCGCAGATACCATGGCGATCAGCGGTTTGAGTAACCCGGTTTTCTCGATCGCCTCCACCAGGACGAAAAGCCCAGCGACGAGCGGCAGCACGCTCCAGGAAATTTCCCTGGCAATATCCCACGGCGAGACGCGTTCGAGCAGCAGGATGACCACAGCGGTGGCGAGCCCTGCGAGAAAGGTAGGCAGTCCCAGTTGCCAATCAAGGCTCGAGGCGATCAGGAGCAGCACGGCGGTCAACAAGATGCCGCCGGCGGCGCAGCGGCCCCCGCGCGAGAGCTGCGGTATTTCGATGTCGCGCGAGATGTCGCCCTGCAGATCGGCGCGCTGCGTGAATCGCAAGACCACGAACGTGAGGACGATCGAAACGACGGAGGCTAGCGCGAATTGCGCGAGCCACGAGCCCAAGGGCGGCATGTGGCCGCCGCCGTACACGACGAGATTGGCAGGATTCGAAATCGGCAACACGAAACTCGCTGCATTGGCAATGAACGCGCAGATGAAAAGATGCGGTAATGGTTTGGCCTTCGCTTGCTTCGTCGCGGCATACACGGCCGGCGTCAGCACAACCGCGGTGGCATCGTTCGATAAAAACACCGTGACGATCGTCCCGACGATGTACACCAGCACGAAGAGTCGACGCGGCGAGCCTGCGGCGCGCTTGACCGCGAAGGCTGCGAGCCAATCGAACAGCCCTTCGTGCCGGGCAAACTCAGCCAGCAACATCATGCCAGTGAGGAAAAGATAGACGTCGGTTCCCTTCAGCACTGCTCTGCCGCCGTCCGGCCACGTCAGCAATCCAAAGACCAACAGCACGAGCGCGCCGCCGACGGCCCACAGCGCCTCCGGCAATTTCCAGGGTCTCATCAGCACGCCGGCAATCGCCACGGCGGCAATGACCCAAGTCGCGATATGCGCGGGGGAGGCGAGCATCAGGAAACGATCCCGCGCATCGTCACCACTGCCTGCCGTTGCAGTTCGGTCCCAGGCGGGTGCCCAGCAGGTGCCGCTCAGGCCATGCGCCGACGGCGTCGGCACCACTGCCATCCGCAGTTCTGTGTGGGGGTCGGTAGCCAGGCGCTGCCACTACGATCGTGTCCGCATCGGTGTTGCCCAATTCGTCGGTGGCCTCGACCGTCAGCGTGAATGTTTGTGGCGGCGCCTCGCAAAAGCCATGCCATCGATTGGTGTCCCAATACATCGGCAACCAGTCGTCCGCATCGGTTCGGCATCGACAGGAGAGCGTCCGACCCGCCCCGAAGACGCGGGCCGAGACCGAAAATCGCCCGGCGACGACCTGAGCCGGGTGCTGAATGTCGGTGAGTAACCGGTGGTCGACCGGAGACGTGATCATCACGAAAGGCCACAGGCTTCGCAACGGCTTGAAGCGCCAGCTGACCACGCCGTCGTTCAAGCTGATCAACGAAAAACCCACCGGTCCTTCTTCGATCTGCCCCGTGGAGCGAGTCGCTGCGTAGATAGTGGTGCCATCGTTGGCGAGTTCATTGTAATGGGTGTGGCCCATATCGACGAAGACGACCTGATGCTCGCGCAGCAAGCGCCGCATTGCATCGCCGTCTCCCTGGAGCTCGGCGGGATACGCATGCATGAAAACGACAGCAGGCATGTCATGCGCGGTCGCGGCGTTCAGCTCAGACTGTAGCCACCGAAGCTGTTCGGCGCCCAGCGCAAAGTCGGGGCCGCCGCTGCCTGCCGATATGACGTCCAGGAAAAAGCAGCGGTAACCGCCCGCGCTCATGGCATAAGGAAGCCTGGGAACGTTGAGCCCCTGGTAGAAGGCATGGAGGTCGCCGCTGATCCGATCGTGATCGCCTGGAATGACATGCACGGGAAACTTCAACGCATCGAGGCCACGCCGGATCAGCGACCAGTCCCACCGGCCCCGGTCCTGGTCGA
>CAZZZU010000101.1:3990-5956 GCA_964658805.1 uncultured Steroidobacteraceae bacterium
GCCACGCCGGATCAGCGCATATTGCGCGGCCGATCCTTCGTTGGCGTTGTCACCGGGCAGGACGCAGAGATCGATCTGTCCCGCCAGGTGGCTGTTGAATGATTCGATGATGGCCAAAAAATCCTGATAATTGGATTCCTGCTCGTGCGTGATGTGCAGATCCCCGAAGTGGGCAAAGGTCACGCAGGCGCTGGCGTCCATCGGCATATCTTTCTCTCGCATCTTGTCTTGCAGCAGGTATTGCAATGCGCGTGCCACTCAGGGAAATGGGGAATCTGGTGGCGAATCGACGCGCGGCCCGCGCGACGAGTGTCCGCTAAAATGACAGATGCTGTCGTGGATCCGGACGCTCGATCGCCGCTCGGCCGACAGGACCTGCCGAATGAGTGAGGTATGGATTTTGCACGGCTACACGGATCGAGGTTGGAAAATTGATGCAGTCGCTACGCAGCCGCTTGATCGTATTAATCGTATTGCTGGGGCTGGCCGCGCTTGCAACGGGCGGCTTGATGATCGGCCTGTTCTATCAATCGGCCAGCGCACAGGCCGGCGAAGCCGAGGCGCAGATAGCGCGGGCGTGCGAGTCCATTGCCTCGACCTATCGGTTTTACAGCGCACAATGGAATGGCCCCGCGACTTCGTTGCAGGATACCGCTTTACGAGCGAGTCTGACGGCCGTGGTACAGACTGCGTTGCGTGATCGCCGGGGCATCGAAGGCGGCTTGTGGCAGGCCGATGCGGGTCCGCTGGCCTACGCTTATCCCACGTATCAAGGCGCAGGCCCCAAGCTGGACATGCCTCAGGCAGAAATTTCGCGTATCCGCGCGTTGAATGGCACGGCGCTCCTGGAGGACCGCTCGGTAAGTCATCGCTACGGCTCGCCGACTGAAGTATTGCTGTTGAGCGCCTGCCCGCTGCGGGGTCCCATCCCGCAATTGACCGCCTGGACCATGACCCGGGTGGTGACCTTTGCGGGCCGTGCCTATCAACAACTCATGGCAGGGTTGGGTGTGTTGCTCGCGGCCGTGTTGGGCGCCACGATTCTGCTCGTGCGGGTCACGATCAACTGGTCGCGTCACGTCACGCGCATCGAGAAATCGCTGCAGACGAACGGTGTGGCGCGGCTGTCGCCCATCGAGCCCACCGGCGAAAAAGAACTCGATCAAATCATCGTGGCGCTGAACCTCGCAGGCAGCCGCTTGGTGGAAGCCAGCGAGCGCGCCGAAGCGCTGTCGCGTCGGGTCGCAACGGGCGAGCGGCTCGCGGCGATCGGCAGGGTCGCTGCGGGGGTTGCGCATGAAATTCGTAATCCGATCGCCGCGATGCGCCTGAAAGCGGAAAATGCATTGGCGGCCCAGGCGCCGCGACAGAAAGAAGCCTTATCCATGATCTTGGGCCAGATCGAGCGCCTTGACCGGCTCCTCAAGCGACTCTTGAGCCTGACCGAACCCGACACGCCGCAACGCCAACCCTCGTCCCTGCGGGCACTGATCGGCACTCTGGCTTTGGAGCACGCAGAACAAGCGCTCGCGCGCCAGGTGAGACTCGTCGTCGATATCCAGGCGTACGATGCAACCCTCGATTCGGAGCAGATACGCCGGGCGCTCGACAACCTGGTTTTAAATGCGATCGAAGCGGCGCCCGCGCATTCAGACATCCTGGTGCGCGCCCGCATCGAGGGCGATCTGCTCTCGTTGTCGGTGCGTGACGCAGGCGTCGGTCCACCGGCGTCGATCCGCGATCACCTGTTCGAACCCTTCGTGACAGGTCGGCCAGACGGTACCGGGCTGGGGCTCTCGTTGGTGCGGGAGATTGCGCACGCGCACGGGGGTACCGCAGGCTTTGCGTCTGATGCGCATGGGACGGTGTTCGAGATCCGCATCCCATGCCTGTAATCCTCGCGGTGGATGACGATGTCGCCATGCGCGAAGCGCTGGCGGAAGCCATCGTCGATTTAGGCTATGAA
>CAZZZU010000101.1:5966-15893 GCA_964658805.1 uncultured Steroidobacteraceae bacterium
CGCCGAGTCTGGCGCTGCCGCCCTGGCGATCTTGCGCAACCAAAAAATCGATGCGGCCTTGATCGACCTGCGAATGCCGGGCATGGATGGGCTCGAGCTGCTCTCGCGTATGCGCCAATTGCCACGCCCGCTGCCCGTGACGGTACTCACCGCGCACGCCACGGCTCACAACACGATCGAGGCCATGCGCCTGGGCGCCTTCGATCATCTGACCAAACCGATCGGCCGCGCGGCGTTATCGCACGTGCTCGCGGCCATGCTCGCCGGCGGCGCCGAGCAGCGTTCAGTGGCCATGACCCGCAGCGATAGCGAACTCATCGGATCGAGCGAGTCGATCCGCGTGGTGCAAAAAGCCATTGGCCGTTTGGCCGACAGTGACGCCACGGTGCTGATTACCGGCGAAACCGGCACCGGCAAAGAACTCGTCGCGCGCGCGATTCACGATCACGGACAGCGCGCCCGGCAAGCGTTCGTCGCGGTCAATTGCGCGGCGATTCCCGCCGAGCTCATGGAGACCGAACTCTTCGGCCATGTCAAAGGCGCCTTTTCCGGTGCCGTGCGGGACCGAACGGGTGCGTTTCGTGAGGCGCAGGGCGGCACCTTGTTCCTGGATGAAATTGGCGACATGGACCCTGCCATGCAGGCGAAGATTTTGCGGGCACTGCAGGAGCGGGTGATCACGCCGGTGGGCGGCACGATGTCCGCAGTCGACGTGCGCGTCATTGCCGCGACCCACCGCGATCTGAAACAACGGATCGCAGCAGGTACCTTTCGTGAAGACCTGTTCTATCGGCTGAACGTCGTTCCCATTCACCTGCCGGCGCTCTGCGACAGACTCGCCGACATCGTTCCCTTGGCTGAATATTTCCTGGCACGACTCGGCAGCGCCAAGCGCCTGACGGCCGCGGCCGCCGCAGCCCTCATTCAACACACCTGGCCCGGCAATGTAAGGGAACTCAAGAACACGATGGATCGGATCGACGTGACCGTGCGCGGCAACCGGATAGACGCTGCGGATCTGGGGATCCGGGAACATTCCGACGTGAGCGAGGCGCAGGTAATCGACTGGCCGGAGGAGGATCTGCCTACCGCGACCTTGAGGCTCGAGGAATTGTTGATCAGACGCGCGCTTGCACGTTGCGGCGGCAATCGCGCAGAGGCCGCGAGGATCCTCAATATTCATCGTCAGATGCTTTATACCAAGATGAAGCGACTTGGCATCGAAGTGTCCGACGACAAGACGCCGGATGTCTTGGGACCGGACGACTAGGCAGTGCACACGCAGCCGAAGGCATTGATTTTCGTACGATCGTCGCCTGGCATGCGGTATGCAACTCAGCAATGGTGTTCAAACATCTTGGGAGTGCAACATGCGAATTTCCTGGAAGTCCCTGTCCGCCGGCGGTGCGGCGCTCGTCGCTTACAGCGGCCTTGCGCTGTCGCAGAGCCCTGCGCCGCCCGCGCCCACCTTCCCCGCGATCCGCGGCGAGCTCGAACGATTCACGCTCACCGGGCGCGGTGATGTGGACGGCTTCATTTTAAAGGACGGCACCGAAGTTAAAACCGCCCCGACGCTGTCAGCGCAAATCGCAGCGATCGTGAAGCCGGGCGATCGCGTCACCGTGCATGGCTTGAAAGCCGCGGCACTGCCGCTGGTACAAGCCGTGTCGGTCACAGATGAAACATCGAAGCAAACGGTCGATGACGCAGGCGCGCCGGCAGCACGGAGTTTGCCACCGCCGCCTGCGCCGCCTGCGCCGCGCGCAGCGGCGCTCCCCCCCGCGGCCGGCGGCGCCGGTCCTGCGCCACTACCTGTCGCGCTCAGTGAAACATCGGGTCGTGTGCGTATGGCGTTGCATGGTCCGCAGGGCGAGGTGAATGGTGCGCTGCTCGAGAACGGCGCGATCCTACGGTTCCCGCCCGATCGGGGCACTCAACTGACGACGCTGATACAGCCGCAGCAGGCGATCGTCGCCGAAGGGATCTCGCTCACGAACGCGTTGGGCACCGTTGTCGAGGTTCAGCAACTGGGGGCATCGCGCACGCAGTTGGTAGCGTTGACCCCACCCGCAGTCCCCCGGCGTCCTTAACGGAGAATGTAAAAATGCCTCATGATCGCAAATCAAAAACGTTGAGCGGCGAACTGCACCGCCTCTTATTCAGTCCTAAAGGCGGAATCGAAGGCCTGTTGCTAAACGTCGGTGCAGAGACAATCCAGGTGTCGATGGCCCCTGGGAGCATCGACGCGCGCGTGCTGGCCGCGGCCGTTGGAAAACCGGTCGAGGTCCAGGCAGCCGCGGCGCATTCGCCGAAGACGAAGCAGGCCGCACATCCAGTCTACGATTTGGACCGCATCACCGTGTTGGCCGGGGAAGCGTTCGAGTCCACCGACGATGCGCCGTCTGTGAGCGGCATCGTGTCCGCCATCCATTACGCAAAACACGGTGAGCCCAATGGCGTGATACTGGAGACGGGCGAGTTCATCCACACCCGGCCGCCTGGCATGAAGAAATTGAAGCTCAAGGCCGGATCGAAGGTCGTAGCCCGTGGCGAACTCCGAATGACCGTCTTGGGTAATCCCTTGATCGAGGCAGACGAAGTCAATCGCGTGTTACTGGACTGAAAAGGTATTCCGGTTCGTGGGGTGCGGTCACTGCGATCAGGCAGCGGCGCACTCCACGCTTTTCAAGGTAATCCGCTCGCCGTTCTGCAGATGCACGAGGATACAGCGTGTGCCGTTGCGGAACAGCGCAAAGGTCTGCGGCTTCTCCCGCTCGCGTCCGTCGAAGGGACGCCCCGCGGCATCGCGCGGGTGCGCATGATGCACGGCGAGCACGGTGGCCAGTGTCAAGGCATCATCGGCGAGCGTCACCGGTGCGTCGCCGAGTGCGTGGCTGACCGCCTGATACAGCGCGGCCCGGCTTTGGTCGTCGGGATGAACGATGATGGCCGGCAGATCCTTCGATGCATCCTCCGCGTTCGCCGCGCCTGCCAGAACACCCAGCAGTAGCGCCGCGCACCGGATCCAAGCGCGCGCCATCAATGCACCATCCGGAAGAGGCGATTCCGTTTCCATACGGGTTTCATGCTATGGGCTGCGGCGGATGCCACGGCGGCCGGTGCAACCGGACACATGCCGGTGCCGCGATAGCCGAGCGCAGAGGCGAGTTGTCCTTCGGCGGGATCGCCGAGCGCGTGCGTGAAATCGTCCGCGACGCTGCAACCCGGTATGTCGGTACCCTGCGTCGCGGTGGTATTCGCAGGGGTGAAGCCGTCGGTGTAGTCGCCGAACCCCATGGCGTTGACGCCGCGAAACTGGATCGAGAAGTACGTGGTGCCGCAGTTGTCCGCCGGATAGAAGCCATAAGGTTTGCCGCAGGTGGTCGTGCCGACCTCGATCACCTGCACGTTGATGCCACGCAGGCTGTTGATGATGGACTCGCTCGCCGAACAGGTTTCCGATGTGGTCAGCACGAACACGCGGGTCAGGTTCAAACTCGGCAGTGCGGTGCCCGCGGAGGTGCTCAGGCCTTGCGAGGTGGAATGGAACCCGAGCGGCGCGATCGGCGCGCCGGTCACGGGGTCCATGGTCGGATGCTGACTGTTGAATTGCTGCAATTCGAAGGTTTGCCCGGCCGTGGCAGTAGGTCCTGCAATCATATAAGCGACCTCGCTCGCGATGTCGAGATAGCCGCCGCCGTTATAGCGGATGTCGAGCACCAGATCGGTCACGCTGGCCTGTGCGAGCTGCGTGAAGGCGGCGATCAATTCCGACTCGGCGGTCGCGATGTGATCGTTGAACAACAGGTAGCCCACCGGACCGGTGACCGTGGTGAGCGTCTTGACGTTCTGCACCGGCGTCTCCGTCACGCTGGCCGAGGTCAGCGTCACGGTGCGCGGCGACGTCGCGCCGATATCCATGACCGTGAACGTGTGCATCTCGCCCACCGTCTGCGGCGTCAGGCCGGCATTCAGGGTGTCGATGCTGGCCTGATCGTTGGCGTTCACCAGGTCTACGCCATCGATCTCCAGAATCTCTGCACCGCGCGCGAGATTGGCCGAGATCGTGGTGGTCGGAGCGGCAGGCTCGGTATAGGCGATCACCGCACGGCGCGGTGGATGAGTGGCCACGAGCGCGACATCGATGCCGTAGCCCGGCGACACCCCGGACTGTGACAGCGATTCCCAGACCGAGGTCGGGTAGGTGAAATGGAACTTGTCCACCGGGGCGCCCGACGCCGTGAGGGCCGTGGTTTTGAGCGCGGCGAAATAAGTTGCATCGGACGCATAGTTGGCAGGATTGGTATCCGGCACCTGTTCGAACCAAAGGTACAGGTCGTGAGTCCAGGAACGCAGCCAATTTTCCTCGTCGAGCAAGGTGCCTTGACGGTCCGTATAGGCCTGCTTCGTGACCGGATCGATGCCGGTGCGCGGCGCCAGGCACAGTTGGGCAAACGTGGATTCGGGCAGATACTGGCCTGCTACATAGGTGGTCGAGGGTGCGCCGGTCCCGCTCCCGCCGTTGTTACCGGTATTGCTGCTGCTACCGCCGCCGCCGCACGCCGCCAGCGCGAAGCCCATGCCACCCATCGCCAGCCACTTGAGTCGTTTCCACCCGGTCACGTCGCATCCCCGTTTAGACAGCCCGATCCCTATGCTACCGGCTGGCGCGGCGCGCGCCACGGGCGGTTTTGAGGCGTGCCTCACGGTCATGACATGCGACAATTTCCCTAATGAGCATGCCGCGCGAACTGTATCCGCCGATCGAACCCTACACCACGGGTCGCCTGGCCGTCGACGACATCCATACCCTTTACTGGGAGGAGTGCGGCAACCCGGCCGGCGCGCCCGTGGTGTTTCTGCATGGCGGTCCCGGGGGCGGTTGCTCCCCCACCAGCCGGCGTTTTTTTGATCCCGCGCGCTACCGCATCCTGCTTCTCGACCAACGCGGTTCCGGGCGTTCGACCCCCAACGGTGAGTTGCGCAATAACACTACGGCCCATCTCATCGATGACCTGGAGGTACTGCGGCAACACCGCGGCATCTCCGCCTGGCATCTGTTCGGCGGTTCCTGGGGATCGACGCTCGCTGTTGCGTATGCCGAGGCGGTTCCACAGGCGGTGCTGAGTCTCACCCTGCGTGGCATTTTCCTGATGCGCCGCTGGGAGATCTACTGGATCTTCGAGGCCGCCCGGTTGTTTCGACCGGATGCGCTCGCGGCCGTGCTCGAGGGCTTGCCGGCGGCGGCGCGCGGCGATCCGCTCGAGGCCTATGCCGTGCTGCTCGAGCATCCAGACCGCGGCGTGCGACTCGAGGCGGCGCGCCGCTGGTGCGTATTCGAGGCAACGCTCGCCAACCTCGTGCCTGATCCCGCGCGCGTCGCCGGCGTCACGGCGGAGAATGTCGCGCACGCCATGGCGCGCATCGAAGTGCACTACTTTCGCAACAATCGTTACGTGCCTGAAGACCAGCTGCTCGATGCGGCTGGACGGATTGCGCACATTCCGACCACCATCGTGCAGGGCCGCTATGATCTGCTGTGTCCGCCCATCACCGCCACACAGTTACATCGCGCCTTGCCGCAGTCACGTTTGCTGATGATCGAAGACGCCGGGCACTCCGCCACCGAACGCAACACCTGCGCCGCGCTCGTCGGCGTCATGGACGATCTTGTTCGCCGTTGAGCCCCTTCGTCACGTACCTGTAACAAAACTGCGCTTCAGTACCAATACGCATGCTTAACAATCTTGATCCCGCCTCGTCGCTGGCCTACGGCCTGCTCATTTTCGCGCTGATCATGGTGATTCTGTTCGAAGCCACCAATGGTTTTCATGACGCCGCGAACGCCGTCGCGACGGTGATCTATACGCATTCCCTCAAAGCCGGGCAGGCCGTGGTGCTGTCAGGCGTGATGAATTTCATCGGCGTACTCGTCGGCGGCATCGCGGTAGCCTATGCGTTGGTGGAACTGATACCCCCCGAGGTACTCTCGCCGCCGGATGGCGGCCCGGCCGTCGCCATGCTGGTGTCGCTGTTCTCCGCGGCACTGTTGTGGAATATCGGCACGTGGTGGCTGGGCCTGCCGAATTCGAGTTCGCATTGCCTGATCGGAGCGCTGATCGGCGTCGCGGTCGGCAATGCCTTCACGCGTTCGCGCAGCATCGCCGACGGGGTGCATTGGGGGCAACTGTGGCACGTGCTCGAATCGCTGGCCCTCTCGCCGATCCTCGGTTTCGTTCTGGCCGGCGCTCTTTATTTTCTGTGCCGTCGTTTCCTGCACGACAAGAACCTGTACGAACCGACCAAGGACAAGCCACCCATCTGGTGGATGCGTGGCATTTTGGTGCTGACCTGCACCGGGGTCAGTTTCGCGCACGGCACCAACGATGGGCAGAAAAGCATCGGGCTTATCATGCTGACCATCATCGGGATCTTTCCGGCAACCTTCGCGCTCAATCCCGACTCGGGAGTGTCATTGCAGGACGTTGCCGGCTACATGCACGAGGCCGAACCGCTCGTACAGGCGCATGGCGATGATCGCAAGGCCGATGCCATCGCGGCGATCGGCGCGTTGCGTAAGGAAGCGCAGACTGAAGTCCGTGATGAGGGTTCCTCGCTGTCGAAGGGCCGCCCCGTCGAGCCCGGCCCCAATGCCTCTGGCGCGCAGTCCCGTTCCGCCATCCGCGGCGATGTGTACAGCGTGATCTCGCAGCTCGAGCACGTGCAGGAGGCAAAGGGCGTCGAGCCCGCGCAACGCAAACAGGCCAAGGAACTCGCCAAGAAACTCGGCGCGCCGGTCGAATATGCACCCTGGTGGGTGCGCATGCTGAGCGCCGTATGTCTCGGCGTCGGTACCATGATCGGCTACAGACGGATCGTGAAGACGCTGGGCGAGCGGCTCGGCAACGTCCATCTCACACCCGCGCAAGGGGCTTCAGCAGAAGTCGTCTCAGCGGTCTTGATCAGCGTCGCCGGCTTCACCGGCTTGCCCGTCAGCACCACTCACATCGTGACGTCAGGTATAGCCGGGACCATGGTCTCCTCCGGCGCCGGTCTGCGCTACGGCATCGTCTCGCGCATCGTGATCGCTTGGGTGCTGACGCTGCCCGTCACCATCGCGGTCGCGGGCGGCCTGTACTACTTGCTTGCCAGGCCCGGACCCTGATCACGGCGTTCGCGGGACGCAACGAGCGCCGCGGACCAGAGAACCGAAGCTACCCTGCGTCATCGCGGTGCCTCCACCTCATACCCTTCACCGCGCAGCGTCGCGATCACACCATCGTCCTCCTTGATCGATCGCAGCGGCAGCACCGCGAAGGTGCTTTCATTGTGCGCCAGCGCCGCACGCGCCGCGGTCAGCCACTGCGCGTGCAAAAGTCCCTGCACTGAATTGAACTCTGCGCGAAAGCGCGGCACCGACAAGAGCGACTCGAGACACGCCTCTGGCCCTGGCGGCGCCGCTTCATTCAGTTTGCTGACGTCGCCCACGGTCCACGCCACCGCGCGCGCGTGCAATCGCGGTAGATCCGTTTCCAGGGCACCGATGGTCGATTCCAGACAGCCGATCTCGCCGCTGCGCGGCACTTCGTCCAGATCCTTGAGGTAATCCTTCGGATTCTTGATCTTGACGTCGACGTCGTTCTCCAGGACCGGCACCTTGTGGCGCTTGGCAATGGTTTCGACGCGCGCCCACACGCCCGTGTCGAAGGTAAAACCCTCTTGTTCCATCGCGCCCTGAAACAGGTTGAACGCCGCGAAGGCCGGTCGCAATTCTTCATCCGCACGTTTCAGATACTTGACCCGCAGGCGCAACCACCGGATATACACCTCGTGCGGCAGCGCCTGTTCGAGCGTGGCTGCATCCGGCCGGTGCCGGGCGCGGAACAGCGCCGGCAGCAAGGTGATGCTGCGAAAGAAGCCCACGTGCGGCTCTGCACTCGGTGCCGACAGCACGGCTTGCGAGGCCGCAATCCGCGTTTCGATTTCCTCACTGCTCCACCGCGCCGCTTTCTCGAGCGGCTCGATGGTACCCAGGATCCAGAGCACGTGCCCCGCCTTGGAGATACGCCACAGGCCCGGTCCGGGGCGCACCCCATTGACGAGAATCTCATCGAGGGCTGGCTCGGCGGTCGGCGGTGCTTGGGCAAAGACGCAAGCCGCCACGAGGGTGGCGCCGAACGCGAAGAGGGCGCGTCTCATTCCATGAGTTTGGACAGCGCCCGGTCCCGGTCGACATCACTGCTCGCAAGGCCGTTGCGCACGCCAGTACGGTCTGCTTCGTTGCGATTCTGGCTCAGCTTGCGCTTGCCCTCGAGACGCATGATGGGCATGCGGATGCCGACGATGCCGCGTAGCTGCAACTGAATGTAGTCGGCGGGCGCGTCGTCCACGGACCACGGCGCCGGACGGTCCGACTCGTGCCGGTGCGTCAGCCGCTGCACGAGGTCGAGCAGGCGGATTGGGTCCTCGAAGAATTCGACCGGGCCGTAAGCATTTACGGCTACATAGTTCCAAGTCGGCACCACCTTGCCGTCGCGCTGCTTGCTCGCATACCAGGATGGCGTGATGTAGGCATGTTCGCCCAGAAACATGGCGAGGCCCTCACCCAGCACTGCTTCCCGCCATTGGGAATTCGCACGCGCCACGTGACCGTACAATACGCCGCGTTCACCTTCGCCCGGTTCCAGCAACAGCGGCAACGGGGTAGCCATCAATCCCTGCGCCGTGGCCGTGACCAGTTGACCGAGACGAACGGCGTGCATCAGCGCATGCATCGTGCCCAGGTCGTCTTCTCGAAAAGCAGCAGGCAGATACATGAGTGCCATTTTAAGGCCAAACCGAAGCGGGAGCGAACGGATCCCGAACGGCGCCAGCCGGCGGCACGTTGCGTTTCTTGCCATAAGCGCCGCAACGCATTAGATTTGGCTGCCCCGCATCCGCCGGCGGCTGCGCCGCATAGCGCTTTTCCTCGTCGTGCTGAGTTGTCCGCGTCACAGTTCCGACAATTGTTCGCACGACAAAAGTTGCACCATCCTGAACGCTTTATCGCCTGACATCGCCGCTCATCTCCCTGAACATAACTTTTGTTACTTGGTGAACAACGTCAGTGAGATTGCGCCCATGGTCGATAAACCTTCCAAGCATTACCTGCTGGCCTCCGACTTCGATCAGACCTTGAGCTTTAAAGACTCCGGTGTGGTGCTGGCCGAAATCCTCGGGATATCCGGGTTCGAGCAGCGCGTCGCCGGCCTCGCGCAGTGCAATCTTGTGCAGCAGGGCGGCGAGCTTGCCTATCTCATTCGTCATGATCCCGAATTCCGCGGCGTGCGTCGTGAGCACCTCGAGGAGGCTGGCCGTCGTGTGCGTCTGAAAGATGACATCCCCGCATTGGTCGACGTATTGAACCGCGGTGCCGGCAACTGCGAGTTTTCCTTCTTCATCATCTCCGCTGCCCCGCGCGAGATCGTCGTTTCGGCGCTCGCCGGCATCGTACCGCCCGAGAACATTTATGGCACCGAACTGGACTTCGACGCCCATACGGGCGAAGTGCGTGCGGTGAAGCGCGTGCCGGCAGGCTACGGCAAAGTCGCGGTCATCGAAGAACTGCAACAACGGCTGAACGTGGCGCCCGAACGGGTCATCTATGTGGGTGACGGCAGTTCAGATGTGCACGTGATGCTGCACGTCAACAATCACGAAGGCTTCACGATTGCGGTGTCGGAGAACAGACAACTCGCGCGCATCGCCAAGCGCACCGTGCTGAGCGACAGCGCCTTCAGCGTGCTGGTCCCGATTCTCGACGAAATGTTCGATTGGCGGCGCGGCGATATCCGCGAGCTGTTCGAGTCGTACGGGCTGAAGCTGAACGAATGGGAAAAGGAGCGCACCGACCGCGTCAAGATCAGCGAAGTGTTCTCCATGGGAGCG
>CAZZZU010000102.1:0-15867 GCA_964658805.1 uncultured Steroidobacteraceae bacterium
TGCTGCGTCTGGGGCTGCTGTTGCTGCGCCGGGTTGACGCGCGTCGCTGCCGGCGCTCCATGCCGGGCTGCGACCACGCCACTGCCGCTAAAGGCCGCGGGGCGCGGTGTCGCAGCAATACTCGGCGCGCCGCGGTTCTCGCTCAAGCGAAGCCCCGGAGTACGGCTCGCCTCTTGCTGGTGCTGACGCTGCGCAGTGGTGTAATCCACATGTCGCTCACGTGCGGCAGCCTGTTGCTCGGAGTTCGGGCGCGCATCGATGCCGCCGCGGCCGCCGTTGTAGCTGACGCGATTGACGGTGACGTTGTTGATGACGGTACGGTTATAGACGTTCGTGATGTGTGCAGAGCCCACATTCACCACGGAACGGTTGTAGTACATCCGGCCGTCGCGCCAGTAGCCGCCCTGATAGCCGTTACCCGTATAGCCGTAGCCATAGTTGACGCCGCCGTAGAAGCCGACCTGCGGACCCCAGTAGCCCGGGTGAAACAAGAAGACTCCTTCCTCTGCGGCCCAATAGCCGGGGGTCCACAGATAGTCCGGCTGCGGGGCTTCGACCCACGTGCCAGGCACCCAGTAATAATCCTGCAGATCATCGCCCCACGCCCAATAGCCAGGCGTCCACACATAACCGTCCCCGGGAATGGGCGGCTGATCATAAACGGGCAATTCGGGGGGTGGTACGTTGACTGAGACGTCCACGGAGATCTGTGCGGTGCCAACCGTCGACCAGCCAGCCAGGGCAAAGGTCGCTAGAAGGGCATAACTCCAATTCTTCAGTGTCATTTGTTTTACTCGTTGAAGCCGCGCTGACGCAGCCGAGAGTGGTCATTATAGAAGCACCTGAGGGTTCGCGGTGCGGGCCACCGCCTGCCATCGCCGTAGGTGAAGCAGACGTCATGCATAATAGAGATCCAAGCGCACGGGATTTGACATGTTATGAGCACACCGACCCCCCAAATTACGCAGAACGCGGACGTCAGGTATCTCGGGAAGTTATTGGGCGACGTGATTCGTGCCCGCGGCGGCGACGCGCTGCTGGAGCGTATCGAAGCGATCCGGGCGGGCTCGGTGGATCGCTATCGCGGCATTGCCAACCCACGCGGGCTGGTCGCGAGTCTCGACATCCTGTCACTCGATGACGCCGTGGCGTTCGTGCGCAGCTTCATGCTGTTCTCGATGCTGGCCAACATGGCTGAAGACCGCCAGAGCGGTGATGCCGAGAAGGATGCAACACTGACGGCAGCACTGCGGGAGTTGCAGGCGCAGGGCGTGGACCGCCAGGAGATCCTGGATCTGCTGGCGCAGGCGAACATCTCGCCGGTGCTGACGGCGCATCCCACGGAGGTCATGCGCAAGAGCATGCTGGATCATCGCAATCGCATCGCCAGCCTGATGCGGCTGCGCGATGCTGGCAAGACTGAGTCGGATCATGGCGAACAGATCGAGTCGGCCATCACCGCGCAAATCGCGCTGTTGTGGCAGACCCGGGCTTTACGTCACGAGCGCCTGTACGTTGCCGACGAGGTTGGCACCGCGCTTGCTTACCTGCGCGACGTTTTTGTCCCGATCATGCCCGTGCTGTACGCCCGCTGGGAGCGTGCGCTCGGTGCAGCCCTGCCAAGCTTCCTGCGCCTCGGCAGCTGGATCGGCGGCGATCGCGATGGCAATCCGCATGTCAATGCCGATTCCCTGCGGCTGGCATTAGGCCGTGCGTCGCAGACTGTGCTCACGAGCTACCTGGAGCAGCTGCATGCGCTTGGCCAGGAACTGTCTTTGTCCACCGAACTCGCAGCGGTGTCGCCCGGTGTCGAAGAACTCGCGCGCATCAGCGGCGATGACAACGCGGCCCGCGGCGATGAGCCTTATCGGCGCGCCATCACCGGCATGTATGCGCGACTCGCGGCGACCTATCAGTACGTGACAGGTCGTCTGGCGAATCGCCCTCCCGTGGTCAAAGCTGAACGGTATGGGCGGGCTGCGGAATTTCTGGCCGACCTCGACGTGCTGGCCCAGTCGCTCAAGGCGGACAGTGAACTCGCGCTGGTGAATGGCGGTGCGCTGGCGCGGTTGATGCGTGCGGTGAACACCTTTGGCTTCCACCTTGCGTCGCTCGACCTGCGGCAGAACTCGGACGTGCACGAGCGCGTCGTCGCGGAGCTCCTGAAAACGGCCAACGTCTGCGATGCGTATCAACAGAAGAGCGAGCCCGAGCGTGTCAAGCTGTTGGAAGCTGAACTGCGCAGCTCGCGACTGCTTTCGAGTCCATTCGCGGAATATTCGGCGGAAACGCGCTCGGAACTGGCGATCCTGCGTGCTGCCGGCGAGGCGCACGAGAAGTACGGGCCGGCCTGCATCCGCTACTACGTCATTTCCAAATGCGCCAGCGTGTCGGATTTGTTGGAGGTTAACATCCTGCTGAAGGAAGCAGGCTTGTATCGCAGCGGTCCGCCGCCGAGCGCAGCCATCATGGCCGTGCCGCTCTTCGAGACGATTGGCGATCTCGAACAGTCGGCACCCATCATGCAAGCTTGGTTCGAGATGCCGGCCACCCAGGCGATCGTCAAGGCGTATGGCCATCAAGAGGTGATGGTGGGTTACTCGGACTCGAACAAGGACGGCGGTTACCTCACATCCGTGTGGAATCTGCACCAGGCGAGCCGCCTCCTGGCCGGTGTATTCGAAAAAGCAGGAACCGCCATGCAGGTGTTCCACGGCCGCGGCGGCGCTGTGGGTCGCGGTGGCGGCTCGTCCTTCGCCGCCATCCGCGCGCAACCGCATGGCACGGTACGCGGTCGCATCCGCATCACCGAACAAGGCGAGATCATTGCGGCCAAGTACGGGACACGCGAAAGCGCTGCGGCGAGTCTCGAGGCCATTACTGCAGCGACGCTGCTGGCCTCGCTGCAAGTCGACAAGCTGGCGGGCGACAGCAGTGCGCGTTATGCCGAGGCGATGGGTTCGCTGTCGCAAACGGCATTCAGGGCGTACCGTTCGCTGGTCTATGAAACCGAGGGCTTTTCGACGTTCTTTCGCCAGATGACGCCGCTGCTGGAAATCTCGGATCTCAAGATCGGCTCGCGGCCGGCATCGCGCACCAACTCGCAGCGCATCGAGGATCTGCGGGCGATTCCGTGGGTGTTCAGCTGGGCACAGGCGCGTGTCATGTTGCCGGGCTGGTATGGCGTCGGCGAGGCGCTGCGCAGCGCCGATCTTGGCTTGTTGCGCGAAATGCAGCACACCTGGCCCTTCTTTCGCGCCACGCTCGACAACCTGGAAATGGTGCTGTCGAAATCGGACATGGGCATCGCTTCACGATATCTCACCCTGGTGGAGGATCAGAAGCTGGGTGCGGCGATGTTCGGTCGCATCCGCGACATGTGGCTGGTTACGCAGGAATGCCTGCTGAAGATTACGGATCAGAGTCGGCTGCTCGAGAAGCATCCCGTGCTCGATGCGTCGATTCGTTTGCGGCTGCCTTATATCGAACCGTTGAATCTGCTGCAGGTGGAACTGTTGCGGCGGCATCGCGCCGGGGAAACTGATCCGCGTGTGCGGGAAGGCATTCAGTTGTCCATCAATGCGATTGCGACGGCGTTGCGCAACAGCGGCTGATCATGAAGCAGGCCGAGTCAATCGACCAGGCTTACAGCAACATCACCGCGGCCGCGAGCGAGGACGAACGCACTGCCGTGACGGCGCAGCTGATCCTGTTGGTCTTCGATGACTTCTATCGTCAGCTGTGCGAGTACCCGTATCGAGCCAAGGAATCGTTCGAAAAAGGCGATCCGCATGCGGCGGTCGGTGTCAGCACGGAGCGTCTCGGCCTGTACAGCCGCTACATCGCTGAACATGGCCCGAAATTGCAGGCGCATTTTCCCGCCCTTTCCTTTGACAGCGCCCTTTGGGATGCGATCGACAAATCGTTGATGGCCATGATCCTGGACCGCTACGAAGCGGACATTGCCTTCAGTTTTGCGCACAGCATGCGACGCAACATCGCCCACGGCCTGTGGAAGCCGGTGGCCTATTCATTTCCCCCACCCAGCGAGATGCGTGCGTTTTCCATGGCCGCAGTGCATCGCCGGATGCCGCTGGCCGGCGCAATCGAACGCTCCGTGATTCGCGAAGCGCTGGAAGTGCCGCAATTTTCGGTCCCATTCAGGGACATCGACAGCGATGCCGGCAAAATCCTTGCGCGTCTCGACGAGCTGTTGCTTGCGCAGCCGAATGCGCCCGTCCCGGTGGCACTCGACATGATCGAGGCCGGATTCTTCCGCGACCGGACCGCGTTTGTCGTCGGCCGTTGGGTGTATGCGAATGACACGGTGGTGCCCTTTGTCGTGGCGCTGCTCAACGGACCGGACGGCATCTATGCGGACGCCGTGCTGCACGAGGTGTCGGATATCTATGACCTGTTCAGTTCCACGCTTGCGAACCTGCATGTGACGACGCATCTTTATTATCAGACCTGTGTGTTTCTGTTCAGCCTGATGCCACGGCGTCCGCTGGGCGAGCATTACTCGACCATCGGCTACAATCACGTCGGCAAGGTGGCAATTCTCAATGAGATCACGTCGCGGCTCATCGCCGGGCGGGTATTCCGGCGCTCACCCGGGGTGATCGGTACCGTGGCCCTCGGGTTTACGTTTGCAGGGTGCCAGTACCATCTGAAGGTCATTCGCGACCGACCCACGGCCGCCTACAAATGGGGGACCTACCCGGGATTGCGTGCCGTCACCGAAAAATATCACGAGGTGCATGAAATCAACCGGGCCGGCAGCATGCTGGACCCCATCCTGTATTTCAACCTGCGCCTGGATCGCGACATGTTCGATCCGGAACTCCTCGATGAACTGACCACCGAGGCAGCCGGCAGCGTGCAGGTCGTCGATGACGGGGTGTTTTTGCGGTCGTTGATCGTGCAGCTCAAGATCGTACCGCTGCCCGTGTACTTCGACTATGCGAGTGAGGAGGAAATACGCACCGCGATCGTGCGGCTCGGCCAATGCATCCGCAACAACGCCGCCACCAATCTGTTCAACAAGGATTTGGACTCGCGCAACTACGGCGTGGGCCGCTATGGTCGCGTGTTTCTGTTCGACTATGACGCGGTGGAGCGGCTCACAGACGTCAAGTTCCGGACCAATTCGGATCGGGAACCCGGCGAAGACGACGTCCCCGCCTGGTTCTTCGAAGAGGGCACCGTTTTTCTGCCGGAGGAACTGGAGTACGGCATGCAATTCAAGAACGACTTCGCGCGCCGCTGTTTCAAGCAGGAGAATGCCGATCTGATGACCCTGGACTATTGGCTCGACATCCAGCGCAAGTTGCTGCGCGGCGAAGTGCCGCCACTGACCATGTACCCGGAAACCACCAAGCTCACCGCCGCGCATGTCGACTGAGTTCGGCCCCTGGAACCCGGGAATAAAATCCTCGATACCGAAGGAGCTGCGGCACCTGTCGACGATTTTCCGGGCTGAGAACGTGTTCACGAGTCTCGCTGCAGCCCGGGAGTTGCATGGACTCACGGGCTTGAGCCTGAGTGAGCTGGTGTCGTTTCGTCCACAGCGTCTGATCCTGCACGAGGTTTTAATTCGGGTGACGGCCGACTTCGCGGTGCCGGCCGGCTTGCGTATCGAAGATCTCGGCATCAATTTTCGCGAAATGGTGCGGGTCATTCTGACCCGCCACGTCGAGCCGCAGATGCCCGCGCTGGTGCAGGTGTACGACGATGCGCGCCGCGCGCTCGAGGCGTGCGTCCAAAAACAGCTGGCCGGGTTGCAGCGCTCATGGGGACCGGAGCAGGTTTTCGAATGTGAGCGCCGCGCCGAGAGCGCGGTGGACGCATGCGAGATCGCCGCCTGTAAGGCGTTGGCGCGAATCATGTCTGCACTGTTCGCGGTGCAAGGCGCGGCCTGGGGGAGCGCCGGGTTGATCGGTGGCATGGCGGTCGATAGCGCGAGTAACGACTACGGTGCGGAGATGTTGGGACGCGCACTCGAGCCCATCATGGCGCGCGCCGCGGAGGAGGAGGGCTTCAAACTCCTGCCGCGGCAGGCGCATCCGGTCGTCATCAACACCAAAGGCCCCTCCGCGTCCGGCAAGAGCAGCCTGCGGCCATTACAGCGGCGGCTGGCAGCGGAGATGGGCATCGACTGGGATGATCTTGCGTTGATCAGTCCGGACATCTGGCGCAAGCAGTTTTTGGACTACGCGTCGCTCGGGCCTTCATACCGCTATGCGGGCTCCTTCACCGGCGAAGAGTTACAGATCGTCGATCACAAGCTCGATCGTTACATGGCGCGCAAGTCGCGCAGCGGCAAGATGTCGCATCTGCTGATCGATCGCTTCCGTTTCGACAGTTTCGCCGCTGACTCTATGGAGGCGGGCAGTAATCTATTGACGCGCTTCGGCCACTCCGTGCACTTGTTTTTCGTGATCACCCCACCCGAATCACTGGTGGAGCGCGCCTGGAACCGCGGTCTGGAGTGGGGCCGATACAAAGCGGTGGATGACACACTGGCCCATGCGGTCGAAGCCTATTCAGGAATTCCGGACGTATTTTTCACCTGGATACGTCGCGGCGACAAGCGCATCCAGTTTGAATTCCTGGACAACAGCGTACGACTCGGAGAGTTGCCCCGCACCGTCGCATTCGGCGACAACGACAGCTTCAATCTGCTCGACGTCGGACGCACGCTCGACATCGTGCGTTACGGGCGCGTCGACGTCGACGCGACCTCAGTCGACAAGCTCTACCCGAATCCGGAATTGTTGGCGCCGGAACACAATATGGAGTTCCTGAAGCGTTGCGTGCGCACCTTTCCGGATGTGCGCTTCGCCACGCAGCGCACCGGCAAGGTTTATCTGCGCATCAAGTCAGGCGTGGCGGTGGGTATCGATGCGACAGAATTCTCGGCAGCCATTCTGGATCCCGACACACGCGCCGGAATCGAGGCGGTCGCGCCCGCGGCGCTGCGCGGCGAAGTGCCTGTCTTCGATGCCGCACTCGTTCTTGGACAGGCGCCTGCGCTGGGGCAAGTTCCGACGTTGGGTGCCTGGCGTGACGGCGCGCCCGCCTAAAGCGGACTCAACCCAGAAAGTTGCAATGGCGGTCTACATAAACCGCAAGGTCGAGCGTATGTTGGCGGGTCAGAAGTTCCGCCAATTCCGTATCGCGACGCTCCAGCGATTCGATGATCTTCAGATGGTCGATGATGGAGCGGGCCGCACGATCGTTTTGGCCGATGGTAGCGCGCCGGATTGCGCGTACGTGGATGAGAATGTTGCGCGTGGCTTCAATGAGGGCCTGAGAGCCGCCGAGCGCGATAACTGCCGTGTGAAACGCGATATTGGCATCGGAATATTCGTCGATATGTTCCGACGGCGGCGAATTTCTGAATTCATCGAAGAGATGCCGCAGGGTGGCGATTTCGGCATCGGTGGCATGCAGGGTGGCCAGCCGCGCCGCCATGGACTCGAGTGCAGCCCACATCTGGATCATTTCGATGATTTCGCGCTTGGACTTGCGGATGATGTAGATGCCGCGGCGCGGGATCGTGCGGATGAAGCCTTCCTGCTCTAGCAGTGAAAGTGCTTCGCGTATCGGGGTGCGACTCACGCCTAATGCACTCGTCAATTGCCGCTCGTCGAGCCGCAATTCCTGCCCTGGATCATAGATATCCGTGTCCGATATCGCGTTCTTCAATAGGGCGTATGCTTGGTCACGCAGACTGGTCGAATTCAACGGCGCGAGCACCAGGGGATTTCCTGATGTGCCGCGCTGCACGAGCGTTACGATCGAATTCATAGAGCCCCTCGATAAGTACAAAACCTGGCAACAGATATATTACATGGGCCAAACCGTTTACTTAAGTCCCGCCTCTTTGCAAAAAGGCTTTTATTTTCTGAGCTTTGGGCAGCATCTACCCGCAAGCCCGGCCTTTCTTGACAGCTGAAAACCATCTCATATATGGTATACCACGATAAGAAGTTGGTTGTTGGTGCAGGTCGAACGAAGAGTCGGCTGCAGTTTGGGGGCAAGAAAACGCGCACCTCTGGGTAGCGCAATTATAAGGAGAATCAAGTGAATGCGAGATCCGTCGAGACGTCGAAGTCGCCATTAGCGAATCCCTGGGTGCAATTGTTGATCGGCGTGATCTGTATGGCATGCGTCGCCAATCTGCAGTACGGGTGGACGCTGTTCGTCAATCCCATCGACGCGAAATTCCATTGGGGTCGCGAAAAGATCCAACTCGCCTTCACCTTGTTCGTGCTCATCGAGACCTGGCTGATCCCGGTCGAGGGCTATCTCGTAGATAAGCTTGGGCCCCGCTGGGTGGTGCTCGCCGGCAGCGTGCTCGTGGCACTTGCCTGGATTGTCAATTCCATGGCCACAACGCTGCCCCTGCTGTATGTCGGTGCGGCGCTGGGCGGCATCGGTACCGGATGTGTGTACGGCACATGCGTCGGGAATGCCCTGAAATGGTTTCCGGGACGTCGCGGGCTTGCTGCCGGCATCACGGCCGCAGGGTTCGGCGCAGGCGCCGCGCTCTCCATCGGTCCCATCAAGTCGATGATCGACGCGTCCGGTTACCAGGCCGCATTTTTTAATTTTGGCCTGATCCAGGGCGGCATCGTATTCGTCATGGCCTGGTTACTGCTGAGTCCGCCCGTCAGTTTGATTGCGGCCGTCGTGAAACCGAACCAGTCGGCGATCAACTACACGCCCGGCCAAGTCTTGAAGACGCCGGTGTTCTACGTGTTGTATCTGATGTTCGTACTGATCGCAGCAGGCGGACTGACGATGGCAGCGTCGATCGCGCCCATTGCGGCTGACCTCGGCATCGCCAAGTCGCCAGTCAACCTGTTCGGCTTCACCATGGCAGCCGGCGTGTTTGCGATTCAGCTGAATCGAATCTTCGACGGTTTCGGTCGTCCCTTTTTCGGCTGGGTATCCGATCAGATCGGCCGTGAGTACACCATGGCGATCGCCTTTTTCATTGGTGCGATCTGCCTGCTCACCTTGAGTCAGGCGGGTAGCAATCCCATAATCTTCGTGCTCGTGACGGCGCTGTACTTCGGTGTGTACGGCGAGATATTCAGTCTTTTCCCGGCGACCCAGGGTGACACCTTTGGCTCCAAGTTTGCCGCGTCCAACGCGGGCATGCTTTACACCGCCAAAGGCGCCGGAGCATTGCTCGTGCCGGTGGCGGCGGGTATCGCCAAGACCCAAGGCTGGGACGTCGTGTTCGCAACCGCGATGACCTTCAACGTCATTGCCGGCCTGCTCGCACTGTTCGTGCTCAAGCCCATGCGTATCCGGCACTTCGCGCGCAGCCGCGCCGCCGTGCCGACTCTTAATGAAGGCGTGGGGCGTCCGCGCACTACCTGATGTCGTGCGGCAGTCGTGCCGGCGCTGAATTTTATGCTGCTTCTGGAGGTTTTTTTATGGCCGTAAATCCAAATGTTTCTCCCATCAAGTCAACGACTGCTGACGATACCTTGCAGCGCAAGAGTCGCGAGGCCGGCATCCTTTCGGGAGGCCACCTCGTCGCGAAGGCGCTCAAGAACGAGGGTGTCGACACGATTTTCACCCTCTGTGGTGGTCACATCATCGACATCTATGATGGCTGCGTCGACGAGGGCATCCGTATCATCGATGTGCGCCACGAACAAGTAGCGGCACACGCCGCTGACGGCTATGCCCGTCAGACCGGTAAGCTAGGCTGCGTCGTGACGACCGCAGGTCCCGGCTGCACGAATGCCGTGACCGGTGTCGCCACTGCGTTTCGCTCCGAAAGTCCGATCCTGCACATCGGCGGCCAGGGTGCGCTGGGTCAACACAAGATGGGCTCGCTGCAGGATTTGCCGCATGTCGACCTCATGACGCCGATCACCAAATTTGCCGCTTCGGTTTCAAGCACTGAGCGCGTGGCCGACATGATTTCGATGGCGGCGCGTGAAGCGTTCAATGGCGCGCCTGGCCCGGCCTACCTGGAGATACCCCGCGACGTGCTCGATCGCGAGGTGGAACTGAGCAAGGCTGTGGTGCCGGCGCCCGGACATTATCGGGCATCGACGAAATCAATCGGGGACCCGGCGGATATCGAGGCGCTGGCCGACCTGCTGGTGAACTCGGAGCGGCCTGCGATTCTGTTCGGCCAACAGGTTTGGCAGGCGCGTGGCCACAAGGAAGCGGTCGAATTGCTGCGTGGCTTGGACATCCCGGGTTACTTCAACGGCGCCAGCCGCGGCTTGTTGCCGCCGGGCGATCCGCATCACTTCGACCGTACGCGGTCGCAGGCCTTTGCCGGCGCAGACGTGCTCGTCATCGTCGGAACCCCGTTCGACTTCCGTATGGGTTATGGCAAGCGGATCAGCAAGGATCTGAAGCTGGTGCAGATCGATATGGACTATCGCACCGTCGGCAAGAATCGTGACATCAGCCTGGGGCTGGTGGGCGATCCAGGCGCCATTCTCGCGGCGGTCCTGAACGCGGCCAAGGGCCGGCTCAAGAACGACAAGCGGCAGCTGCGACAGCAGTGGCTGAAGACCTTGAGCAACGCCGAAAAGGTGGCGACCGAGAAGTTGATGCCGCTGTTCAAGTCGGACAATCAGCCTATTCATCCCTACCGTGTCGCATGGGAACTGAACGAGTTTTTGGGTGAAGATACGATTTTCATCGGTGACGGCGGCGATGTCGTGACCATCTCGGCGCAGGCCGTGCGCCCGCGCAACCCCGGGCAATGGATGGATCCGGGCGCATTGGGATCGCTTGGCGTAGGCACTGGCTTCGCGCTGGCCGCCGGCCTGGCAAATCCCAAGAAGGAGGTGCTGTGCTATTACGGTGACGGCTCCTTTGGCATGACGGCGTTCGACATGGAGACCGCGAATCGGTTTGGCGTGCCGTACCTCGCGGTCATCGGCAACAACTCGGCCATGAACCAGATTCGCTATGGTCAGTTGGCCAAATATGGTGACGAGCGCGGCAACGTCGGCAACTTGCTGAGCGATGTGCCTTTCGGCAAGTTTGCGGAGATGCTGGGCGGTTATGGTGAGGAAGTGCGTGATCCCTCACAGATTGCCGGGGCTTTGCAGCGCGGACGCGAAGCGATTGCCAAGACACGTAAGTCAGCCGTCATTAATATCTGGGTCGACCCGCGTGAATATGCGCCGGGTACCAAGAATCAGACCATGTACAAGTAAGGTTTCTTTAATGGCAAAAGCTTTGACCGGCGTCAAGATCCTTGATTTCACCCATGTGCAATCGGGGCCAACCTGCACCCAGCTGTTAGCGTGGTTCGGTGCGGACGTCATCAAAGTCGAAAAGGCAGGCGCCGGGGACGTGACGCGCGAACAGTTGCGCGACGTCCCCGAGGCCGACAGTCTTTATTTTACGATGTTGAATCACAACAAGCGTTCGGTGACGCTCGATACGAAAAGCAAGGAAGGCAAGCTCGTTCTCGAAAAGCTGATCAAGCATTGCGACGTGCTGGTGGAGAATTTTGCTCCGGGTGCGCTGGACCGAATGGGCTTCACCTGGGAGCGCATCCAGGCGCTGAACCCGAAGATGATCGTGGCGTCGGTCAAAGGCTTCGGACCGGGGCCTTACGAAGACTGCAAAGTGTATGAAAACGTCGCCCAATGCGCGGGTGGAGCGGCCTCGACCACCGGATTCGATGATGGACCGCCGCTCGTGACCGGCGCCCAGATTGGCGACAGCGGGACCGGGTTGCATCTGGCACTGGGTATCGTCACCGCACTGTATCAGCGCAATACGTCGGGTCGCGGCCAGCGTGTGCTTGCCGCAATGCAGGATGGGGTACTCAATCTCTGCCGCGTCAAGCTGCGCGATCAGCAGCGACTCGAACGCGACAAGGTGATGAAGGAGTATCCGCAGTATCCGAACGGTAAGTTCGGGACTGCGGTACCGCGTGCCGGCAATGCATCAGGCGGAGGTCAGCCTGGCACCATTCTCAAGTGCAAAGGATGGGAAACCGATCCCAACGCTTATCTGTACTTCATCACGCAGGCACCGGTGTGGAAGCAGATCTGCCATGTCATAGGCAAAGAATCCTGGATAACGGATCCCGACTATGCGACGCCGGCGGCGCGCCTGCCGCGCCTGAAGGAGATTTTCGCGGAAGTCGAACGATGGACCGAGACCAAGACGAAATTCGAGTGCATGGATCTGCTCAACGCGCATGACATACCCTGTGGTCCGATTCTGTCGATGGAAGAGTTGGCGCACGAACCGTCACTGCGCAAGACGGGCACGATCGTCGAGGTGGATCATCCGGTGCGGGGCAAATACTTGACCGTTGGTAATCCCATCAAGATGAGTGACAGCCCCACCGAGGTGACGCGTTCACCATTGCTGGGTGAGCACACGGACGAAATACTGGCCGAGTTGGGTATCGGCGCCGATGAAATCGCCACGCTTCGCGCCAGCAAAGTGGTTTAGCGCCCGCGGCTAGCGCCCGCGGCTAACGCCCGTGTCTGACTGCCGCATCGGGACATATTGCGGGACGGGATTGGACGGCCTTCTCAAGTAGCTCCATCGGAGGCGTGCAAGCGGCTGCCGGGCAAGGCAAACTGCGCATCTTGTTGGCAACGGGGCGGCTCATGAAAGTAGCGATCATCGGGGTTGGTGCGATTGGCGGTTATGTCGGAATTCGTCTGGCGCTTGCCGGCGAGGACGTAACCTTCATAGCACGCGGCGCGAATCTCGCCGCCCTGCGCAAGAACGGCATCCGTCTGATCAATGCCGACGGCAGCGAAGAACATGTCGCGAAGGTGAAGGCGACGGATAATTATGCTGAGGCGGGTCCCCAGGACGTCGTCGTCCTGGGCATGAAGGCGCATCAGGTCGAGGCAGTGGCCGACGATGTCCAGAAATTATTCGGTCCTGACACCGTGGTCGTGCCGATGCAAAACGGCATCCCTTATTGGTACTTCCATGGCCACGGCGGCAAGCATGCCGGCACCACGGTGAAGAGCGTCGATCCCGACGGCACCATCTACAAGAAAATCTCGGCGGAGCGGGTGTTGGGTTGCGTCGTTTACCCGGCCGCCGAATTGGTCGCGCCCGGGGTCATCAAGCATGTGGAAGGCAATCGCTTTCCGCTCGGTGAGCCCGATGGATCCAGCAGCGAACGCGTCAAGCGGGTTTCGGAGTGTTTCATCAAAGCTGGCCTCTCTTCACCGGTCCTGGATGACATACGGTCTGAGATCTGGTTGAAGTTGTGGGGCAACCTCACCTTCAACCCGATCAGCGCGTTGTCGCGCGCGACGCTGGCGAGTATCTGTCAGTACCCGCCGAGCCGGGCGATTGCTGCGGCCATGATGACCGAGGCGCAGGAAGTGGCGACCAAGCTCGGCTCGAGCTTTCGCGTCCCGCTCGAGAAACGGATCGCCGGCGCGGAAAAGGTGGGCCACCACAAAACCTCCATGCTGCAGGACGTCGAGGCCGAGAGACCGTTGGAAATCGATGCGTTGCTCGGCTCGGTGGTGGAACTCGCACGGCTCACCGAGACTGCCACGCCGCATATCGATACGGTTTATGCTTTGACGAAATTGCTGGGCAAAACGCTGGAAGAAAATCAAGCGGATCGCCGGCCTGATGCAAAGCCCCACGCAGCCTGAGACAGCGTTCCCAGGTTCGCGTACGTCGTGGCGACGGCGCCCGCTCAATGTCAATTTTGAAAAGGCTGTGCAATGAACGTCCATGAATATCAGGGTAAGGAAATTTTGCGCAGGTACGGCGTGGCCACGCCGCGCGGCGTGCCTTGTTTTTCGGTGGCGGATGCGGACGAGGCGGCGCGCTCGCTGGGCGGCAAGGTGTGGGTCGTCAAGGCGCAGATCCATGCCGGCGGACGTGGCAAGGGTGGCGGCGTGAAGGTGGCCAAGTCGCTTGCAGAAGTGCGCGACCATGCAAACAGTATCTTGGGTATGACGCTGGTGACGCATCAAACCGGCGCGGAAGGCCGGCTGGTGCGACGGTTACTCGTCGAAGAGGGTGCCGATATTCGGAAAGAGCTGTACGTCGGCATGGTGGTTGACCGCGTCACACAGCGCGTCACCTTGATGGCAAGCTCCGAGGGCGGCATGGAGATCGAAGAGGTCGCCGCGCATGCACCGGAGAAAATTCACAAGGTGGCCATCGATCCTGAAGCAGGTCTCGCGGACGCACAGGCGGACGAGATCGCGCGCAAGATCGGCGTGCCAGACGGTTCGGTCGCGCAGGCGCGCTCCTTCATGCAGGCGCTGTACAAGGCGTTCGTGGAATGTGACGCGTCGCTGGCGGAGATCAATCCCCTCATATTGACGGGTGACGGCAAGGTGCTGGCGCTCGATGCCAAGCTCAATTTCGACAGCAATGCATTGTTCCGTCATCCGGACATCGTGGCCATGCGTGATCTCGATGAAGAGGACCCCGCGGAAGTCGAGGCCTCCAAGTTCGATCTGTCGTATATCTCGCTCGGCGGCAACATCGGCTGTTTGGTCAATGGCGCGGGTCTCGCCATGGCGACCATGGATACCATCAAGCTCTACGGCGCCGAGCCCGCCAACTTTCTCGACGTCGGCGGCGGCGCGACCACCGAGAAGGTGACCGAGGCGTTCAAACTCATGTTGAAGAATCCGGCGGTCGAGGGGATTCTGGTCAATATCTTCGGCGGTATCATGCGTTGCGACACCATCGCCGAGGGCGTCATCGCCGCAGCGAAAGAGGTGAAGCTGGGCGTACCGTTGGTGGTCCGCATGAAAGGCACCAACGAGGAACTTGGCAGGCAGAAGCTGAAGGAGTCGGGTTTGCCGATCATATCTGCCGACAACATGGCCGATGCCGGGCAGAAAATCGTCGCCGCCATCGCTGCCAGTAAAGGCCAGCGCGCATGAGTATCCTGATCGACAAGAACACCCGGGTGATGACCCAGGGCATCACCGGCAAGACGGGCGCTTTCCACACTCGCCTGTGCCGCGACTATGCCAACGGCAAGAACTGTTTCGTGGCGGGGGTGAATCCGAACAAGGCGGGTACGGACTTCGAAGGCATTCCCATCTTTGCGACTGCGCGCGAAGCCAAAGAGAAGACCGGCGCAACCGTTTCGGTGATCTACGTGCCGCCGCCGTTTGCGGCCAGTGCCATCGATGAGGCGGTGGACGCAGACCTCGAACTCGTGATCTGCATCACCGAGGGGATACCCGTACGCGACATGATTGCCACTCGCAACCGCATGCGCTCACGCAACAAGCAAACCCTACTGATCGGCCCGAACTGTCCCGGGGTGATCACGCCCGACGAGATCAAGATCGGGATCATGCCGGGGCATATCCATAAGAAAGGGCGGATCGGCGTGGTATCGCGATCAGGCACGTTGACCTACGAAGCCGTAGGCCAGCTCATGGAGCTGGGCCTCGGCCAGTCGACCTGCGTCGGCATCGGCGGCGATCCGGTCAACGGTCTCAAGCACATCGACGTCATGCGCATGTTCAACGACGATCCGGAAACGGAGGCCGTCATCATGGTCGGCGAGATTGGCGGCGAAGACGAAGAAGCCTGCGCCCGCTGGATCAAGCAGTACATGAAAAAGCCGGTGGTCGGCTTCATCGCCGGCGTCACGGCACCTGAAGGTAAACGCATGGGTCATGCCGGCGCGATCATCTCGGGGGGCAAGGGCACTGCCGCCGAGAAGCTCGGGGTGATGGAGGAGTGCGGCATCAAGGTCACGCGTAATCCGGCGGAGATGGGCACGCTGTTGAAGTCGGTGCTTTGATGAGTTTGTGGGCGCGTTACGAAACATCCGATGGACGTATCGGGTTCGGACAGTTGCAACAGGATCATATCGTCGAGTACGAAGGG
>CAZZZU010000103.1:0-15797 GCA_964658805.1 uncultured Steroidobacteraceae bacterium
GTGGGAGAAAATCCTGCGCGAAGGCACGACGCGTGACCAGGTCATCGACCTAGTCAAGGCGTCGGGCTTACGCGGTCGTGGCGGCGCCGGCTTTCCCACCGGCCTCAAGTGGAGCTTCATGCCGCGCAACTCGCCGATCCAGAAGTACGCGGTGTGCAACTCCGACGAATCGGAGCCCGGTACCTGCCACGATCGCGACATCCTGCGCTACAACCCGCATGCGGTGATCGAGGGCATGGCCATCGGCGGCTTCGCCATGAATGCGACGGTCGGCTACAACTATATTCGCGGTGAGTTTCTGGGCGAACCGATTCCACGCTTCGAGGCGGCACTGGCGGAAGCCTATGCGGCGGGCCTGCTTGGCAAAAACATCTTGGGGTCGGGCGTCGATTTCGACTTGCATATGTTCATCGGTGCGGGCGCTTACATCTGCGGCGAGGAGACGGCGTTGCTCGAATCCCTCGAGGGCAAGCCGGGCAAGCCGCGTTTCAAGCCGCCGTTTCCCGCCAACTTCGGTCTGTTCGGCAAGCCCACCACGGTCAACAATACGCAGAGTTTCGCGTCGGTGCCGACGATCCTGCGCAAGGGTCCGGCCTGGTTCGCAGGCTTGGGGCCGGCGAATTCAGGCGGCACACTGATCTACTCGGTGTCGGGCCACGTCGAGAAGCCCGGCAACTACGAGTTGCCGATGGGTATTCCGTTCAAGGAACTGATGAACCTTTGCGGCGGTATCTGGAAGGGTCGCAAGTTGAAGGCGGTCATACCCGGCGGTTCGTCCTGTCCCGTGGTGCCGGCCGAGATCATGTGGAACGTCAACATGGATTACGACTCGGTCAAGAAGGCGGGTTCGTCGGTGGGTACCGGCGCGGTCATCGTGATGGACGAAACCACCTGCATGGTGCGCGCGCTGGAACGCCTGGCGCGTTTTTACATGTCGGAGTCGTGCGGCCAATGTACGCCGTGTCGGGAAGGTACCGGGTGGATGGATCGTATGTTGAAACGCATCATTGCGGGCAATGGTCGGAGTGAGGACCTTGGGCTGCTCCTGGACGTGGCGAACCGCATCGAGGGACATACCATTTGCGCCCTGGGCGATGCAGCGGCGTGGCCGGTGCAGAGTTTTCTGAAACATTTCATGCCTGAGTTTCAGTACATGATCGAGCACAAGGGCCGCTCGATCGTACAAGGCGCACCGCAGGACGCGGTTGCCGCATGAGTGACGACACCGTCAATATTGAGGTCAACGGCGTGCCGTTGCAGGCCCGCAAGGGTCAGATGATCATGCAGGTGACGGATCCGGCGGAGATCTACATCCCGCGTTTCTGTTATCACGACAAGCTGACGGTGGCGGCCAATTGCCGCATGTGTCTGGTCGAAGTGGAGAAGGCGCCGAAGCCGCTGCCTGCCTGTGCGACGCCGGTGGCCGAGGGCATGAAGGTGTTTACGCGCTCGCCCAAAGCGGTGGCGGCGCAGCGCGCCACCATGGAATTTCTGCTCATCAATCATCCGCTCGATTGCCCGATTTGTGATCAGGGCGGTGAGTGTGAATTGCAGGACTTGGCACTCGGCTACGGCCGCGATATCGCGCGCTTCAGCGAGCGCAAGCGCGTGGTCAAGGACAAGAATCTGGGTCCTCTGGTATCGACCGACATGACGCGTTGCATTCACTGCACGCGCTGTGTGCGCTTCGGTCAGGAAATACAGGGCTTCCCGCAAATGGGCACCACCGGCCGCGGCGAGCAGATGGAAGTCGGGACCTACATCGAGCAGAGCGTGGATCACGAACTGTCGGCCAACATCATCGACCTGTGTCCGGTGGGCGCACTCAACAACAAGCCGTTCCGTTATCAGGGCCGCTCGTGGGAGATGACCCAGGCACCGTTGATTTCGCCGCACGATGCGTTCGGCACCAATTTGTATGCGCATATTTTGCGCGGCAAGCTGATGCGCATGGTGCCGCGGGAAAACGAGGACATCAACGAGACCTGGATCGCCGACCGGGATCGCTTCGGTTTCGAGGGCATGTATTCGCCGGAACGCGTGCTGCAGCCGATGCTGCGCGTTGCCGGTGTGCTGCAGGAAGTCGATTGGGAGACGGCATTGAAAGCCGCTGCAGAAGGGTTGCAGAACGTGGCCAGGTTGCATGGCGGCGCGCAGGTCGGATTGCTGGCCTCGCCGCAAGCGACTGTGGAAGAATGTTATCTGCTGGCGCAGCTGGCGCGTGGCATCGGTTCGCGCAACATCGATCACCGTTTGCGACAGCTGGATTTTCGCGCCGCCGGCAACGATGGTGCTTATCCGAACCTGGGCTTGAGCATAGCGGAGGTCGAACGCCTCGAGGGCGTGCTCGTGATCGGTTCGCATCTGCGCCACGAGATGCCGTTGTTGGCGCATCGCCTGCGCAAAGCGGCGGTGAAGGGCGGTGCCAAGGTGGCATTCCTCAATCCGCAGCGTTTCGAGTATTTATTTCCGCTGGCAGGCTATGGCGTGAGCGTCGATCTCGTGCAGGACCTGACGGCGCTGGTGCATGCGGCGAGCCTGGCTGCTGCGAAACCTTTGCCGGCGGGCGTCGGCCCCGCGACGGTCAACGACGAGCACCACGCCATCGCCGCGGCGTTAGCCAACGGTTCGCGGCGTGCCGTCGTGCTCGGTGCCTTGGCGCAGCGGCATCCTGCGTATGCGCAGCTCAAGGCATTGGCTGCCGCGCTCGCCCAGCTCAACGGCGCGAGCTTAGGACTGATCACTGAAGGCCCGAACGCCGCGGGCGCCTGCCTTGCGGGTGCGATACCTGAGGCGGATGGCCTGAACGCCAAGGCCATGCTCGACTCGCACCTGAAAGCGTATGTATTGCTGGGCGGCATCGAGCCGGCGGCCGACGTGTGTGGCGATCCGGCGGCGCTCGAAGGCGCGCAGCACGTGATCGCGGTCACGACGCATCTGCCGGAAAGCCTGCGGCAGGTGGCGCACGTGGTGTTGCCCATCGGTACGTTCGCAGAGACCTCCGGCACGTACGTCAACATCGAGGGTCGCTGGCAAAGCTGGGCGGCTGCCGCCAAAGCGGTCGGCGAAGCGCGTCCCGGCTGGAAAGTGTTGCGGGTGCTCGCGAATCTCTTGAACGTGCAGGGCATCGAATATGTGAGCTCGGAGGAGGTCCGCGACGCCGCCCGGGCCGCGTGCGGGGCGCGCGCGACGCCGCAGGCTGCCGGACCGCACGTCATGCCGGAAACGGCCCCGAGCAGCGGCGCAGCGCCGTCCTCGTCCTGGGTGGACGTACCACCGTATCAGGTCGACGTGCTGGTGCGCGGCTCGGAGCCCTTGAGCAAAACCAAAGACGGGCGCGCCGCCCGCGCCGTGCTCTGACCCATGTGGCAGTGGACACCGCTGCGCGACTGGCTGGCGGGCGCCATCACGCCTTACTGGACCGTGCCCCTACTGACCACGGTGCAGATCCTGATCGTGACGGTATGTTTGATCCTGACCATGGCTTTTTACACCTTGGCCGAACGCAAGGTCATCGGCTGGATCCAGGCGCGCAAAGGGCCGAACCGCATCGGGGGCTTGCTCATTCCGGGCCTGGCGCAACCGTTTGCGGACGTCGTCAAACTCATCTTCAAAGAAATCGTCATTCCGGCCGATGCCAACGGGCTGCTGTTCCGCCTCGCACCGTTTCTCGCGCTGGTGCCGGCGTTGGCCATCTGGGCGGTGATTCCGTTCGGCCCGGAGCACGCGTTCGCGAACATCGATGCAGGCCTGCTGTACGTGTTGTCGCTCACCTCGATGGGGGTCTACGGCATCATCCTCGCGGGCTGGGCCGCGAACTCGAAGTATGCGTTCTTGGGCGCGATGCGTTCCGCTGCGCAAATCGTCGCCTACGAGATTGCGATGGGTTTCGCGATGGTGGGTGTGTTGATGGCGGCGGGCTCCCTCAACATGGGCGAGATCGTCGCGCGGCAGGCGGGCTTGTTTGGGTGGAACTGGACCTGGTTGTTCCCGCTGCTGGTGGTGTATTTCATTGCGGGCGTCGCCGAGACCAACCGTGCGCCGTTCGACGTGGCGGAGGGCGAGTCGGAGATCGTCGCGGGCTTCCATGTCGATTATTCGGGCATGGCGTTCGCGCTGTTCTTCATCGCCGAATACGTCAACATGATCCTGATCTCGGCGCTGACGATCGTGTTTTTTTTCGGCGGCTGGTTGTCGCCGTTCGATGGCTGGCTAGCGGCGGACAACTGGCTGGCCTTGCCAGGATTTTGGTGGTTCGGTTTCAAGACGTTGTTTCCGATGTTCATGTTCCTCTGGCTGCGTGCGACGTTCCCGCGCTACCGCTACGACCAGATCATGCGCTTAGGGTGGAAGGCCCTCATCCCGGTGACCTTGCTCTGGTTGCTGGTCGAGGGCGTGATGGTGTATGCGCAGGTGGGCCCGTGGAAAGTCGGTTCGTGAGGACATAGCTATGCAGGGTGTGCGCAATTTCTTCAAGACCTATCTGCTCGGCGAGCTGCTGCAAGGTATGTGGGTGACCTGGAAGGGCCTGTGGGGCGAGAAGGTCACGATCAACTATCCGGAAGAGAAGACCCCGCAAAGCCATCGCTTTCGCGGCCTGCATGCACTGCGCCGCTATCCGAATGGGGAAGAACGTTGCATCGCCTGCAAGTTGTGCGAGGCCGTGTGCCCGGCGCTCGCCATCACCATCGAGTCCGATGTTGCCGCCGATGGCACGCGTCGCACCACGCGCTATGACATCGACCTGTTCAAATGCATCTACTGCGGTTTTTGCGAAGAGGCCTGCCCGGTGGATGCCATCGTCGAAACCCGCATCCACGAATATCACATGGAGAATCGCGGCGAGAACATCATGAGCAAGGACAAACTGCTCGGCATCGGCGAGCGCTACGAGGCGATGATCGCGGCCGACAAGGCTGCGGACGCCCGGTATCGCTGATGTTCCCGACGATCCTGTTTTTCATCTTCGCGACCGTGCTGGTGTGTGCCGCCCTCGGTGTGATCCTGTCGCGCAACCCCGTGTATTCGGCGCTGCTCCTGGTGCTGTGCTTCTTCAACAGCGCAGTCATCTGGATTTTGCTCGGTGCCGAGTTTCTCGGGATCGTGCTCGTCCTCGTGTATGTCGGCGCGGTGATGGTGCTGTTCCTGTTCGTCGTCATGATGCTGGATGTGAACCTCGAAGAACTGCGTGCGGAGTGGGCCGGGTATTGGCCCTTGACGGTGGCGGTGGCCGGGTTCGTGGTCTTCGCCATCATCAACGTGATCGTGGTCAAGCATCTCGGCGGCCTCGCGCTGAAGACCGCGCCCGCACTGCCGGAGCATTACTCGAACACCCGCGAGCTCGGCACGGCGCTCTTTACGCGCTACGCCTATCCGGCACAGATCGCCGCCGTCATCCTGCTGGTCGCGAGCGTTGCGGCCATCGTCCTGACCTTGCGCCAGCGCAAGGGGCACAAGCCGCAGGACATCGCAGCGCAGGTGGCGGTGCGGGCCAAGGATCGCATCCGGATCGTCAAGATGGCCGCTGAGAAAAAGACATGATCACCCTGACCCAGGTTCTCGCCTTGTCCGGAATTCTGTTCGCGATCGCGGTGGCCGGTGTATTCCTGAATCGCAAGAACATTATCGTGCTGCTCATGTGCATCGAACTCATGCTGCTGGCGGTCAATTTCAACTTCGTGGCGTTCTCGACTTACATGGGCAACCTGGACGGCCAGATCTTCGTGTTCTTCATTTTGACGGTCGCGGCTGCCGAGGCAGCGATCGGCCTCGCCATCCTGGTGGTTCTGTTCCGCGAGCGGAGCAGCATCGACGTCGAAGATCTCGACACGCTGCAAGGTTAGAGGGCGCGTCATGCCTGGGATATTCATCACCATCGTGCTGGCGCCGCTGCTGGCCTCCATCATCGCAGGCCTCTTCGGCCGGCGCATCGGCAGGGCCGGTGCGCACAGCATCACGATCCTCGGGGTAGGCGTCGCTTTCGTGCTGTCCCTGTACACGTTGTATGCGTTCGGCTGGGGCGGCATGCAACCCTTCAACGCCACCCTGTACACGTGGGGTGTGAGCGACGGCATCCACATGCAGGTGGGGTTTCTGATCGACCGGTTGACCGCCACCATGATGTGCGTGGTCACCTTCGTCTCGCTGATGGTGCACGTGTACACCATCGGCTACATGCATGACGACGATGGCTACCAACGTTTTTTCTCGTACATCTCCCTTTTTACCTTCGCGATGCTGATGCTGGTCATGGCGAACAATTTCATGCAGTTGTTCTTTGGCTGGGAAGGCGTGGGACTGGTGTCTTACTTGTTGATCGGCTTCTGGTACACCAAGCCCACCGCCATTTTTGCGAACCTCAAGGCATTCCTGGTCAACCGGGTGGGCGATTTCGGCTTCATCCTGGGGATTGCCGCGGTCCTGAAGTACACGGGCTCGCTCGACTACGCCACGGTATTCGCGCACGCCGACCAGATTGCGCAGGCGCAGCTGCAGATATCGAGCAGCGTCGTCTGGCCCGCGATCACTTTCACCTGTATCTGTCTGTTCATCGGCGCCATGGGCAAATCGGCGCAGGTGCCGCTGCACATCTGGCTGCCCGATTCGATGGAGGGCCCGACACCGATCTCGGCGCTGATCCACGCGGCGACCATGGTCACCGCCGGTATCTTCATGGTGGCGCGCATGTCGCCGCTGTTCGAATTGTCGGAGTCGGCCTTATCCTTCGTATTGGTGATCGGCGCGACGACCGCTTTGTTCATGGGACTGCTCGGTATCGTCGCCACCGACATCAAGCGCGTGGTGGCGTATTCGACGCTGTCGCAGCTGGGTTATATGACCGTGGCCCTTGGCGTCTCGGCGTATAGCGGCGCGATCTTTCATCTGATGACGCATGCTTTCTTCAAGGCGCTGCTGTTCCTGGCGGCGGGCTCGGTGATCATGGCCATGCACCATGAGCAGGACATGCGCAAGATGGGCGGGTTACGCAAGTACTTGCCGATCACGTACTGGACCTGTCTGGTGGGGTGTCTCGCCCTGATCGCGACGCCGGGCACGTCGGGGTTCTTTTCCAAGGACATGATCATCGATGCGGTCGCGGTGTCGCATCGCGCGGGTTCGCGCTACGCGTACTTCTGCGTGCTCGCCGGTGTGTTCATCACGGCGCTCTACACGTTTCGCATGTTCTTCATGACGTTCCATGGCACCGGACGCATGGACCACCATACGCAGGAGCATCTGCACGAAAGCCCCTGGGTGGTGACGCTGCCGCTCATCTTGCTGGCCATTCCTTCCCTTTTCATCGGTTGGCTGACCGTCAAGCCCATGCTGTTCGGCGATTTCTTCCAGGGCGCCATCCACGTGGCGCCGGCCAACGACGTTGTCGCGCACCTGGCCGAAGAATTCAAGGGCGGTGCCGCGTTCAGTCTCGCGGCCCTGACGTCGATTCCGTTCTGGCTGGCGGCGCTGGGCGTGTTCATGGCCTGGTTGTTTTTTCTGAAGCGGCCGTCCTTGGCGGACGGGGCGGAGCGCTCGCTCAAGTGGGTGTACACCGTCCTGGTCGATAAGTACGGCTTCGACTGGTTCAATGAGCACGTCATCATGGTGGGCGCCCGCATGCTCGGCGGCGGCCTCTGGAAGATCGGCGATCAGGCCCTCATCGATGGTGCGCTGGTGAACGGCAGTGCGCGCACCGTGGGCTGGCTGGGATCGGTCATGCGCTACGCGCAGTCCGGATATCTGTATCACTACGCGTTCGCGATGATCTTAGGGCTCGCTACATTGCTCATGTGGCTGGTGTGGCGTTCATGATTTTGAGCGGACACCTGCTGTCGATTCTGATCGGGGTTCCCATCGTCGGCGGTTTCGTGGTGATGGGACTCGGTCAGCGGGTCGACGCGGCGAAATGGGCGAGCGTGGCCGTGGCAGCGCTCACGTTCCTGTGCAGCATACCGCTCTGGATCGGTTTTCAATCCGGTTCGGCGGAGATGCAGTTCGTCGAGAAAGCGCCGTGGATCACGACCATTCACGCGCAGTTCTACCTCGGTGTGGATGGGATTGCGATGCCGCTCATCCTGTTGACGACCTTCACCACGGTGCTGATCCTGATTTCGAGTTGGGAGAACGTTCACAAGCGCGTCTCGCAATACATGGCGGCGTTCCTGATCCTCGAAGGCCTGATGATCGGCGTCTTCGCGGCACTGGACGGCGTGCTGTTCTATGTTTTTTGGGAAGCGATGCTGATCCCGATGTTCATCATCATCGGTATCTGGGGAGGCCCGCGCCGGGTATACGCGACCATCAAGTTTTTTCTGTACACGTTCATCGGATCGCTGCTGATGCTGGTTGCGTTGATCTATATGTATTTGAAGGCGGGCAGCTATGAACTCGCCGCTTTTCAGCGTTTGCCGCTGACACTGAACGAGCAGGTTTTCATTTTCCTGGCGTTCTTTGCGGCGTTCGCCGTGAAAGTGCCGATGTGGCCGGTGCACACCTGGCTGCCGGATGCACACGTCGAGGCGCCCACCGGTGGCTCGGTGGTGCTGGCGGCCATCATGTTGAAGATGGGGGGATACGGCTTCTTGCGTTTCTCGCTGCCCATTGCGCCCGACGCGAGCCGCTATCTCGATTGGCTGATCATTGCGTTGTCACTGATCGCGGTGGTGTACATCGGCTTCGTGGCGCTCGTGCAGCAGGACATGAAGAAGCTGATCGCCTATTCGTCGATCGCGCACATGGGCTTCGTGACCCTGGGACTGTTCATCGGCTACCAGATCGTGGCGCACACGGGGCACACTGACGGGATCGGGATGGGCATCGACGGCGCGGTGATCCAGATGCTGTCGCACGGCTTCGTTTCGGGCGCCATGTTCCTGTGCGTGGGCGTGCTGTATGACCGCGTGCACAGCCGCGAGATCAGCGCCTACGGCGGTGTCATCAACACCATGCCGAAATTCGCGGCGTTCATGGTGCTGTTTGCGATGGCGAATTCGGGACTGCCGGGTACGTCGGGCTTCGTTGGCGAATTTCTGGTGATCCTTGCCGCGTTCAAGGCCAATGCGTGGTATGCCTTCCTCGCAGCCACCACCTTGATCCTGGGCGCGGCTTATACGCTGTGGCTGGTGAAACGGGTCATCTTCGGCGAGGTGGCCAATGAGCACGTCGCCAAACTTTCGGACCTCAATCGACGCGAATTTTTGGTCTTGAGCGTGCTCGCCGTGGTGGTGCTGGTGGTCGGCATCTGGCCGGCGCCGCTGCTCGAGGTGATGCATGCTTCCACGCAGCATTTGGCGCAACAGTTGCTGTTATCGAAGGTGCCATGAACTTCAGTGCATCGGGTTACATCTCGGAATTGGCGAGTGCCACACCGGAAATCTTCTTGGGTTTGGCGGCATGCGTACTGTTGCTGGTCGACTTAGTGTTGAAGGACACGCAGCGTCGCTGGGTGGGCGTGCTGTCCATCATCGTGCTGCTGATTACGGCTGCGCTGGTCGGCATGCAGACGGTGACGGGCAAGATCGCGATCTTGAGCGGCATGTTCGAGATCGATCGCATGGCGCAGGTCCTGAAGGTGGTGACGTTATTGGTGGTGGCCGCCATCTTTGTTTACTCGATCGACTACTTGCAGCGTCGTGCCATCCTGAAGGGCGAGTACTTCGTATTGGGACTGTTTGCGACGTTGGGCGGCATGGTTCTGATCTCGGCGGGCAGCATGCTTACGCTGTATCTCGGCCTCGAACTCATGTCGCTGTGTCTGTATGCGATGGTGGCATTCGACCGCGATTCGGGACTCGCAGCCGAGTCGGCGATCAAATATTTCGTCCTGGGCTCCATGGCCTCCGGCACCTTGCTGTACGGCATGTCCATCGTCTACGGTATGACGGGCAGTCTCGAACTCAGCGGCATCGCGACTGCCGTGGCCGGCGGCCTCGGCGGCAACGTGGGTCTGATCTTTGGCATCGCGTTCATGATCGTCGGTATCGGCTTCAAGTTCGGTGCGGTGCCATTCCACATGTGGATCCCGGATGTGTACGAGGGATCGCCCACGAGCGTGACGGTCTTCATCGGCACGGCTTCCAAGCTGGCGGCCTTTGCCTTGGCCATGCGCTTGCTGCCGGAGGCGTTGGGGGCTGCAGAGCCTGACTGGAGCCAGATGCTGGTGGTGTTGTCGGTGCTGTCGATGGCCATTGGCAATATCGTCGCGCTCGCGCAAAGCAATCTGAAGCGTATGCTGGCGTACTCGACCATTTCGCATGTGGGCTACGTGCTCCTTGGGATCCTGTCCGGGACGCAGCAGGGCTATCAGGCCGCCATGTTTTACATGGTGAGTTACGTGATCGTGGCGGCGGGCGCCTTCGGCATGATCCTGCTGATGGCGCGGCAGGGGTTCGAGGCCGACAAAATATCGGACTTCAAAGGTCTGAACGCTCGCAGCCCTTGGTTCGCCGGCATGATGGCAATCCTGATGTTCAGCCTCGCGGGCTTGCCGCCCTTCATCGGTTTTTGGGCAAAGCTCGGCGTAGTGCAGTCGGTATTGCACGTGAACCTGATCTGGCTGGCGGTGGTCGCCGTGCTGTTCTCGGTGGTTGGCGCGTTTTTCTACTTGCGCGTGATCAAGGTGATGTATTTCGACGATCCCGTGGATATCAGTGACCTGGGGGGATCTTGGTTGATGCGGGCAGTTTTGAGCGTGAATGCGTTGGCCGTGCTGGTCGTCGGCATCGTTCCCAGTGCGTTGCTACAAGTGTGTCAGCAGGCGCTGCCGTAGACGCAGCGCGGCTTGCAATTATTGCGCCCCTCGGTACAATGACCGGCTAACTGGTGCGGGGTGGAGCAGTCTGGCAGCTCGTCGGGCTCATAACCCGAAGGTCGTAGGTTCAAATCCTACCCCCGCTACCAATCGAACCTACGCCCCGTAAGAGCGCCGCGGGCTGCAAATTCCAGCGTGCAAGCAAGCCGCCTTCGGGCTGCGGCAACAGTCTGATCTCACCACAAAATAGCTCCCGCAACAGCACTCGGGCTTTACCAGCTGCGCGCGCATCGCCGTCGAGGCCGCATTCGATCTGTTTGCGGTAAAGCGCTGCCGCTTGGGGAAGCCGCGAGAGCAGCTTATACGTCACCTTGCCCTCGGGCACTGCCGCAGCGATCTCGACCCGTTTTCCTTCGGCCCGCTCGATCGCGGCCTGTAGCTCATCCGGTGGCATGTCCGGATCGCCACGCTTGAGGCGCTCGCGCAGCCGCGCGAGGCGCGCGTCGAGTTCCTGCAGCTCCCGTGGCGCCTGGGCCACCCGGGTCTGGCGCGCGCGCCATTGCTCGGCGTAGTAGCGTTCCATCTCCTTTGCCATTCGTTCGACGCGGGCGGGGTCAAGCAGTCCATTCCTGATGGGAGCGAGTAGCACTTCCTCGGCGTGATCCCGGCGCACCCGCACGCCATTGTCGCAGGCCCGGCCGCCGACGTGCGAGCTGCACTCGTACAGGTGCGCATTACTCATGACGTAGTGCGCGCCGCAGACGTCGCAGCGCAAAAGCCCGGACAGCAGATAACGAGCCTTGCCGCCGGCCTTCAGGCGCGCGTCATCGGGCATTGGCCGCATGCGTCGTTGCACCGCATGCCATAGGTCATCAGGCACGATGCGCTGCGCCTCGTCCTGGTGGGTGATCCATTCCGAAGCGGGCCGCTCGCGGCGCACGCGATTGCCCCATTTCGGATGCTTAACCCACTCCGAGCGATTCCAGATAATTCGCCCACGGTACCGCTCATTGAGCAACATCGCGCGTATCGCCGAACCCATCCAGCCGGTGCAACGCCGCTCGCTGCGGTTCCACGCCGACCCAGGCGAGGGCACTCCCAGCGCGTTCAACTCGGCTGCGATCGTCCGGCACGAGGCGCCCTCGGCTGTGCGCGTAAAGATTACTCGTATGTTCTTGGCTTGCTCCTCGAGCACGCCGCCGCGGCTGTCGTAGCCGTAGGCCTTGCCGCCAGTCGGGCGTTTCTGTTTCGCTCGGCTCTCGAGCGCCGCGTATGTCTTCTTGCTGACCATCTTGCGAAACTGCTGGCCAATTATCCCAGAGAGCCCGCTGACGAGCTCGTGGCCGTCGCGCGCGGTGTCGAATCCATCGTGAACGCCGACGACACGCACGCCATTGAAGATCAGTCGGTCGATGGTCTGCGCTAGATCTCCCTGGCTGCGGGAGAGCCGCGATAGATCCATGACCAGGAGCAGCTCGAATTCGCGAGCCATTCCGGCGGCCCGCATCGCGATGAACCCGGGTCGGTTGCCGATCGCGGCGCCCGAAATGCCCTCATCGCTGAACGTACGGACAACCGTGATGCCCTCGCGAGTCGCCCACTCGGTGCAGATCCTCACCTGGTCGGCGATCGAGGACTCGGTCTGCCGGTCGGTGCTGAAGCGGGAATAGATGACGGCGTTCATTTTTGTGTTCCTTCCATTGCGGCGGCCACGAGTTCATCGACTGGGCCCGGATACTCGAACACGATCCGCAGCGCCTCTTCCCGAAGTCCCTGTGCTTTATCACGCAGCGACCGCGCTTCGAGCTTCAGTGCCAGCTCCTCAGCCTCACCGCCGTCCGTAAACGGGCTCAGTACCGCTTCTTTGTCGAGTCGCATCGCTTGGATCTCCAAATCCGTCCGCTGCACAGCGAGTTCGGATAGCCGTTTCATGAGGTCGTGAGCGTCACGCGTCGCCGTATGCGGGTTCTGTGTTGGTGTCATTCAGTCGCAGCCTTCATTTTCGCCGCGCGTTGTGCGCTTTGATCATGTGGTCATCTTTCGGTTGGTCGTTTGGCCTCACCGGGCAATAGAGCGTCCGCCAGCCACCCTGCTTGGTAGGCTTCTGAGCGAGAAAGAAACGCCCGCATTTGTCGTAGTGGCATTGGCAAAGCTGTCCCTCGCACGCCTTGCGCCCCTGCGAAGGCTTTTTCTCGAGGAGCCAAAGCAACGTCACCGCGAGCATCCCGTCGAGGGGCGCGTGCACTCCGAACTGTACGTAACGAGCCTCCTCGCGCAACCTGGTGCCGACGCGGCGGATCGTCCGTATCGGCAAGACATCGTTTGCCGCGGCGACCCAGCTTTCTTCCATGACCTTCGGAACTGTGCGCTCCACGATCGCACCCAAAGCGTCCCGAAATAGGCGGGGCGTGTCAGCCTGCATGAGCGTGCGGTCGTCACCCGGTGCCAGAGGCATGCCGTTGTTGACGCCGATGCTGTTGATCGCAAGCCAATCGCGCCAGGTACCAGTGTTCCCGAACTTGAGAGCGCGATTGATGATCGCTGCTCTGGTGGGCGCCGGCGGCTGAGCGCGCAGTCGTTCGAGCCATCCGGATTCAAAAGCAAGTTCCCCAACCTTCAATTTACGTTCCCCCCAGTAAGTCCGGTTTTCATGGGGACTTAGTAACACCTTACGATGACTAGGTAAGGTTACGCAAGGGGCAAGTAGCAGGAAGGAATGGTCATGTCGATTCCACGGTTTTACGGGCGCACGGACCTTGCGAGATATCTCGGTGTCTCGGTGACGCGCATCGGTCAACTCAATATCCCTGCTGATGCGTGGGCTGGTGATCGACCGCTGTGGACGCCGGCCACTGCCTCCCGGCTGCGCATCGAGCTCGAGCAGCGTCGCGCTGCGCGCATTCGCGGTGCAAAGCGCGTGACGTCGGTGACAGAGTCGCCCGCCTGATGATGGATTGCGAGCACCTACTCGACGAGCTCGCGCGTTGCTTCGCGCATGCGGCCGTTGATGCGCTGTTCGCGGAAATGGAAAGGCCCGAATCGGTTAGCCGCCGTTCGGGCCTCGAATCAACAAACGAAGGAAGGTCAGTCAGTGAGCGTCAGCATCCTATACGAACCGACTCGACAACCGCCACCACACCGCCATAAACCGCCTCTCCATCGGCGCGCGTACTGCGCTCGATGCGACCGGCAGCTGCCGGGTTCTGCGCCCAAGAAGGCAAGGTTCTGCAACGCTTGCCAAGAGCGTCGGCGCCCCGGCCGATGACGGCTCGCATTTTCCCATGGCCGCGCCAGCGTATAGCCTGCTGCGTTGAATGCGGCGCGCATTTCATGCGCCAAGCGCTGCACCATCGGCACTGCTGTAGCTGCGACTCGTGGCTAAAGATCGTCGCTGCGCAACGGATCCAGGTCCAGGCCCACGCTGAGCTTCGGACCTGCGGCTGCGGGACTGCTACGCGATGAGCGATAAGAGTTACCGGGCACGCGCGCAACTCTACGCACCGCGGACGATCGAGGAGGCCCGGGCAGCTGCGCAGCGATTGCTGCAGGAGGGCTACAGCGATCACGGCGTCGCGGCTGCGCTCGGCATTGCCGTCGAGCAGGTGCGACGCTTGATTGCCCGCTGTGGTGACTGCGAATGAGCGTCCCGGATCGCACGTTGTTGCCGCTGCCGCCCTATGGTCGGGAGCTCTGCGAGGCGCGCCGCCGCGGGCTTGCGCCAAATGTTTTCATACACGCCGGCGATCGCGCCTGGGCACGAGCGCGGGTTCGCAGGCCACCGGAAATCCTGTGTCTTCCACCTGAAGCGGAGCCGGAAAATTACGACTGGAGGCTATGCCACCGCCTCCAGCTGACCCTGGTCGTGCACGGACGCGATGCGGCTTTCATTGATCGATTCGCACGGCTCCTGGTGTCGTCGGGCGCTGCTCTGGTCGCGGCGCTCTCCGCCTCCGACGACGCCGGCGTGGAAAGCGTCTTCTACAGGCCGGAGCCGCGATGACCGCTCCCAGACTGCTGCACGTGGCGGGCCCCAAGCCCTCCACTACCGCTATCAAGTTCCGGCACGTCAGCGAGATCGTCGCGGAGTCACGCGAGCCCGAGTGGCTGATCCACAAGGTGATCGAGGCGAATGTCCTCGCGGTCCTGGCCGGCCCGCGCGGATCTTTCAAGTCTTTCATTGCGCTCGACTGGGCAATGCGCATGGCGGTCGAGGGTCACGCCGGCGTGGTCTTAAGCGGCGAGGGCTCCGGGCTGGATCGGCGCGTCGGTGCCTGGATCAACCAGCACCGCCTGTCGACGGATCTTGCGAGCCTGCCGCTCGTAGCGCTCGAGCGTTGCCTGAATCTCACCGACTTGGCCGAGCTCGATGCCGTGCGCGAAGCAGTCCAAGCGCTTCCGAAGCAGCTCGGCAAGCCTGAATTCATGGTGATCGACACGCTGAGCAAGTTCGCGATCGGCCTGGATGAGAATGACAACGGCGATGTGGCGGCTTTCCTGTCGAATCTCTCCGCGGTGCTGCGCGAGGACTTGGGCTGCACCGTCATCCTGGTTGCACACAGCGGCCACTCGGACTCGGCAAGGCCGCGCGGCGCTTCCACGCTCATGGCGAACCCGGACGCGGAATACATTGTGAGCCGCCCGGATCCCCGCGGCATGTTCGTCACCGTCACCCGCGACCGATTCAAGGATGCTGCCTCGATGCCACCCTTGAGTTACGAGGCGAAGGTGATCGACCTTGGCCGACACGATCGATACGGCGAGGCCGTCACCTCGCTCGCCCTGGTCATGACCGACGCACCGCTGAGTTTCAACGCAAAGGGGCGCGGCAAGAATCAGGACAAGGTCATCGTCGCGCTGAGGGAGTGGCAGCGCACCAACCCGCAATCCACCCTCATCTCGAGCATCGACCTACGCGCGATCTGCAAGGCCCAGGGGGTCAACCGGAAGCGCGAGCGCGAGGTGCTCGACACCTTCTGCAACGTTCGCATCCTGACGCCGTCAATCGGCGGTTTCACGATTCATGCGGAGAACCTGTGACGCGTCCGAAACG
>CAZZZU010000104.1:0-15617 GCA_964658805.1 uncultured Steroidobacteraceae bacterium
ACCTGGAGCAACTGGAAGCTGACTCGCACGCGGCGCCGCGCGCGGCAATCGCGTGAGCGCGCGTACGGCGCGGTTTTTCGACAGCATCTCGCGGATCGACGCGGCACGCTGGAATGCGCTCGCCGGCGCTACGCATCCATTCGTGCGGCACGAATTTCTGCTGGCGCTGGAACAGTCCGGTTGCGCCGCGCCGCGTACGGGCTGGGTGCCCAACCATCTCGTCGTCGAAGATGCCAACGGAGCCATGGTTGCCGCCATGCCCCTATTTCTGAAGGGGCATTCGCGCGGCGAGTTCGTGTTCGATTTTTCATGGGCCAGTGCCTATGCACAGCATGGTCTTGATTATTACCCCAAACTGCTGACCGCCATCCCGTTCACGCCGGTAACAGGACCGCGCCTGTTGCTGAATCGGCAGACGAACGCCGCGCAGATCGCGGCCGGCGTGATCGACGTGGTGACGGAATTTGCCCGCAGCGAGGGCATCTCTTCCTGGCATGTGCTGTTCCCCCCGGCGGAACAGGCGGCCTACTTCGAGCAGGCCGGCATGATTGCGCGCCGCGACTGCCAATTTCACTGGAACAATCAGGCGTACGAATCCTTCGACGCGTTCCTCGCGACTTTCACCGCCGAGAAACGCAAGAAAGCCAAACGCGAACGCCGTCGCGTCGCGGAAGCCGGCATCACTTTCGAGACGGTGCTGGGCGGCAACATGGACGATAAACTCTGGAACATCGTCTACGGTTTTTATGCCGACACGTTTCATCGGCACGGCCACGAGCCTTATCTCACGCTCGACTTTTTCAAACGCATTGCCCGCGCCATGCCCGAAAGCATGATGCTGAAGGTGGCGGTCCTTAACGGTGAGCCGATCGCAACCGCCATTTTCTTCGTCGGTGCGGATGCGCTGTTCGGCCGCTACTGGGGCGCCGGCGGAAACTATCACAGCCTGCACTTCGAGACCTGTTACTACCAAGGCATCGAATACTGCATCGAGCACGGTTTACAACGCTTCGAACCCGGCACACAGGGCGAGCACAAGGTGCCACGCGGCTTTGTCCCCACCATCACGACGTCGGCGCACTTCATCTCCGACACGCGCTTTGCAGCAGCTATCCGCGAATTCGCGCAGCGCGAAGCACGCGGCGTCGATCACTACGCAGCCGCGGTGAACGAGCACGTGCCTTACCATCGCGCCGACGAGGAGCTCAAGCTCTGAGCAGGCTCGTCTGGCTCGGAGAGCATGCGGACCCGGGCTGGTTTCCACCGCTCGAACAGGCCTTGCGTGAGCCGCCGGGCCTGCTCGCCGCTGGCGGCGATTTGAGCCCCGCACGCTTGCTCGCGGCCTATGAGCGCGGTGTGTTCCCCTGGTACTCGGCACAACAACCCATTCTTTGGTGGTCACCCGACCCGCGCATGGTGTTGTTCCCGAACGAATTCAGTTGCTCACGCAGTCTGCAAAAGACCATCCGCAACGGGCCGTACAACTCGCGGCTCGATCACGATTTCGGCGCGACCATCCGCGGCTGCGCGGCACCCCGCCGCGCGGGCCCCGACACCTGGCTCAACGACGAGATGATCCATTCTTACGAAGCGCTGCATAGGCTTGGCTTCGCTCATTCGATCGAGACTTATCACGGCGATACACTCGTGGGCGGCTTGTATGGGATACAGCTGGGTCAGGTATTCTTCGGCGAGTCCATGTTCAGCCGCGAACGCGATGCGTCCAAGGTTGCGGTAGCCCGACTGGTGGACGAATGCCGCGAACGCGACATCCAGCTGATCGATTGTCAGGTGACCAGCGCCCATCTCGTCACACTCGGCGCCCGCGAGGTCTCCCGTAAACACTTCTCGGCATTGCTGCAACTGCACACGCGACGTACGCCCTGCAGTACCTGGGCGCGGACCGCGCGCTAGAGGGTGTCCATGGCGTCCAGCTGACGCGTGTTGCTAAATTGCTTTACCCCCTACCTTTATGCACAATGCGCCCGGCTTACAAACACCCAAGGAAGCATGTCAAAAGAAGAGGCAATTCAATTCGAAGGCGAGGTCGTTGAAACGCTACCGAATACCACGTTTCGAGTCAAACTTAAGACTGGCCATGTGGTTACGGCACATATCTCAGGCAAGATGCGAAAGAACTACATTCGAATTCTGACCGGCGACCAGGTCACCGTCGAAATGACACCGTACGATTTGACCAAAGGTCGAATCGTGTACCGCGGCCGTTAACGCGGTCCGTTCCGTCCTGCTCCGCTTTCCCTGCTAGATTAAGTAGTCGGGCAGTCCCACGACCGCCCGACAGTAACGTCAGCTGTTTTGTGAAACGAGCGCCGGCTCCGTGGCGCTCGGTTCAAGCTTGAGCTTGTCCCCTTCCTCGCTCAAGGTGACCTCCACATGGCCGCCATTGACGAGTCGCCCAAACAGCAGTTCTTCGGCCAGCGGACGCTTGATGAACTCCTGAATGACGCGCGCCATCGGCCGGGCCCCCATCTTCGGATCGTAGCCTTTCTTGGCGATCCAGCGACGCGCCGCTTCGTCCACCGAAATGGTGACACGCTTGGCTTCGAGTTGAGCTTCCGCTTCGACCAGGAGTTTGTCGACCACGCGCTCGATCGTGCTTTGGTCGAGCCCACCGAATTGAATGACGGCATCCAATCGATTGCGAAACTCCGGCGTGAACAAGCGGCGAATGGCTTCCATACCATCGCTGGTCGAGTCTGACTGCGTGAAGCCGATACTCGGACGACTCATTTCGTAGGCTCCGGCATTGGTGGTCATGACAATGATGACGTGGCGGAAGTCCGCTTTGCGGCCATTATTGTCAGTCAGGGTGCCGTGATCCATGACCTGCAGCAGGAGGTTGAAGACATCCGGATGTGCCTTTTCGATTTCGTCGAGTAACAGCACGCAGTGCGGGTGTTTGGCGATGGACTCGGTCAACAAGCCGCCCTGATCGAAACCCACGTATCCGGGCGGCGCACCGATGAGCCGCGAAACCGTATGCCGTTCCATGTATTCCGACATATCAAAGCGCACGAACTCGACACCCATGGCGAGTGCCAACTGGCGGGTGACTTCGGTCTTGCCAACACCGGTTGGGCCTGAGAACAAAAACGAGCCTACCGGCTTGCGCTGATCTCCCAATCCCGAGCGTGACATCTTGATGGCCGCGGACAACGCTTCGATCGCCTTATCCTGGCCAAAGATGGTGAGCTTGAGATTGCGCTCCAGATTCTTGAGCACATCGCGGTCCGAGGTCGACACGTTCTTCGGCGGGATGCGCGCAATGCGCGCGACGACATTTTCGATCTGTGAGACAGTAACCGAATTCGCGCGCTTGTCGACCGGCTGCAGGCGCAGATTTGCGCCGGCTTCATCGACCACGTCGATTGCCTTATCCGGCATATGCCGGTCGTTGATGTGGCGCGCTGCCAGTTCGGCCGCCGCCTGCAATGCATCATCTTCATACTTGATGCCGTGATGTTCTTCGTAGCGGGTCTTCAACCCGCGCAAAATATCGATGGTGTCCTGCACGGATGGCTCAGTGACGTCGATCTTCTGAAAACGCCGCGCGAGCGCATGGTCCTTTTCGAAGATGCCGCGGTACTCGCTGTAGGTGGTCGAGCCGATACAGCGCAACTCACCATTGGCGAGCGCCGGCTTGATCAGATTGGACGCGTCCATCACGCCGCCCGAGGCGGCACCGGCGCCAATCACCGTGTGGATTTCGTCGATAAACAGGATTGCGCCGGGCTGTTTCTTCACTTCGGCCAGAACCGCCTTCAAACGTTTCTCGAAGTCACCGCGATACTTGGTTCCGGCCACCAACGAGCCCATATCGAGTGAATAAATCGTGGCGTCGAGCAGCACGTCCGGCACCTGATTCTCGACAATCATGCGGGCGAGTCCTTCCGCGATCGCGGTCTTGCCGACACCGGCCTCGCCGACGTAAAGCGGATTATTCTTGCGCCGTCGGCACAGTATCTCGATGGTCCGTTCGACTTCCAGCTTGCGGCCAATCAACGGATCGATCTTGCCCTTGCGGGCTGAATCGTTGAGATTCGTCGCGTACTTCTCGAGCGCGTTGCCGCCGCCGTCGCCCTCGCGCTCGGTATCGGTCGATGCTGCGCCCTCGTCGCGCTCGCTGCGCTCTTCGCCGCCGGCCTTGGAGAGCCCATGAGCGATGAAATTGACGACGTCCAGCCGGGACACATCCTGCATGCTGAGCAGATAAGCCGCATGCGACTGCTTTTCACTGAAAATGGCCACCAGCACATTGGCCACCGTGACTTCTTTCTTGCCGCTCGACTGCACATGAAAGACCGCACGCTGCAACACGCGCTGGAAGCCCAACGTGGGTTGCACGTCGCGATCTTCCCCCGCCGGCAGGCGTGGCGTCGTTTGGTCGATGAATTGCTTGAGTTCGGTCTTGAGCTTTGCCGTATCGGCGCCGCACGACTTCAGAATCTCACGCACTTTAGGGGTATCCACGATGGCGAGCAGCAAGTGCTCCACCGTCATGAACTCGTGCCGGGCTTCGCGTGCGCCGGCAAACGCATCATTCAAGCAAAATTCCAGTTCTTGACTAAGCACTTTACGCCTCTTCTAGCGTTGCCATCAGCGGATGCTGATGTTGTCGCGCATACGCGATTACCTGAGCCACCTTAGTTTCTGCAATTTCATAAGTGAATACACCGCACACACCTTTACCTTTGGTGTGCACCTCCAGCATAACCCGAGTCGCCTTCGTTCGGTCCATAGAGAAGAAGCGCTGCAATATATCGATGACGAATTCCATGGGGGTGTAGTCATCGTTGATGAGCACGACTTGGTATAGCGGAGGTCGTTTGAGCTTGGGCGCGGCCTCTTCAGCAATCAGCCCTGTTCCTTCCCGACCGCGTTCGTTATCACTCATGAGGATTCAATTTATAGGGCGCGTTCAAACGCTTTACAAGACGTGAGCCATAATCGCTTTTTGGATAGTTCCCTGTCGCTGTTCGATGTCACCTGACTTTAACAAGTAAAAACAAATGCTTGAGCGGGCAATTGCGTGGCCCTATGATTGCCGCGCAGTTGACGGCAGTGGCACCCTTCTGGAAGCTCGATACCTCTATAAATGATCGATACACGCGCAAATGCTTGGCTGGCTCGATTGCAGCTCGTGGGTCCTACCTGGCTCACCTGGCTGCTGGCTGCCCTGATCCTTCTGGAGTTGGCGCGACTTGCCTACGGACTGGTGCGTGGGGCGCCGGTGGAATCGCCGCAACCGGTCGTCGCCTCGCAACCACTGCGCCCGCGCCAACCGGCAGTGAACGTGGCAGGCGTCATCAACAATCATCTGTTCGGCGTGGCGGAGAACGCACCTGTCGACCGGGACCCTGCCAACGCCCCGCCGAGTTCAGCGAACCTGATGCTGGCCGGGACCATCGCGACACAGGACCCACGCCATGGCATCGCGATCATCAGCGACGGCGGCGGTCCTTCCAAGGTTTTCGGGGTGGGCGACAACATCAGCGGCGCGGCCTTGCATTCGGTGTTCCTCGACCATGTCATTTTGGACCGAAGCGGCGCCCTCGAAACGTTGACACTGCCCAAGCAGATACTGATGAGCGCGCCGCGGCCCCCCAGCGGCCGCCGCCAGCCGGGCGCTGACGCACACACCACTCAAGCAGTGGACAGCATCCGGAAAATGGTGCAGCAAGACCCTGGAATCCTCGATCAAGTGATGCGTGTCGTGCCGTCTTATGACAGCGCAGCTGGAAAAATGAGAGGCTTTCGAGCTTATCCGGGACGAAATCGGCAGATATTTGCGAAGCTCGGATTGAAACCGGGCGACTTGGTGACGGCGGTGAATGGGACCGCGCTGGATGACCCGCAGCGCAGTCAGGAGGTATTCAATACCATCCAGAATTCGGACCGGGTCACCATTGCCGTGGAACGCGGTGGTCAAAAGCAGGAAATTACCTTGAATATTGCTCAGGTAGCCGCCCAGGCCACCAAGGATTTGGACGATAGCAGCCCACCCCCGGGCGGCGCGCCTGCTGGCGCACCGCCGGCTACGTCCGTGCCTCCGGATAGTACGCAAGACTAGCGCGCGAGAACTCATGACACGTATGCCTCAGCACTCTCACCCCACTCTGCGCCGCCTCGTCGCGGTGTTGACGCTCTCGACGGTTCTCGTCGCCGTGACGACGCCGGCGTGGCCCCAATCCACCCGTCAGGGTCAGCCGCGCAACCCGGACGCAACGATTACGCCCAACTACAAGGATGCCGACCTGACCCAGATCATCCAGGCCGTCGGCGAGGTGACAGGTAAGAATTTCATCATCGATCCGCGCGTCAATGCCAAGGTCACGATGCTGTCTTCGACACCCATGACGCCGGCGGCGTTCTATGAGGCATTCCTCGCGGTGCTGCAGGTCTACGGCTTCGTCGCGGTCCCGGCGGGCAAGGTCATCAAGATCATTCCGAACACGGACGCCCGGCAGTTCCCATCGCTGGACCTGCCGAATAATGTCAGCTCGACCTCCGATGAGATCGTCACGCAGATCATCACCTTGAAGAACATCAGTGCCGCCGCGCTCGTTCCGCTGCTGCGTCCTTTGATACCGCAGCAGGGCCATCTGGCCGCCTACCCGACCGGCAACATGCTGATCATCGCCGATCGAGCCAGCAACGTGAGCCGTATCGCGCGGATCGTCGAGCGCATGGATTCAAGCGGCGACGAGCCCATCGAGGTGATCCCGCTCCATAACGCCAGCGCCGGCGACGTGGTGCGCATCCTCAACTCGCTGAATCAGGGCGCCGGCGCCGAGGGCACGGGAGCCGCGGTCAAGATCGTGGCGGACGATCGCACCAACAGCATCCTGCTGACCGGCGAGAAGTCGCAGCGGCTGCGACTGAAGGCCGTCATTCTCAATATGGATACGCCGCTGTCGAGCGGGGGCGATACCCAGGTGCGCTATTTGCGCTACGCAGATGCAGAAAAGATTGCCGACAAGCTCAAAGGGCAGGCGACGGCCACTGCGAAGGCACAGGGCGGACCGCCACCGGCCGGCGGCGCCGCGGGCGGTGGGGCTGCCAATGTCGATGCGAGCGTCACGATCTGGGCCGATACGGCCACCAATGCGCTCGTCATGACTGCCCCTCCCAAGATCATGAAATCGCTCATGGCCGTCATCGACAAACTCGACATCCGGCGCGCCCAGGTCCAGGTGGAAGCCGTCATCGTCGAAGTGGACGTCAACAAGAGCTCCAATCTTGGCGTGCAGTGGTTGTTGTACGGGAAGGGTTCGAGTACCGTACCGGCTTCGGTCGTGAACCTGCCAGGGGCCGGCACCAGCATCGTCGACCTCGCCGCAGCAGCCTTGAGCGGCAGCACCACCAGTGCCACGACCGCTGCGTCGAGCATTTCCAGCTCCACAATCGGAACGGGCGCGTCCTTGGCCATCGGCCGCGTGGCCAGCAGCGGCATAAACTTTGCGGCACTGATTCAAGCCCTGCGCAGCGACGGCAGCAGCAACATCATTTCGACCCCCTCGGTCATCACCATGAACAACGAGGAGTCAGAGGTGAAGGTGACGCAGGAAATTCCGCTCATCACGGGTTCCTACAGCAACACGACGGCCAGCGTCGCCGGAACGACGAGCCCCTTCCAGACCATTCAACGCGAGGAAGTGGGCACGATCCTCAAAGTCACGCCGCATATCAATGAAGGCAATTCGGTGCAGCTCAAGATCGAACAGGAAGACTCCTCGCCGGGTGCGAAACTGACCGACTCGGCCGATATTTCGACCAACAAGCGCTCGATCAAGACCACGGTGCTCATCGAGGACGGCGGTATCATCGTGCTCGGCGGCCTCATGTCCGATTCCGTTACCGAGAGTGAGGACCGGGTGCCCGGCCTCGGCGCCATCCCGCTCATCGGCAACCTGTTCAAGTCGCGCAGCGGCTCACGCCAGAAGAAGAACTTGCTGGTCTTCATCCGGCCGAAAATCCTGCGCGATTCGGATACCACGCAGGGAATCAGTGAAGAGAAATACAACGAAGTACGCCAGAGCCAGCAGCATTTGAACAATGGCCGCATCACGCTGCTGCCCGGACAGCGTCAGCCCACCGTACCGGGGATCCCGCAGGGCATCGCGTTGCCGCCGGTGGTCCCGAGCGATGCCAATGCACAAGGCGCCACGCCGAACGGCCCCTCGCCGAGCGCTGCGCCAGCGCAAGGACTGACGACCATGCCAATTCTGCCCGAAGACGATAAGGGACGTCAGCCGGTACCGACCCAGCCGCCACAGCAACCGGCCGCGCCCAATCCCGGCACGGTGCAGCAGCCATGAGTGCAGAACTCAAGAGCATCGAGTTCACGCGCAAACTGTCCTTCCCGTTTGCGAAGCGCCACGGCATCCTGGTACGCGGCATCGCCGATGACATTGCCGATGTGGTGTGTCGTCCCGGCGTGACCCCGCAAAGCATCGCCGAAGTGCGTCGTTTCGTCGGCGTGCCGCTCAAACTCGAGCGCGTCTCGGTCGAGAAGTTCGACTCGATGCTGCGGATTGCCTATGAGGCAGGTTCCGGCGCGGCGATGCAGATGCTTGAAGGTCTTGATGACAATACTGACCTTGCACATCTGGCGGAGGACATTCCGGAATCCTCAGATTTGCTCGAGAGCGACGACGAAGCGCCGATCATTCGGCTGATCAACGCCCTGCTCACGCAAGCGGTGAAGGAAAACGCGTCCGACATCCACATCGAGCCGTACGAAAATCGGCTGGTGATCCGCTTTCGTGTCGACGGCGTCCTGCGTGAGGTACTGCAGACCAAGCGCGCGGTGGCGCCGCTGGTGGTGTCTCGCATCAAGGTCATGTCGAAGCTGGACATTGCCGAACGGCGCCTGCCGCAGGACGGCCGCATTTCACTGCGAATCGCCGGCCGTGCGGTCGACGTACGCGTCTCCACCCTGCCCTCCGGCCACGGCGAGCGTGTGGTGCTGCGTCTGCTCGACAAGCAGGCCGGCCGCATCGAACTGACTTCGCTCGGCATGGATGCCCGCACGCAGACGGCCATGGACGAGATCATTCACAAGCCGCATGGCATCATCCTGGTGACCGGCCCGACCGGCTCCGGCAAGTCCACCACCTTGTATGCCGCGCTCGAACGCATCAACGACAACACGCGCAACGTCATGACGGTCGAGGATCCGATCGAGTACTACATCGACGGCATCGGCCAAACCCAGGTCAATACGAAAGTGGAGATGACCTTTGCGCGTGGGTTGCGCGCAATCCTGCGTCAGGATCCCGACGTGGTGATGATCGGCGAGATCCGCGACCTCGAAACTGCACAGATCGCGGTGCAGGCGAGTCTGACCGGTCACTTGGTGCTCTCCACCTTGCATACCAACACCGCGGTGGGCGCCGTCACGCGCTTGCGCGATATGGGTATTGAACCGTTTCTGCTGTCCTCGAGCTTGATCGGTGTGCTGGCGCAGCGCCTGGTACGGGTGTTGAATCCGGAGACGCGCGAGCAATTCGCGGCCGGCGAATATGAGCGGCGCCTCCTGAACCTGAGCGAGACCAGCGGCGAGATGACCTTGTATCGCCCGGGCAGCGAGCCGGGGAACGGTTACCGGGGCCGGACGGGAATCTACGAACTGATTTCGCTCGACGATCACATGCGCACCATGATCCACGACGGTGCCTCGGAGCAGGAGTTGGAGCGCTACGCCCGTACCCACAGTCCTGGTATCCGCGACGACGGTCGTCGCAAAATCATGGCCGGCGAAACCACCTTGGAAGAAGTTTTGCGCGTCACCCGCGAAGACTGATGGCTGCCTTCGAATATACGGCGCTCGACGTCCAGGGCCGGGAGCGCAAGGGACTCATCGAGGGCGACACCCCCAAGCATGTCCGCCAGCTGCTGCGCGACAAGCAGCTCCTGCCCACGGACATTCAGGAAACGCTGGCCCAGAGCAAAAAGGACAGCCGCCGGCGCAGTCTGATGCGTCGCGGTCTCTCGGCACTCGATCTTGCCCTGCTGACGCGCCAGATGGCGACGCTGTTGCGTTCCGGTTTGCCGCTCGAAGAGACGCTGCAGGCGGTGGCCGAGCAGACCGAGAAGCCGCGCGTGCAACGTATCGTGCTCGGTGTGCGCAGCAAGGTGGTGGAAGGCCATCCGTTGGCCGACGGGCTGCGCGACTACCCGCAGGCCTTTCCGGAGATCTACCGCGCCACCGTGGCTGCCGGCGAGCAGTCTGGCAAGCTCGACCAGGTGCTCGAGCGACTATCGGATTACACCGAGTCGCGGCAGGTCATGGGACAGCAGGTCAGCAATGCATTGGTGTATCCCATCTGCCTGATGGTGCTGAGTTTCGGCATCGTCGCCTTCCTGCTGGCGTACGTGGTACCGCAGGTGGTGGCAGTATTCGAGTCCGGTCACCAGGAGCTGCCCATCGCCACGCGCCTGCTCATTGGCATGAGCGATTTTATCCGGCACTACTGGTGGGTGGCCCTGATCGTCCTGGCAGCAGTCACATGGCTGTTTCTGCGCTGGCTCAAGAACGTCGAGAATCGGCTCAAGTTCCACCGCTTCTTGTTGCGCGTACCGCTGGTGGGCAAATTGATACGCGGCGTCAACACGGCACGATTCGCCCGCACCTTCAGCATTCTCACCGCCAGCGCGGTGCCCGTCCTCGAGGCGCTGCGCATCGCGGCGGAGGTCGTCAACAACCTGCCCATGAAACGCGCCGTCGAGGAAGCCAGCTCGCGCGTACGGGAAGGCGCTCCGATCGGTAAATCGTTGGCTGCTCGCAAGATTTTCCCGCCCATGATGGTGCATCTGATCTCGAGCGGCGAGTCGAGCGGTGAACTCGAGAAAATGCTCGAACGCGCTGCGTCGAATCAGGAGCGGGAAATGGACGGCCTGCTCTCGACCATGACCAACCTGCTCGGTCCGGCCATGGTGGTCTTCATGGGCGGGGTGGTGATGTTCATCGTGATTGCCTTGCTGCTGCCCATTTTTCAGCTCAACGACCTCGTCAAGTAAAACTGTGCAGCCGGGTCTTGCACCAAGGCCGCTTTTCCGTTTATAACGCGCGCGTATCAACCTAACGGTTCGATCCCTATGGCCACGCGCGAGCATCGAGTGCATGAGCGAAAAGCCCGAATCTGAAGAGTTCGAAGAGGAAGACGTCGAGGAAGTCGCCCCCGGCAGCGAGGACGTCGATGTCGATCACATCATGCGTGATGTCGATTCGCAGCGTCGCAAGGCGCCCAAGGGCGCGGAGCCCGCGTGGCGGCGTCTGGAGCGCGTCATGGAGGAGCGGCGTACCCGGGAATTGCTGAGCGACTTCGATGACTACGATATAGGCGACGGCGGCGCTGCCGGCAGCGTCGCCATCGAAGCCGACGAAGAGCACGACGGCGCGGACGCGCTGCCCGAGGACGAGGAGGAACACGCGCCGAGGCAGAAAAGGGCGCGCTGAAGCGCGCCTTCGCCTATCGGATCACCGCCCGCTTCTCAGACCTCGTTGCGCTTGGCAAATTGCGCAATATGCTCGCCTGCCCGGAACGCCAGCGCCTGGATCGTCATGGTGGGCTGACCCCGACCTGACGTGACGAAACTCGAGCCGTCGACCAGGAACAGATTCCTGACGTCATGGCTGCGATGGTATTTATCCACCACCGAGGTTTTTGCATCGTTCCCCATGCGCGCCGTCCCGAGCAGATGCGCGGCATTGGAGCTCTCGCCGATCGGTTCACGCCAGACCTTCTTGGCACCCGCCGCATCCAATATCTCGTAGGAACGATCCTGTAAGAACTTTGCCATGGCCAGGTCGTCGGGATGATCCTTGTACGTGACCCGTATCGCCGGCATCCCCCACGCGTCTTTGACGTCGGGGTCGAGGCTGATGTTATTGGTCTCGAGTGGCAGCGACGTGCTGTGGCCGGTGGACGCCGTGATGCGGGTGAAGTTTTCCAGACGCTCTTTGTAGGCCGCTCCCCAGCGCGGCAGGTCGCCGCCCGCCGCCAGCGCCCACAGGCCAGGCTGCGGGTTGATGCGGGCATCGATACCGCCGCCACCATAAAAGCCGCGCTTGGGGTCGGCATCGTAGAAATCGTGCAGGATCCTGGTCACCTGTACGCTCTTGTACTCGTTCAATTCGTGCTCGAACATGCCCTGCACGCTGCCGCCCTGATTGAACATCAGATGCTTACCGACGAGCCCGCTCGAATTGGCCAGTCCTTGCGGGAAGCGGTTACTGGTGGAATTGAGCAGCAGTCGCGTGGTCTCGGCGCCGTTGGCCGACAGCACCACGGCACGGGCCGGTTGGAAATGCGTACGCTTATCCCGATCGAAATAGTGCACGCCGGTGATCCGCCCCGCCGCGTCGGTATCGACGTGATACACGTAGCTGGCGGAACGCACTTCACAGTTTCCGGTCGCCTCAGCTTCGGGAATCATGGTGAACAGGGTCGAAGACTTGGCGCGTGCTTCACAGCCGAAACCCATGCAGAAACCACAGCTGATGCACGCCGGCCGGCCCTTATAGGGACGCGACGTGATCGCCATCGGTGCGGGAAACGGATGCAAGCCAAGCTTGCGCGCGCCGCGTTCGAACAACACACCCGACGACTTCACGGGCAGCGGCGGCATGGGATAGTCCTTCGTGCGCGGCGGGTCGAAAGGACTCGCATAGCCCAACCCTGACACGCCGATCTCCCATTCCACCTTGGAGTAATAGGGTTCGAGTTCCTGATAGGTGATAGGCCAGTCCGCAAACGCAGTGCCCGGTATGCCGCCGTACACACTGCGCTCGTGGAAATCGATTTCGTGAAAGCGCCAGAAATTCGCGGTGTAATGATTGCTGCTGCCGCCCACCATGCGTGCATACATGAGCGGATTGGGCCCGCGCGGCAGCTGCGCCTTTTCCGCTGCGGTCTTGCGAAACGTCTGCGGGCTCGCGTGCGGATCGCTGGTGATGCCACTCAGCAGCCAATATTTGAGTTCGTCATGTTCGAAATCGGCCGGCCCCAACCGTGGGCCTTGTTCGAAGACCAGCACCGACAAGCCGGCCTGCGCGAGTTCACGCGCCACCACACCGCCGGCCGCACCAGATCCCACCACCACGAAGTCCACCATTTCGCCGGCTTTGAATTTGCGCATGGCTTAACCCTTGTCCTTTGCGGGATACGGCACGAAGCCTTTGTACTCGGCATCGTAGTAACCGAAAGGCGGCGTGAAGGCATGCTGATCGACGAACCCCATCATCTTCCAGCCTGAACCCTGAAAATTCCCGCCGTACTTCGGCGAGCTGAACATGCCCAGAACCGTCAGCATGCGGGTCATGTCGAAGAACGGCGTCTGATCGACGGTTTTGAGAAACGTCATCTGGGTGGCGACATCGGCGACGGCGAACGACGCGGACTGCGGATTCGCGGCATGAAACTGATCCTGAAATTCCTTGAGTCCGGCGTGATAGTCAGGCGCCATCGCCGCGAAGTACGTTTTCAAGGATCGATCGATGAAATGCACCGCGTGCGCTTCCCTGGCCCCCGGCGTCGCGCCGCTCGGAATGATCTGAGCGCCGACGGCCTCGACGTCTGCCGCATCGCCGGCGTTGAAATATTCAAAAGTCTGTGGCGCGTCGCCGCCCGAGACATCGTCGGCGTGGTGTGCCGCTGCTGCAATGGAAGGCCATTGACTCGCCACCCACATGCTGGTGAGCAGACCGCCGCTCGAGCGCAGAAACGAGCGCCGGGAGAGATCCTGATTGTCGACTTCATTGCTATGCATGGTTATATCTCGTTGCGTCTGGCGAATACGCCGATGTGATGGGCCGCGCGAAAGGCTAACGCCTGAATGGTCATCGTCGGCTGACCTCGTCCGGACGTCACGAAACTGCCGCCATCGCACAGGAACAGATTCGGTACGTCGTGGGCGCGGTGATATTTATCGATGACCGAGGTGTCCGGATCGTCGCCCATGCGACAGGTCCCCAGCAAGTGCACACCGCCGCGCGCATGGCGTGCAGCCGGGCGCCAAATCTGCTGCGCGCCGGCGGCCTGCATGATCTCGGCGCAGCGATCCTGAAGAAAATGCGCCATGGACAGGTCATCCGGGTGATCTTTGTAAGTGACCCGCATTGCGGGCACGCCCCAGGCGTCCTTGAGTGCAGGGTCGATGCTCACGCTGTTGGTTTCCTGGGGGAGCGAGGTGCAATGGCCGGTCGACATCATGGAGCGCGGGAAGGCCTCGAGGCGCTCCTTGTACGCGGCTCCCCACTCCGGCAGATCACCGCCTCCCGCCAGTGCCCACGCCGCGGGCTGCGAACCCATGCGCGCATCGATGCCGCCCCCGCCGTAGAAGCCACGCTTTGGATCCGATTCGTAGAAGTCATGCAGGATGCGGGTGACCTGCACGCTCTTGTATTCGTTGAGCGCGTGTTCGAACACGGCATGCACGCCGGAACCCTGATTGAACATGAGATTCTTGCCCACCATGCCGCTGCGGTTGGCAAGGCCGTCAGGAAAGCGGCTGGTCTTCGAGTTGAGCAGCAGCTTGGCAGTCTCGGCGCCATTGGCGGCCAGTACCACAGCCTTGGCACGCTGCAGGTGCTGTTGCTTGTCGGCATCGAAATAGTGCACACCGGTGGCTCGTCCGGCGCGATTCAAGGCCACTTCGTACACGTAACTTTGCGTACGGATCTCGCAGCGTCCGGTCGCCTCCGCTTCGGGAATCATGTTCCAGACGCTCGAGGACTTGGCCGTGAACTCACAGCCGTAACCGATGCAGAAGCCGCAATGGCCGCAGGCCGGCCGGTTGCGGTATGGCACCGAGTTGATGGCCATGGGCGCCGGGAACGGATGCAACCCGAGCTTGCGAGCACCTCTTTCCATCAGCACACCCGAAGATTTCACCGGCAATGGCGGCATCGGATAAGGCTTGCTGCGCGGCGGATCGAACGGACTCGCATGGGCGAGACCGGAGACGCCGACGTCCCATTCGACCTTGGTGTAGTAAGGCTCGAGTTCCTGATAGGTAATCGGCCAGTCGGCAAAAGTGGTGCCCGGAATTGATCCGAGCAGACTGCGTTCTTTGAAATCGGATTCATGGAAGCGCCAGTAGTTGGCGGTGAAGTGCGCGCTGCTGCCGCCCACGATGCGGGCATATACCAACGCATTGCCCATGCGCGGCCGTTCGGCCTGCTTGGACGGGTCGTCGCGAAATGTTTGCGGGCTCGACGCGGGATCGTTGGTGATGCCACTCAAGTGACCGTATTTGAACTCATCGTGTTCGAAGTCGCCGGGCTTCATGCGTCGGCCCTGCTCCATGACGACCACGCTGAAGCCGGCTTGCGACAACTCCCGGGCAATCACGCCGCCGGAAGCGCCAGATCCCACCACGACGAAATCGACGACGTCACTCGGATTGTAGGTCCGCATATCCCCCTGCCCTTGCCAACTGCCGCGATCGTGCACTCCGCATAAATCACGCGTCAAGCAGAAGGCATAAAAGTTGTTCGATGCACGTGCGCGGTGCGCCGCGCCGACCGCTGCGCACCGCGGCGGAGCTAGTGAAAATTGCGTGCGGCGACGCTGATGTCGCCGAGCAAGGGA
>CAZZZU010000105.1:0-15258 GCA_964658805.1 uncultured Steroidobacteraceae bacterium
GACGAGGACGAGGACGAGGATGAAGACGACGATGACCTCGACGACGAAGACGACGACGAACGCGAGGAGTATTGACGCCGCGCTAGATGACTTTTTCCCGCCAGCCGTAGCGGTCCACGGCTTCGCCCTGCTGAATGGCCACCAGCTGTGCGCGCAAGTCACGGGTGATCGGACCCACTTCGCCGCCGGCGACCTTGTGTTCGGCGCCGTGATAGATGAGGGTGCCCACGCCTGACAACACTGCGGCAGTGCCGGACAAGGCAGCCTCGCCGGTTTTCACCCACTCCAGCATTTCCGCGACGTCGAATTGTCGTTCCGACACCTGGTAACCCGAATCGCGCGCCATATTCAAGAGCGAATCGCGGGTGACACCATGCAAGAAACTCGAGTCGAGGCTGCGCGTCAGGATCTCGCCCTTGCGAATCAGCAGGAAGTTAGCGGCGCCGGTTTCCTGAACCTGGCCACCTGGACAGAACAACACCTGGTCGGCCTGGAACTGCGCCCGCGCAGCGAGCGTCGGCCCCAGCGCCGCCGCGTAATTACCGCCCGTTTTCACCATGCCCATTTGCGAAGTTGAGCGCGTGTTTTCGTCGTCGACCAGGATGCGCAGCGGCTTCATGCCACCCGCGAAGTAGTCCCACACCGGACTGGCCAACACCACCAACATGGCCTCGCTTGCCGGTGTCGCCGCGGCGCCGATGTTCGCGGTCGTGCCGATGATGAAAGGGCGCAGGTAGAGCGCGCCTGGCGCGTCCGGTACCGCATCGCGGCAGCGATTCACCACCGCGCGTACCATGTCTGCCAGCTGTTGCGCATCAGGCTCGGGCAAGACCAATTGCCGTGCGCTCTGGCGCATTCGCGCGATATGCCGATCCATCCGGAACACGTGCACTGAACCATCGCTGTCGCGATACGCCTTGAAGCCCTCGAAACAGGTGCTGGCGTAATGCAGCACATGCGCGGCAGGACTCAACTCGAGCGGTCCCACCGGTTTGACTTCAGCCGCTCCCCAACGACCGCCCTGATAGACGGCGACCGCCATATGCGAGGTGAGCAGGGTGCCGAACGCGGCGCGTTGGGGTTGAGCAGTCATGTCTTATACCTTTGGGATGAAAATGGTGGCCGGATGCTCGAGCATGACTTTCAAGGACTGAATCATGGCCGCCGCATCATAACCGTCCACGAAACGATGATCGAACGAAGACGACAAATTCATGACCCGGCGCACGACAACGGCACCTGCATGAACCACGGGACGGTCGACGGCCTTGTTCAGACCGATGATGGCGACCTCGGGTGCATTGATGATGGGTGTGGATGCGATACCGCCGAGCTTACCGAGACTCGTCACGGTAATGGTCGAGCCGCCGAGCTCCTCGCGTGTGATGCGATTGGCCCGCGCCTTTTCAGCCAGCTGGCGGATTTCCGCGGCGATCTGCCATATTCCTTTGGACTGCGCGTGCCGGACCACCGGCACTTTGAGGCCATCGGGGGTCTGCGTCGCGATGCCGACATGCACGGCATGGTGGCGCCTGAGGACACCGCGCGCCGCGTCATGCGTGACGTTGCACTGCGGAAACGTTGCCAACACCCGGGTCAGCGCCACGACCACGAGCGGCAGGAAACTGAGCGACGCAGCGTCATGCGGTCGGCCGTGATTGAGATGATTGCGCAGGCTCTCGAGCTCGGTAACGTCGACCTCTTCCACATAAGCGAAGTGCGGGATCGTGCGCTTCGCTTCGCTCATGCGTTCGGCGATCACCCGCCGCAGTCCGATGACCTTCACTTCGGTGACCTCGTCGCTCGGCTCAGCGGCGGGTGCGGTGGTGCGCGCTTCCGGCGGCGTGCGTGTCTGCAAAGTCTTCTGCTCCAGATCGCCACGCACGATGCGACCGCCGGGCCCTGAGCCTGCCACCGTCGCCAGATCGATGCCGGCCTCACTGGCACGGCGCCGATTCGCGGGCGAGGTCTTGACGCGTCCATTCGGCGCTGCCGAGCCATTCGACGCTGCGGGCGTGACGGCGCGCTCAGCTACCGGCGCGGCCGCAGACACGCCGTCGGATGCGACCTCGGGCGCGGCAGCGTGCTCGCCGTCGCTCACTTCAAACACGACGAACGTTGAACCCACGGCTACCTTGTCGCCGGGCGCTCCCTGTATCGAGACGATGCGGCCACTCACGGGCGCAGGAACTTCCACGGCCGCCTTGTCCGTCATGACCTCGACGATGAGTTGATCTTCTGCGACGGTGTCGCCGGGCTTGGCGTGCCACGCGACGATTTCGGCATCGACCGTGCCTTCACCCAGGTCAGGCATCTTGAATACATATTGACTCATGCGCCCTCCATGACCGTCTTGAGCGCCGCGCCAACGCGACCCGGTCCCGGAAAATATTCCCATTCGAACGCGTGTGGATAAGGCGTGTCCCAGCCGGCCACTCGTTGGATCGGCGCTTCGAGCTCCCAGAAGCACTCTTCCTGTATCACGGCGAGCACCTCCGCACCGAAGCCACCAAAGCGTGTGGCCTCGTGCGCCACGACGCATCGCCCGGTCTTCTTCACCGACGTACAAATGGTGTCGGTGTCGAGCGGCACCAGCGAGCGCAGATCGATGATTTCGGCGTCGATGTCGAGTGCCGCAGCGGCGGCCGCAGCGACGTACACCATGGTGCCGTACGTGATGACGGTGACATCGGCGCCGGCCCGCACGATGTCGGCCTTGCCGAGCGGCACTTTGTAGTAGCCCTCCTCCACCTGCCCTTTCGGATGCGTACTCCAGGGCACCGCAGGTTTGTTGGGATCGCCGTCGAACGGCCCGTTGTACAAACGCTTCGGTTCGAAGAACACCACCGGATCATCGTCTTCGATGGCGGTGATCAACAGCCCTTTCGCATCATACGGATTGGACGGCATGATCACCTTGATGCCGCTCACGTGCGTGAAGATGCCTTCCGGACTCTGCGAATGCGTCTGGCCGCCCCGGATGCCGCCACCGCAGGGCGTACGAATGGTGACCGGCGCGAAAAAATCCCCGGCAGTGCGGTAGCGGATCCGCGCAAGCTCGCTCACGATCTGGTCGAAGCCCGGATAGATGTAATCAGCGAACTGGATCTCCGCAACCGGCCGCAGGCCGTTGATGCTCATGCCAATGGCCGTCGCGACGATGCCGCCTTCGGCGATGGGCGTGTCGAGCACACGCTGTTCGCCATATTTGCGCTGCAAACCTTCGGTGGCGCGAAACACGCCGCCGAAGTAGCCGATGTCCTCGCCCATCAGCACGACGGCCGGATCGCGTCCGAGCATCACGTCCATGGCTGAATTCAGCGCCTGAATCATGTTCATGTTTGCCATGCTTAAGCACGCTCCCGACGCATGAGCGCCTGCTGCCGTTTCAGATGTTCCGGCATTTCCTTGAAGACGTCTTCGAACATGAGATCCGCATCGAGCTTCGGGCCGTCATTCATGGTGCCGAACCGACAGGCCTCCTTCCAATTCGCGAGCACCGACGCATCGAGTTCGGCGGCGAGTTTGGCGTGGCGCTCGTCCGACCACTCGCCGAGCGCGACGAGATGCCGCTTGAGGCGCTCGATGGGATCACCGAGCGGCCAGTGCTCCGCATCGTCCTTCGCGCGATAGCGCGCGGGATCATCGCTGGTCGAATGCGCCGCGGCGCGGTATGTGACGTGCTCGATCAAGGTCGGGCCGGCGCCGCGACGGGCGCGCTCCGCCGCCCACTGCGTGACGGCATACACGGCCAGGAAATCGTTGCCGTCAACGCGAATTCCCGCCATGCCGTAGCCCGGTCCACGCGCTGCGAACGAACGTTGCTCGCCGCCGGCGTAGCCCTGGAAGGTCGAGATCGCCCACTGATTGTTGACCACGTTCAGGATCACCGGCGCTTGATACACGGACGCAAACAGCACCGCGTGGTGAAAATCCGCCTCGGCCGTGCTGCCCTCGCCAATCCAGGTGGCGGCCAGATGGTCCTCACCCTTGATCGCGGCCGCCATGGCCCAACCCACGGCCTGCGGAAACTGTGTGGCCAGATTGCCCGAGATGGAAAAGATGTTGCCCGAGCGCGAGTGGTACATCACCGGCAACTGTCTGCCCTTACACATGTCGCGCGTGTTCGAGAGCAGCTGACACATCATATCGATGAGCGGCATGCCGCGCGTGATATGCAACCCCTGATTGCGATAGGACGGGAACAGCATATCGCCGGGTCGCAGCGCCATACACGATGCGACGGAAACGGCTTCTTCACCGAGCGACCGAATGTAAAACGATATTTTGCCGGCGCGTTGCGTGCGCTGCATGCGTTCATCGTAGATACGCGTCAACAGCATGTGTCGCAGGCCTACCTGCAGGTCGGCGGGATCGAGGTGGGGATGCCAGGGTCCCACCGCAGCGCCGTCATCGTCGAGCACGCGCACCAGATCCGTGGCGAGCGGCAACATGTCGCGCACCCGCGCGGTCACCTCCGGACGCGGGACGGCGCCGGCCGGCGACAGTTCGACATAACTGAAATCAGGTTTCTCGCCGGGACGCGCTGGGGTGCGCGGTACATGCAAACGCGACTGTTTGTTCATCCCGCCAATGTACGGCCGCCATGCGGCGCATGTTGTATTCATACGAGGAGCGTCCGATAATCCGGAATGTTCATACCGCATTCGATGTTTTTATGGAACAAATGAATCGTCCGAGCCTCGATCGTCTGGATCTGCGATTGCTTGACCTGTTGCAACGTCAGGGCGCCCTGTCGGTGGCCGAGGTGGCCGCGCAAACCAAGCAATCGACGACGACCTGCTGGCGGCGCATTCAGCAGCTGGAACAGGCCGGCGTCATCAAGGCGCGCGTTGCGTTGCTCGACCGCGCCGCTCTGGGACTCGACGTCACGGTGTTCGCGCACGTCAAGCTCGCGACCACCGGCCGGGCGGCGCTGGCCGACTTCGAGGTGGCAATCCGTGATCGCGCGGAGGTGCTCGAATGCTTCACGCTGACGGGCGAATGGGATTTCTTGCTGAAGATCGTCACGCGCAGCATCAAGGCGTACGAGGCGTTTTATCTCGATTACCTGTCGCGCATCCCGTGCGTGCGTTCCGTCAATTCCTCCGTGGCGGTGACGGTCATCAAAGAGTCCACCGCATTGCCGCTCGGCATGCGCGACGAGCGTCCGGCTTAAGGCAGCAGCAGCGTCGCGCCCGTGGTCTGTCGGCCTTCCAACTCGCGATGCGCACGCTCGGCCTCGCGCAGCGGCAGGCGCAGCCCGATCCGGGCGCTGATCGCGCCGGCCGCCACCTTGGCAAACAGATCTGCGGCACCCGCTTCGAGTTCGTCACGCGTCTTGATGTAATCGAACAGCGTCGGCCGCGTCGCATACAGTGAGCCACCGGCGGCTAGATCGGCGAGTTTGAAGTCGCTGATCATTCCGGAGGACTGGCCGAAACAGACGAACATGCCGCGCGGCTTGAGACACTTCAGGGAACCGCGCCAGGTGTCTGCGCCGACCGAGTCGTAGACCACGCTGCAGCCCTTGCCCGCGGTGATGTCCCGAACTCGCTCAGCGAAGTCTTCGGTGCGGTAATTGATGCCATGTTCGTAGCCATTGGCCAGCGCCATCGCGACCTTTTCGGTTGAGCCTGCCGTGCCGATGGCGATGGCGCCCAAGGCGTGTAACCATTGTCCCAGCAGCAGGCCGACACCGCCCGCTGCGGCATGCACCAGCACAAAATCGCCGGCCTTGACGGCATAAGCCGACGTGGTCAGAAATTGCGCCGTCAGGCCTTTCAGCATGAGCGAAGCCGCGACCTCGAATTCAATACCGTCGGGCAGCTTCACCAGCCGGTCTGCGGCCACCGCGCGATGCATCCGATAGGCGCCATGCGCGAGCGTATAGGCTACGCGGTCGCCGATCGCGAGGCCGTGCACGCCTTCGCCCAGCTCCTCGACGACGCCCGCCGCTTCACCCCCCGGTATCAACGGTGTGTGCGGCCATGGATACAGGCCTTTGCGAAAATAGGTGTCGATAAAATTGACGCCGACCGCGCGCTGCACGATGCGCACCTCGCCAGGGGCAGGTTGGGGCATCGGCAGCTCGCGCCACTCGAGCGTCTCCGGGCCGCCCGGCGCCTGCACGACGATGCCGTAATCTTTGTCCTTCTCGCTCACGGGTTATTTCTCCAGGCCGGCGACGTATCGACGGATGCGCACGACGGCCTCGTGCAGGGTTTTTTCGTCGGTGGCGAAACAGACGCGAACGAAGCCGCTCGTCGCCTCGCCAAAGGCGCCGCCGTCGATGACCGACACACGCTCGCGTTCATACAGACCGCGCATGAATTGATTGCCGGTAAGTCCGGTGCCGCGCACATCGAGCAGCGAAAACATGCCGGCCTCGGGTACGCAACAGCGCGTGCCGTGCAACTCGCGCATGCCGTCGAGGTAGGTGTCACGCCGTGCCGCGCAGAACTCGGCGATGCGTCGTTCGGCCGCGTCCGACGCGTCACCGAGCGCGGTCGTCGCCGCCTCCTGGATGAAGCCCGGCAAGCCGAACAACATGCACATGGTCAGGCTTTCGGCATGCTTGACCAGGGGCTTGGGCCCCACCAGCCAACCGGCGCGCCAGCCTGGCATGGAATGCGACTTCGACAGGCTGCCGACGGTGATGACCTGTTCCGGCAGGCGCGCTGCCAGGCCTGGCACCTTGCCACCAGGCGCGAGCCCCGCATACACCTCATCGACCACGACCCAAAGCGCGTGCCGCTGCGCAAGAGCGGCAATCGCGGCGATTTCGGACTCGTTCATGATGACGCCGCTGGGATTGTTCGGCGTCGCGAAAAAAAGTGCCCGCGTGCGCGTCGTGATGGCCGCTTCGAGCGCCGCGAGATCGACGCGGAATCCGCCCGCCGCCGGCGAGGCGACGCGCACCAGACTGGCCCCGGAGGCCCGTATGGTTGCCGGATAGCTCGGATAGAGCGGCTCGAGCGCCAGCACTTCATCACCCGTGGTGGCGATGCAAAGCGAGGCCGTGAACAACGCATTCTGCGCACCGGCCAGGAAGATGACGTTCGCTGCATCGACCGCTTGACCGGTGCGCCGCCGATGCGTGGCGGCGATCGCCGCGCGCACCGCCGGACGGCCGGCGGCCGGTGTGTAGCGGACGTCATGCGCACGCAGGGCATCGATACCCCGCTCCAGCACCGGCAGGGGTGTAGCCAGATCGGGGTCGCCGATGCTGAGCACGACGACGTCTTCGCCGCGGTCGTATGCCGCGCGTGCCTCATAGTGGACGACCCATGCGCTGGCACCCTCGCCCGCGATGCGATCGACCATCGGTGAAAATTTCATAATTGACGTATCTTAGCCGACATGTCCCGCACCATCGGCACGTATCTGGTTGATCTCCTGCTGGTCAATGATGTCGACACCGTGTTCGGCATTCCAGGCGTGCACAATCTCGAGTTGTATCGCGGCCTGGCGGGCGCACACTGCCGCCACCTCCTGATGCGCCATGAGCAAGGAGCGGGCTTTGCAGCCGACGGCTATGCACGCATGGCGGGTCGCACGGCTGCTGCTTTCGTCATCTCCGGGCCCGGCTTGACCAACGTGTTGACCGCAGCGGCACAGGCCTATTCGGATTCCGTGCCGCTGCTGGTCGTCGCCAGCGCGCCGGTGCGCGCATCGCAGGGGCAGCAATGGGGCGTGTTGCACGAACTTAAAAATCACGCGGCCCTGGCGGCCGAAGTGTTCGGCGTGAGTTGTACGGCGCGTTCTGCTGAAGACGTGCGCGAGCAGCTAAAGCTTTGCCTGACCTCGCTGCGCGCACCTCGCCCGCGGCCCGCCTATCTTGAGATACCGTTGGACTTGCTGAACGAGCACACGTCGCTCGAACCGGCTCGCTTCGCAGCGGCACCCTCCAGTCCATTGCCTGATTCGACGAGCATCGATGCCGCCGTACGCAGCCTTGCCGCCGCGTCCCGGCCGCTTCTCATTGCAGGCGGCGGTGCCTGCCACGCGCGCGATGCGGTCCGACGACTGGCGGAGCGGCTGGTTTGCCCGGTACTCACCACCACCGCCGGCAAGGGCATCGTGCCGCACGATCACCCTGCCCATTTCGGTGCTGCGCTCGCCTTCGCGCCGACGCGCGAACTCGTCGCCGCCGCAGATGTGGTGCTCGCCGTTGGCACCGAGCTGGCAGAGACCGACATCTTCCATGCCATGCAGCTTGAAATCGGCGGCACCTTGATTCGTATCGACGTCGATCCCGCAAAACTGCACGATCACAATCAGGCGCAGATCAAAATTCTCGCCGATGCGGCCGAGGCGCTGACACGCATCGAGGCCGGGCTCGCGGCAACGGCGCCTGCCGCTCCCGCAGCACGCGAATCCGCAGCAGCGTTTCGCGCCCGCATCGATGCTTCCTTCGACGCCCAGGCGCACGCTCAACGCGCGGCGCTGTTGGCAATCCGCCGCGCATTGCCGGCGGATGCCGCCATTTTCACGGACATGACGCAGATCGCGTACCTGGGCAACTATGCCTTCCCGGTGGATGCGGTGGGCTGCTGGTTTCACCCTTCAGGCTATGGCACGCTGGGGTATGCGCTGCCGGCGGCGATCGGCGCGAAATTCTCGAGCCCTTCACGGACAGTGCTCGCGCTGGCCGGCGACTTCGGCGTGCAGTTCACGTTGAACGAATTCATGACCGCGGTCGAAGCGCAGCTTTCGTTGCCGTTGGTGATCTGGAACAACGGCGCGCTCGGTCAGATCCGCGATGACATGCTCGCCAGCGGCATTCCGCCCACCGACGTGGTGGCGCGCAATCCAGACTTCGTCGCGTTGGCGCTTGCCTGCGGCGGCCATGGCATCCGCGTCACGGATCCAGACTCGCTCACGGCTGCGCTGCGCACCGCCCTGCAGACCGTCGGCCCAACGCTCGTTGAAATCGATGCCGGGAGGTTCGTCTGATTTATGGCTTACACACTCGAACATAACCTGCGATGCCGGCAGGACTTCCCAGCGTTGACCCGCGCGGGCAAACGCTGGATCTATCTGGACGGCCCAGGCGGGAGTCAGGTTCCTCAGGCAGTCATCGATGCCATCGCCGACGTGTATGGCTCCTGCAACGTCAATACACATGGTTGTTTCGGCCCTTCGCAGGAAGTAGATCGGCGCATGGACGAAGCGCGCGCGGCAGTCGCCGCATTTCTCGGCGCAAGTTCGGCCGATTGCATTTCTTTCGGGCAGAACATGACCACGCTCAATTATGCGTTGAGCGCTGCCATCGGTCGCACCTTGGTCGCAGGCGATGAAGTGCTGATCACGCAACTCGACCACGAGGCCAATCGCGGCCCATGGCTGCGGCTTGGCGCAGCGGGCGTGGTCGTACGCGAAGTGCGTCTGCTGGAAAACGGCTCGCTCGATACCGCCGACATGGAGGATAAAATCACGGCACGCACCAAGGTGTTCGCACTGGGCGCGTCATCCAATGCCCTCGGCACCATCAACGACATTGCGCTGGCGCGACGACTGACCAGCGCGGTGGGCGCGTTGCTGGTCATCGATGCCGTACATTACGCACCGCATTTCCCGGTGGATGTGGAGCAACTTGGGGTCGACTTCCTGCTGTGTTCGGCCTACAAATTCTATGGGCCGCACGTGGGCATCCTGTATTCGCGCCCCGGCGCGCTCGACGCACTTCCCACCGACCGGCTGGTCGTGCAGGACGCCCGCGCGCCGTACCGCATCGAAACCGGCACGCTGAATCATGCCGCCATTCACGGGGTGCGCGCCGCCGTTGATTATCTGGCGAGTTGGGGCAGCGGCATGAATTATCGTCAGCGCCTGATTGATGCCATGCAGGGCATCGCGGTTTATGAACACGCGCTCGCACAGCGTTATTACGACGGACTCAAGCAGCTGCGCGGTGTCCGTATCTGGGGAAATGATTTCTCGAGCCCGCGTCGCGCCCCGACCGTGTCCATCACCCTGGAGCGGCATAGTGCAACAGCCGCCGCCAGCGCACTCGCCATACAAGGCATATGCGTCTGGGACGGGCATTTTTACGCCCAGCGCGCGATGCAGGTATTGGGCCTGGAAGCTCGTGGTGGTTGGCTGCGTACCGGCGTTTCCATGTACACCACGCCGGACGACATCGAAGCCCTGCTGTCAGGACTCGACGTTTTCAGTCGGACGTGAAATGGCCGGCAAGCAGCTCGGCGTGGGTGCGCAATTCCGCCGCGGCTGTCGCCTCCCAGTGCATGGCGCGCAGCATGGGGCCCAGGTAAAAAAGCCGGTTGCTGATCTCGCCCGCGGCGTTCATGCACGCGCCGAACGGTGCCGTGCGCATCCCGAGTTGCAAGGCGTCGGCACTGATCAGATCGCGTTCGCGCAGCGCTTTGATCAGCGGTTCACGCGAACGTTCGAGAGCGTAATCGGGGCCGGCGGCGTTGACCATGACGTCAACCGTCATGGAATCGAGTGCAGCCGAGCCGCGCGGCTGCCAGGCCACGCGAATCATGTCACCTTCTGCGGCGGCGTGCCGCACCCGCCCGGCATGCACCTGCAAGGTGCCGTGCGCCTGCAGGTTCGCGACGCGCCGGGACAATTCCGGCGGCAACCGATGGCGGTGTACATCCCATTGCGGCTGCAGGTGACGCACGAAACGGCGCTGTTCCGTCGCGGGCATCCGCTCCCAGAGACGCGGTGCGATATTGCGTATGAACGTCACGGCCTCGCGCCAGTCGCCGCCCAGCTGTTCCACGTCCCGTGCCAGTGCGCGGCTGTTACGCAGCAGGCTGCGCAGCGAATGCGCACAACTCAACAGATGCTCGCCGCTGCCGTTGACGGCTCGGGGCCGAAACGCGGTTTGTTCCCGCGGCGTCAGTCCACGGCGCGAAATGCTGTGCAGGCTCGGCGATTGGTCGGGATCGCGCGCCAGCGCGGTGGCGGCATCCGCCATCGTCAAACCGTTGCCGATGATCAGGACCGTATGCGCGGGACCCAGGTTGCGCGGCAGGTTCCAGGGATCTGCGTGCCAGCCGCGGTTACCACGCAATGCGCCGGCCCACGCGAACTCAGGCGCCGCCGGATTGCCGAGTGCGAGCACCACCGAGTCTGCGGCCAGCGCGCCGCGTCCGGCACAGCGCACGCTGAAGCCGCCGGACTCGACCGGCGCGATGTCCATGACCTCGTCGTGCACGCGCTCGAGATGCACGTGGGCCGGTGCGGCGTGTTCGGCGCGGTTCAAAAAATCCGCCATGTACTCGCCGTACAGCGATCGCGGTAGAAAATCTTCCGCGTCGGCGTGCGGATGATGCATCTGGGCGAAACGCAAGAAGCCCAGCGGGTCGCTCGAGTCGGCAGATAGGCGGCCCGCGGGCACGTTGAGCAAGAACGGGTACTCGCGTGCCGCATAGGCAACCCCACGGCCGAACACGCCGGAGCGCTCGATGATGAAAATATCCGTTGCCCGAGGCGGCGGCCGGCGCAACAGCGTCGCCGCCAGCACCGTGCCGGAATAGCCGCCGCCGACGATAATGATCGAGTTCCGCATCGTTGAATTGCTCGGTCTGTGCGACATGCACGGGCTTACGTTACCATTCACAGCACGCTGTTCTGCGCGAGGTGACCGGTGAGCGTTGCGATCGATACTGCGAATCCCATGGGCACCGACGGCTTCGAGTTCGTCGAGTATGCGGCGCCTGACCCTGAGCTGTTACGCCGCTTGTTCGAGAGCATCGGCTTGCCCGCTGTTGCGAGGCACCGCTCCAAGAATGTCACGCTGCATGCGCAAGGCGACATTCACTTCATCATCAACGCCGAACATGACAGCTTTGCACAAGGCTTCGCGCGCGCCCATGGCCCCTGTGCTTGCGCTATGGCGTTCCGCGTTGCCGACGCGCGGCTCGCCTATCAACGCGCACTCGCGCTCGGCGCAAAAAGCGGTCCGGCCACCGCCGGCCCGATGGAACTCAACATCCCATGCATCGAAGGCATCGGTGGCAGCCTGATCTATCTGGTGGATCGCTACGGTGAGCGCACCATTTATGACGTCGACTTCGTGCCCGTCGAAGCGGCGGGTACCGCGGCGCCGCCAACGGGCCTCGCCTTCATCGATCACCTCACGCACAACGTGCGGCGCGGGAATATGAACCTGTGGGCCGGCTTTTACGAGAAGCTTTTCAACTTTCGCGAGATTCGCTACTTCGCCATCGAGGGCCAGGAAACGGGGCTGTTTTCACGTGCGCTGACGTCGCCGTGCGGCAAGATCCGCATCCCGATCAATGAAAGCCAGGATGACAAGAGTCAGATCGAAGAGTATTTGAACGAGTACAAAGGCGAGGGTATTCAACATATTGCGCTCGGCACGGGCAATATCTACGCAACCGTCGATACGCTGCGCGAGCGCGGCGTAGAATTTCAGGAGACGCCGGGCACCTACTATGAGAATGTGGAAAGACGCGTGCATGGGCATGAGGAAGCGTTGCATGAATTGCAGCGGCGCAACATTTTGATTGACGGCAGCGCCGCGAATGGCATCCTGCTGCAAATATTTACCAAAAATGCCATCGGACCCATCTTCTTCGAGATCATTCAGCGCAAGGGTAACGACGGTTTCGGCGAGGGCAATTTTCAGGCCCTGTTTGAGTCCATCGAAATGGACCAGAAGCGACGCGGCGTACTTTAGACGCCTTTCTGGTGTTGAACTTCATTAGCGCGCCCTCATCTAACGCGATGGGGCAATTTCGACCACATAGGGGATTTGTATGCGTAAATTGTTATTGGCTGCGACTTTGAGCATCGGCGTGACGCTGAGCATCGCGTCACCGGCATTTGCGGATACGGATCCCAGCATGGACACGATCTTCAGTGCAGCGAAGGCCGGTCATTTGGACCAGGCCCAGACCATGATCGAACAGGTGCTCAAGGATCATCCGAACAGCTACAAAGCGCACTGGGTGCAGGCGGAGCTGTTCGCGAAGGAAGGCAAGACGGGCCTGGCGCGCTCCGAACTCGGACGAGCCGAGGCGCTCAATCCCGGCCTGACCGGTATCGATCCGCGCTCCGTACAGGAATTAAAGGCGCAATTGGGGAGCGGATCGACCGCAGGCGCGCGCAATGCCGTGCAGACCCGCCCGGCAGATGTCCGTGAGGCGCGCACGGCAACTGAGGCGGGTACGACGACGCACGTTCCCTGGGGCACCATTCTGATATTGGCGATCGTCGCGGGCGTGCTCTTCATGCTGTTCCGGCGCCGACGTCAGCCGTACCCCGGGCAGTACCCGGCGAATGGCGGGCCGGGCATGGGTGGCGCACCGAACGCGGGCTATGGTCCGGGCTACGGCCCCGGCCCGGTCGGTGGTGGTGGCGGGATGGGCTCAGGGATCGCGGGGGGCTTGGCGTCCGGACTGGCGGTCGGAGCCGGTGTCGTGGCCGGTGAGACCCTGGCGCATCGCTTCATGGACGGCCGTGGCGAACAAGGCGGCTCTTCCGTGATTCCTTCCGCGGATGCTGCACAGCCCACTTTCAGCAACGATGACATGGGTGGCAACGACTTCGGCGTCAACGACGGCGGATCGTGGGACGACGGTGGCGGTTCCGGTGGCGGCGACAGCGGCGGTGGCGACTGGAGCTAGTCGCACGAGTACTTCTGGGTCGATCGGCCCCGCAAGGTCAGGGATCTTGCGGGGCCTTTTCTTTGCGGGGCCAATCGCCTGGTAACCAGGCACCCCTAGGTCAGCAGCTTCGCGGCCACCGCGTCATGCAGGCCTTGCATGCCAAAAGACGTGTCTTGAAAAATGCCATCGACGAAGAACGCCGGCGTCGATCGAATCCGACTGCGCACCCCGCCGGCGGCCTGATCGCGTACTTTCTGCAGGTACACGTGACCATCCATTGCAGCGGCGTAGCGCGCCGCATCCATGCCCAGATCGGCCGCATAACGCGCCAGATCTTCGGGCTCCAATTGCGCCTGATGCGAGAACAGCGCGCCGTACATCTGCCAGAACCGACCCTGCGCTGCGGCCGCTTCGGCCGCCTCGGCGGCGAGCACCGCATGCGGATGGGCCTGCTCCAACGGAAAATGACGGAAAATGAAGCGCACCTGACCGGGGAACCGCTCCAGCAGCAGCGTCGGCGTAATGGCGGCCACCTTGCAACTGGGGCATTCGAAGTCACCGTATTCGACCACTACCAGGCGCGCATCCTCAGGCCCCTGGGAATGATCTGAAGCCTCCGGTGGCACCGCAAGCGTCTGCTGGTGAACGGCACTCATTGGGCTGCACAAGCATCGTTAGCGGACACCTTGATCGTCGAGCCTGCATGCAGCTTGACGCGCGTGCGCTGCCCGCAGCGGTGCATGTCCGGATCGGTGTTCGAGGCCATCCAAGCCACGCGGCCTTGACCACTGCCATCCGTCTTGATCTGAATCGCGATAGAGGCGAAGCCGCTGATGCTTTCGCCATCCAGTATTTTCACACGCGGACTCACGCTCAGATCCCAAATGGATACACGCAGCGTATCCGGGCCGTCATTGCTGACCTGCACCGTCACGTCATCGGCTGACGCCGCGTAAGAGCCGACCAACATCAGGGTCAGCAGTATCGATCGGCGAAACAGCGCCATAGGTTCGTCCTCAGCTCAAGATGATCTTCGACGACTGGGACAACCCCTCAACCATCATTTTATTGATCCGCTTGACGAACGTGGCCGGATCATCGAGTTCGCCGCCCTCGGCCAGCATGGCCTGATCATAGAGGACCTGCGCGAGATCGGTGAAAGCGGCTTCATCGGTCAATTCCTTGAGACGCTCGATCAGCGGGTGCTTCGGATTGATCTCGAGTATCGGCAACGTCGCGAACGGGTTCGTCTGGCCGGCCTGTTTCAGAATTCGGCCCATTCGCAGACTCATACCAAACTGCCCGGCGACCAGCACGGCGGGCGAGTCGGTTAAACGCGAGGAGATCTGCGCGCTCTCGATCCTGCCGGCCAAGCTCTTGGCGAGGCGCTCGGTGGTTTCCTTGAAAGTCGATTCCGCAGCCGCCTTTTCGGGTGTTTCGATCGACGACCCGACATCGGCTGCCGCGCTGGCTACGTTGGCGAGCGGTTTGCCCTCGAACTCATGCAGGTGAGCCGTGACCCACTCGTCGATGCGATCGTTGAGCAGCAGCACCTCGATGCCTTTGGCGCGAAATCCTTCCAAATGAGGACTGTTACGCGCCCCGGCAAGCGTGTCGGCCGTCAGGTAGTAGATGGACTTCTGGTCGC
>CAZZZU010000105.1:15268-15615 GCA_964658805.1 uncultured Steroidobacteraceae bacterium
TAGTCATCGAGCTTGACGTCGAGCGCGTCGCCGCTCGAGTGCGTCGAATGGAAGCGCAACAATTTTGCGATACGATTGCGCTGCCCCGGGTCATCGATGACGCCTTCCTTGAGCACCGCTCCAAAGGCCGTGTAAAACTCGGCGTACTCGGCCGGCTTGTCCGCCGCCAACTCCTCCAGCAAATCGAGAGAACGACGCACCAACGCAGCCTTGATCTTCTCGACCGTTCGATTGTTCTGCAGCAGCTCGCGCGACACGTTGAGCGGCAGGTCAGCCGTATCCACCAGCCCGCGCATGAAGCGCAGATACGGCGGCAGCAGTTCCGCCGCCTTGTCCATGATGAAGAC
>CAZZZU010000106.1:0-15571 GCA_964658805.1 uncultured Steroidobacteraceae bacterium
GTCGGGACTGATGGCATTGTCGGCACTGACACCACGTTCAAAGCTCGCGGCATTGTCGGAACCGATAAGACGCATGGCATTGTCGGCTACTGAAAAGAACCCTACTTCTGCTGGCGGCTTCACAGAAGCCATTTTCGTTAGCCTGATAACCACAGGCTCAAAGCTCTATTGTGAATTGTGAGCCTAGGCCAGTCTGAAACTCTCCTGTGTTGGCGATGTGGAAAGTCCCTCGAGAGCTTAAGTCTCCCACTTCGTCGGTTGGACGCGTGCAAAGCTTGCCGCGCCGAGTTGCATGTTTGCAAAATGTGTCTCGAATACGATACGAAGTATGCGCACCACTGCAAGGAGCCGACTGCGGAAGAAGTGCGCAAAAAAGATGAAGCAAACTTTTGCGACCATTTCAGGCCGAACTCCAAAGCGTATGTTGTCGTTGATCCTTCCCCTGCTATTCAGGCGCGAAGCGCCCTAGACGATCTTTTCAAGAAGTAGGTATCGCTGTTATGCAGTGCGCCTAGCCGGACTCGGCAGAGGCGATGGACGCTATTGGTGCGTTGCATGCAGGGGATCCCGCACACGATCTCTACGGGTATCTTCCTACAGCGGCCTCGGCGTATAAATGAAGGCGGGCTAGAGATTTTCGCGAAAGTCCCGGGGTAGGAAAGGATGGCGACATCTCCGGATTATTTACGCCTTGCCACCTCCGCGAGTCGCGCGTTGGCGGAGTCGGCGCTTGATGCATTGCGCGATGCGGTTCTGATCGTCGACGCGCGCCATCGGCATCTCCCTATCGTATTGGCCAATGCCGCGGCGCGGAGGACGTTTTCCGACGCCTCGGAGCCAGCGCGTTTGATGGAAGCACCGTTGGGCCGTTTTCTGTCGCCCCAATCTACCGTTACCGTTGAAGAGAGCGTTCATACGGTGGCTGAGTCTCAGGCCACGGCTGGGCACGCTGCAGGGTGGCTGCTGAACGGTGTCGAAAGAATCCTGGAGACAGAGATAAAGCTGTTGCCTGCCTCACCTGGCCAGCGATTGATCATGCTGACGCTTTCCTTGTCTTCTGTCCCGCCGGATTTGGAAGCCGCATTCTTGCAGTTGCCTGGCGAGATATTCGTACTCGACCGTGATCTTAAGGTCGCCCATGCGAATGGGTCGGCGTTGATGGCGGGTAGGGAGTTGCCGGGTGGCGTGCTGGGCCGTTCCGCATGGCAGATCGAGCCGATGTCCGTCCTGGCGCGCGAGGCATTCGTCCGGGCGCTGGCGGGTGTGCCATTTCATGATGATGCCGTCGAGGTACCGGAGCCGGGGCGGGAACCACGCTTCTTCGACATTGCGATCCGACCTCTGAAAAAAGAATCGGTCGTCACGGGTTTGGTCGTCCAGATTATCGAGGTAACGGAAGAGCGCACTGATGCGCGCGTGCCGCAGGGCGACAGGCAGCGACTGCTGGCGCTCACCGAACACGCTCGCGACATCATGACGGTGGCGGATACCCGCGGCGGAATCCAATACGTGAGCGGCGGCGTCAAGAACCTCCTGGGCTATTCTTCGCGTGAGCGTGAAACGGGCCATGTGTTCGAACACATCCATCCGGAGGACGAGAGCGATCTGCGCCAGCAGTTCGAGCAGCTCGTGGGCGGTAAGACGGACGGATTTTCCAAAGAGGTACGGGTTCGGCACAAGGATGGTTCTTACCGTTGGATCGAGTCGAATTACGTCTCGGCTCTGCAGAATCCCTTGATCGGCGCGGTCCTGATCAACTCGCGTGACATCACCGAGCGCAAGCTGGCGGAGCAGCGTCTCTCGCAGCGTGAAGAAGTGTTCCGACTGGCGGCCGATGCCGTGGATGGCGTCATCTTCGAGTGGGATGTGGCGCGTGGCGTGGTGCATCGGTCGCGCGGCGTCATGGAAGTATTGGGCCTGGCTGCGGAGGATATGGAACCCACGCTGGATGCGTGGCACGAGCGCGTTCATCCGCGGGACTTCAATGCCATGCGCAAGACCGTGAGCCTCGCGCTCATCAACGGCCGGGGATGGACGAGCACCTATCGAATCCGCGATGCGCGTGGGCGTTACCGGTCTATGCTCGAGCGGGGCCTGATCCAGCGAAATGCCGCCGGCGACCCGGTGCGGGCCATCGGCTGCTGCGTGGACGTGTCGGAGATCCGGCGTCTCACCGACATCCTGGACGAGACGCAGCGCATCGCCGAGATCGGGGGCTGGGAATACAGCTACGTGACGCGGGAGATGACCTGGACGCCGCAGATGTTTCGCATCTACGAGGCCAAGCCCAAGGAATTCGACGTCTCTTGGGAAATGATGCTCTCGCAGTGCCTGCCGGAATACGAGCCGCGGCTGCGCGCGGCGGTGCTGCATGCAGAGCACGGCGACGGCGCGCTCGACCTCGAGGTGGAAATCCTCACCCTCCAGGACAAGCGCACCTGGATCCGCATCATCGGCCACGTCGAGATGCTCGACGGCAAGCCATTTCGTGCCTTCGGCTCCGTGCAAAACGTGCATGCTGAACGCAGCGCGCAGACGGCGCTCGAGAACAGCACCCGATGGCTGAAGCTGTCGATGAACATGGCGCACCTGCATGCATGGCGTTGGGATCGGCTGAAAGACAGCTTCGAGTTTGCCAACCTGGAAGGCAAGCAGGTGCACCTGCCGGCGCTCTTCCCCAACATGGGAGCGCTGCTGGCGCGTATGCACCCCGACGATCGCGACGTCATTACGCGGGCTATGCAAGACGCGTATGGCAAGCAGACCGAGCTGCACGAGGAGTTCCGCCTGCGGGATGGCGATGGGAATTATCGCCATTATGCGACCACGGCGAGACCGCTGTACACCGACCGCGGCGCGCCGCAAGGGTTTGTGGGCGTCATCCAGGACGTGACCGAGACGCGCGAGTCGGCGCGACGCCTGCGCCAGTCCGAGGAGTTGTTGTATGCGACCACCACCAACGCGGCCGATACATTGTTCCTGCTGGATACCTCACTGCGGGTCTGCTTCATCAACAAGGGCGTCGCGGCGATGTCGATACAGCAGATCGTCGGCCGGGAGGTGGATGTGTTGCTGCCGCCCGGTGCGAGCGCGTGGGTGATCGAAAAGCTGCGGACCCTGCTGCAGACCGGCGAAGCGGTCACCTACGAATTCGAGCTGCGTCGTGCCGGCCAGGCGCAGTATTTCGAGAACCGGGCGGTACTCGTGCAGGACGACGGCATCGGTACCGCCATTTCGATTTCCATGCGCGACATCACCGAGCGCAAGCGTCTCGAACAGGAAATCCTCGAAGTATCCAGCCGGGAACGGCAGAGCATCGGTCGCGATCTGCACGATGGCCTGGGTCAGGAACTGACCGGCGTGGCGTTGATGCTGCGGGGGCTTGCGACCCGTCTCAAGGCCCGCGCGCCGGAGGTGTTGGACAACATCAACGAGGTGGTCACGCTGGTCAACCAGTCGATCGAGAACGCGCGCTCGCTCGCGCGCGGACTGTTGCCGGTGCGCACCGAGAGCGGTGGCCTCGTCTTTGCGTTGCGGGAGCTCGCCGAGCGCAGCCGCGATCTGCATGGACTGGACGTGACTTTCAGGACGGAAGGCGGCCGTGAGCTGGCTTTCGACGAGACCAATGCCAGCCATCTTTACCGGATCACACAGGAAGCGCTGACCAATGCCGCGCGCCATGGCCACGCGTCGCAGGTGGACATCGTTTTAAGCTTTCACGCGAATGGCTTCGCATTGCGTATTATCGACAACGGGCAGGGCATCAAGAAAGGCCCTGCGTCGGGCGGAATGGGATTGAAGACGATGAAGTATCGTGCTGACATGATTGGTGCGACGTTCGAGATTCGGGCCAGGGAGCCGCAGGGCGTGGTCGTCACCGTGAGCGGCGAGCGGCGTGTGGCCTAGCGACAGATTGGTGGTTCAAGACCCGTGAGGAGACGCAGATATGATCGGTGGCAATAACGCTTGGGCTCGATCGCCAGCACCGCAGGCCGGTAGCGTGAATACGGGCAAGAAACGTGTGCGCCGCGTCCTTATCGTCGACGATCATCCGATCGTCCGGCAGGGCCTGCGCCGCATCATGGAGAACGAGGAAGATCTCGTGGTGTGTGGCGAGGCGGAGACGGCGCGCGATGCACGCACGGCGATCAAGGAATTGACCCCGGACGTCATGATCGCCGACATCAGCTTGAAACAGAGCGATGGCATCGAGCTGGTGCGCGACGTGCGCGCCCATCATCCGCAATTGCCGATCCTGGTGCTGTCCATGCACGACGAGACGATCTACGCGGAGCGGATGCTGTCGGCGGGCGCCAATGGCTACATCATGAAGCAGGCGGCGAGCGAGCAGTTCCTGATCTCGTTGCGCCGGGTGCTCGACGGCGGCATCTATGTTTCGGAAGCGGTGGGCAACAACATGATCCAGAAGTTTGCGGCCGGCGGCTCGTACGTCTCCGCAAACCCCATCGACCGCCTGAGCAACCGCGAGCTGCAGATCCTGCACATGATCGGCAAGGGCATGAGCACGCGCGAGACGGCGGCGTCGCTCAATTTGAGCATCAAGACGGTCGAATCGCACCGCCAGCGCATCAAGCGCAAACTGAATCTGCATACGGGCACGCAGCTGGTGCAGTACGCGGTCAACTGGTTCACGGGACGCGAGGCCAGCGGTGGCGAGTCGTCTCATCGGGAAGCCTCCGCGCCGACGTGACGTCGGCGGTTTTCGCGCAGCGGTCGACAGAAACTATCCCGACGACTGCCTAGAATCCTATTCCATCGGCTCGAGGCAGCCTGGCGTGCCTGCGGCTGCGCTCACGTCAAGTCAGCGCGCCGTTTGCCGATAACGATATTTATGGCAGCGCAGACGGGGTCGAATGTCAGTGTCTGATTTGGAATCTGTGACGTCGATCACAGGGGAGGCATCGCCTGCGATCTTGCTCGCGGAAGATGACCCCGTGACCCGCATGCTGATGACGCGTTTCCTGAAAAACGCGGGTTATGAAGTCGACGCGGTCGCCGATGGCGCTGCCGCGCTCGACAAGATGACCAAGCGCTACTACCCCATATTGATCACCGATTGGGAAATGCCGGAAATGGATGGGGTGGCGCTGTGCCAGGCGGTACGCGCGATGCAGCTGGACGGCTACGTCTATGCGCTGCTGTTGACCGCGCGCGAGGCCAAGGAACATATCATCACGGGGCTCGAGGCTGGTGCCGATGACTACCTGGTCAAGCCGGTGCATGAGCCCGAATTGATCGCACGCCTGAACGCCGGCCGGCGCATTCTGAAGCTCGAACACTCCTTGCGGGCCGCCAATCGCCAGAATCGCATCCTGTCGATCACCGATGCCCTGACCGGGGCATTCAACCGGCGCTATCTGATGGAGCAGTTGCCGCGGGAGGTCGAACGCTGCCGTCGCTATGCCTATCCGTTGTCCGTGCTGATGTGCGATCTCGACCATTTCAAGCAGATCAACGATCAGCGTGGGCATGCGGCCGGTGACGACGTCCTGCAACAGTTCGTCGCACGGGTGCGCAGCTCGATCCGCTCCAACAGCGACTGGATCGCGCGCTACGGCGGCGAGGAGTTCCTGGTGGTGTTGCCCGAAACGTCTTATCGGGACGGGATGTTCGTGGCAGACAAGATCCGGATGCTGATTGCGTCGGCACCGTTTCGCACGGCGACGGGCGAGACGCCCGTGACGGTGAGTTTCGGCGTTGCTTCCACGAGCCCGAAGGGTCCGGACATCCTGCTCAAAGTGGAAACGATGCTGCGCATGGCGGACGAATGCCTGTACAAGAGCAAGCTCGAAGGGCGCAACCGTTCGACCGGTGAAGAGATTCAAAGCCCGCTGGCAGTCGCGCGGCTCGCCTGAGCTTAAGTCGGGACGTCCTTGAGGCGTTTTGTCTCACCCGCGGGCGGCGCTGACTGCTCGTCGCGAATTCCGCCGAGGCAGGCGGTGAACTCCGCGCCGAACAAAAATATCTGCGCCGTGTAATACAGCCACAGCAGCATCGCGGCAAACGAGGCCGCGGCACCGAAGGCACTCGGCTGGGTGGAATGCGCCAGGTACATCCCGATCAGCCAGCGACCCAAGTCGAACAGCACCGCCGTCAGGAGTCCGCCCGCAAAGGCTGTTTTCCATGGAAGGCGTCGGGCAGGCATGTAGCGGAAGATCAGGCTGAACAAGAAGGCGACGATGGCGATCGATATCAACGAGTCAAGGATGCCCACCGTGCCGATCAGGAAGGCATGGTTGTCGGCAACACGCGTGCGCAAGCCACCCATGGCGGTGGAGATCGTCAAGGAGACCAGCAGCAAGAAGCCAAGCGTCAGGATGAAGCCGAACGACAGAAAACGCGACTGGACCCAGCCCCAAACCCCCGGCGGTACGAGTTTGGTACTGCCCCAGATTTGATTGAGTGCCGTTTGCAAAGCACCCAGGACGGTGGTCGCGCCCAGCCCCAGCGTCACGACGCTGGTCGCGGTGGCAATGAGGCCGTGCGTCGCCTGGGAGGACTTAACCGCGTCCAACAGGATCTTGGCGGTAGCCGGTCCGAACAAGCCATTCAATTGTGCGCCGATCTGGCCGTAGGCCGAGTTGGCGCCGATGATCCAGCCGGCAAGCGTCAGCAGAATCACCAGGAGGGGAGCGAGCGAAAACGCGCAGAAGTACGCAAGCGCTGCGCCGGTCGTGGAGTCATTGTCGGCACTCCAGTTACGGGCGGAGCAAACCAACAAATCAAAAAATCGTTTGAGCTGTCCTAACACTGCTGATCACCGCCACCTGACCGGCCTTTGCCTAGCTCTTGCGCATGCCGACGGCGATGACCGCAATACCCGCAATGATCGCGATGCCGCCCGTCCACGGTGGAATAGTCTGGGTCTGTTTGACGTTCGCTTCCAGTGAGCCAATTTTGGCCACCGTTTTGTCTTTTGTGAAGGAAGCGCCGCTGACGAGCAAATACAGCCCGCCGGCAATGAGCAAGGCGCCGATGATGATGCCTGGTTTCATGAAAAAAGCCTGAAATGGTGCCAGTCGGCGGGGACTTGAATTGTGACAGCAAGCGAGGTTGGCATGCCCGTCAGATATTTGCCCGAGTGGGCGTCGGCGCGGGGGACGTCCTTGTCCCTCGAGCGACTAATTAACAGAGGATGCAATCAGGCAGCAGCAGCAGCAACCTTCTCGACCTTTTCCGCCAGCTTGCTGGCGTACTCGTCACCCTTGTAGATATCTTTGACAATGGCTGACAGCTTGCTGGCGTCATCCTTCTTGCCCAACGCCTTGGCGTAAGCGGAGGCGGTACCGAAGCCGGCGAGACCGTAGTGCGACATGCGCTGGTACTGCGACAGGATCACGACGTCCAACAGATCCTTATCATCAGGTGCTTCGGTGCCGATATGCTTGGTGGCTTCCTTGACCAAGCCTTCCATGCCCTTGCAGTGCTCAGGTTTCACGTCTTCATCGGACTTGCTGAGCAGGCCCTTCAGCGTGGTGGTGTGTTCCTGGATACCGGCGAGCGATGACTCAAGCGCTTTCTTGAGATCCTTGTCATGCGCCTTTTGCGCCATCGTCTTAACAACTTTAACCATCTGGTCATTGGCCGACCAGAGGTCTTTGATTTCATCAGCATAAACATCACTCAAATTTTCGGTAGACATCGTTACTTCCTATGAATTAGGGGAATGATAAAAGGTGCATACAGGCTACGTATTCGACGGGCGGGCCGGTAGCTCAGAGGTACGCAACGCGGTGTAGTCATCTTTACCCCGCGCCCGACATGCATCGAATCAACGGCCGGACCTCGAGTCTGGCCGTTGTCTGATGCAATTAGTTCAGTCAGCGCTGACGCCATTGCTGCTGGCAACCGCCTGAATCTTCTTCAAATGCGTCTGCAGCGTCGGCAACGTGGCGGCGGCAAAAGCCTTCGCGTCCGCGTCTTCGCCCGAGGTGGCTTCTTTCTGGAACAGTTCGATCGTGTCCTTGTGATCGGAGACCATGGTCTTGATGTAGGACTTGTCGAAACTGTCGCCCGACATCATGTTGAGTTTGGTCTTGCTGGCCTTCTGCATCATGCTCGGGCTGGTCGGCAGCTTGACCTGCTTCTTGGCGGCCAGCGCCATGAGTTTCTTGTTGGCAGCGGTGTGATCCTTGACCATCATCGCAGCGTATTCCTTGACGCTCGCCGCGGTGCCTTTTTCGACGGCCAGCTTGCTCAATTCGACTTCAGCCATGCCGCCCTGCGCTGCATTCTCATAAAAGCTGGTGTCGGGGGTCGAGTCGGCGGCCATGGCGGCCGAGGATGCAAGCACTGCCGCACAGAAAATGGATAATTTCATTGTTTCTTCTCCGATGTGATGATGTGCGCATCATCCGCGCCGTAGATTTCACCGCAACTCAGACAGATAGGATCCTCGGGTAGTCTTGCAGGAAGTGCCCGATGCGACTTCTGGCGACACGCCGCAAAGGTGATTCCGGTTACGCTTTACCGACTCTGGCCCCAGAGGTCATGCTGCTGCAGGTACAATGCGCTATGAAGAAAATGTCGCCGATGAAACCCATGAGTCCGATGCCACCGATGCGTTCGCAAACCTGGTGGCCGGAAGACTTGGGGACGCCCTCGAGCAGCGGCTCATCGGACGATCTGCGCTATGCCTATTTCCCGGTCAAGAATCGGTTGTTGGTGGAACGGACGGGCAAGGCGACCATGTTCGATACGGGCGATCATCAATTTCGCGGGGCTTTGCAGAAGAGCGGCATGGAGAGCGATCTGTCGTTCGAGACGCAGCGCGGTCGTGTTGCGCTGGGCGATCTCAAGGTTGTGCCGCTGCCCTGATAGGTGCGCTGAGCGGTTGGATCAGCTTACTTTCCTGAGCTCGTCGTTGACCCGGTGAAGCTGGGTCGACAGCGCAGCGACCAAATCGTGCAGGGGTTCGCCCACTGCATTTCGCGAGGCGGTCTCCAGATTGGAGGCCGCGGCGCACAGCGCCTGTGCGTGGATATTGGCACTGGCCCCTTTGAGTGAGTGGGCGCGTTTGCGCAACGTGTCATAGTCGTTGAGCTGCAGTGCCGCAAGAATATCCGCCAGGCATTCGTCGCCTGAGGCGATGAAGGTCGCGGCCAGTTCGCGTTCGAATTCCTGATCGCCCCCCGTAGTACGGGTCAGGGCTTCCCGGTCGACCGCGGGCGCCACCGTGTCTGACAGCAGGTAGCGGCTCAAGATGTCGATCACCTGCGTGGGTTCGATGGGTTTGGCCAGGTGTGCATCCATCCCGGCCGTCATACAGCGTTCGCGATCTTCGCTCATGACGTTGGCGGTGAGCGCGATGATGGGCAACCGCCGCGGCGTGCCGCACGCCGTCTCCCACTCACGAATCCTGCGCGTGGCGGTGAAGCCGTCCATCACGGGCATCTGGCAGTCCATCAGCACCGCGTCGAATTTATAGCGCGTCACGAGGTTCAGGGCATCTTCGCCGTTGTGTGCAATGGTGACTTCGGCAGCCAGTTTCTGCAGCAGGCGTTGCGCGACGCGTTGATTGACGGGGTTGTCCTCGACCAGCAGGATTCTGCTGCCCTTGAAGGTGGGATGCGCTGCGGGCGTCGGCCGGGATGCCGCTTCCTGCAGTGGCTGGCCGCTCATGACCTGGTCCAGCAGCGTCGCGAGCGCGGTGCCGCGAATCGGTTTGGAGGCAACCGCGTCAGCAACATGTGCCGGCGTCGAGTCGTTGTCGGTGCCGAACAGCGACAGCAAAATGATGGGCATGCGGGCCAGGCGTACGTCGGTGCGGAGCACCGCGATCAGGTCGTGGCCGCCCTTGAGCGGCATGAGTTCGTCGACCACGACCGCGTCGAAGCGGACGTCCGGCGCCAGCGCCTCGATGGCGTCGTCCACACCATCGACCGCCGTTGCCGCGAAGCCGAATTGGCTCACCTCACTGAGCAGGCTGCGGCGGCTCGCTGCCACGTCATCCACGATCAGCACACGGCGGCCCTGCCCTAAGCGAGTGCGCTGCGGTTGTACTGCGGGCGCATCCAGAAACACATCGACCGAGAACGTCGAGCCTGCGCCGGGCTGACTGCGCACGCCGACTGCTCCGCCCATCCGCTCTGCGAGGCGTTTGACGATGGCGAGACCGAGCCCGGTGCCGCCGTAGTGGCGGGTGGTCGAGGAGTCGACTTGAGAAAAGGTCTTGAACAGCCGGTCGAGACGGTCGGCGGGAATACCGATGCCGGTGTCGGAGACCTCGATGCGGATGCCCGGACGGCCGTCGGCCAAGGTGGTGGTAAACCCTTCGAGCACGATATGCCCTTCGTGGGTGAACTTCACCGCGTTGCCGACCAGGTTGTTGATGATCTGGCGCAGGCGTCCGGGATCGCCACGCCACATCGTCGGCACGTCCGCTGCCACGTTGACGATGAGTTCGATGCCGCGCGCAGAAGTTTGCAAGGCAGTGCCGGCCACCGTTTCATACAACAGGCTCGGCAGATCGAATTCGATGTTCTCGAGGTCGAGGCGGTCGGCTTCGATCTTGGACAAGTCGAGCACGTCATTGATCAGTGCCAGCAAGGCCTTCGCACTGCCGGCGATGACGTCGAGGTACTCGCGCTGTGCGGCGTCGAGCTTGGTGTCTGCGAGCATGTCCGACATGCCGATCACGCCATTCATGGGCGTGCGGATCTCGTGACTCAGGTTGGCGAGAAAGAAACTTTTAGCGCGGTTGGCGGCTTCGGCGACGTGCATCGCATCGATGACGTCCTGTTGCGCGAGCTTGCGGTCCGTGATGAGCTGCGTCGAGCCCGCGACGCGCAGCGGGGTACCGTCGAGCGCGCGTTCCACCTGGCCGCGGGCGCGGGCCCATTCGTAATGGCCGGCGCGGTGGCGGACCCGATGCTCGGCATCGAAAGGGGTGATGTCGGCAAGGGCCGCCAGCACGGCTTTTTGCACTCCGTCGACGTCTTCTGGGTGAACCAGGCTGCGGAAACGTTCGAGTGAGCCGCACAGATAGCCCGGCTCGTAGCCGAACATTTGTTCGAAGCGGGCGCTGAACCAGGCGGTGTCGCTCTGCAGCTCGGTTTCCCAGAGGCCGTCTTGGGTACCCTGCACCGCCCGGGCGAGGCGGGTCTCGACCGATTCCAGAGAGACCTGCGTGCGCTTCAGGTCGGTCACGTCGACCAGTGCGCCGCGGATGCGTTCGATCTCACCGTCGCGCCCGCGCGTCGCGTGTGCCTTTTCTGAGAGCCAATGTTCCTCGCCGTCGCGCCGGACCCGAAACTCGATGCGGTAGTGGGGCTCGGCGGGCGTGGTGCGAAACGGCGCCGCGCGGACGCGCGAAAAGTCGTCCGGATGGACGTTCGCGAGCAGCGCGTTCAGATCGTCGAGCGGCATCGCGGCCGGCACACCCAGGAGCGTGCGCAGGTTGTCCGAACACTGCCGTGCGCCGCGCGCGAGGTCGAAATCGAAGGTGGCAACGCCTGCCGCCGTCTGCGCGATGTTGAACGCGTCCGTGGCGGCCTTGAGTTCGTCCTCGAGGCGTTTGCGATCGGTGATGTCGGAGAGTGTGCCGATCAGCCACGTGGCGTGATAGGCGTCGCGCAAGGTCTGACCGCGGCACGCCAGCCAGCGCACCTGGCCGGCATCGAGCGTGCGGTAGTCCACCTGGAAGTCGCCTTCGCTCGCGATGGCGGTACTCAAGGCCGTTACAAGTGACTCGAGGTCCTCGGGGTGGAGCGACGCCAGCCATTCGTCGCGCCCGACTTTAAGCGACCCGCCGAGTCCCGAAAGTTCGAAGAACAGGCTGGTGGCGTAGATCATGCCGGCCGCGACGTCGAGTTCGAAGGTGCCGAAGCCGCCGGCGGACTGCGCGAGCTCCATGTGTTCGGTCGAGAGCGCGGCTTCCGTGTGCCCATGCGCGCCACGCACCTGCGCGCGGAAAGTAGCCATGAGCTTGCTGCGAATCGACCCGGTGCGCATTCTTATCCAAATTCAGGTGGCGTGCCGCCCGTCATCCTGGAGTGTACGGGGGAGAGGGGATGGGGCCATGCGCTATGATTCACAGTATGCGCATCGCAAAAATCTTGGGCTGGATAGTAGGCGTTCTGATCGCCCTCGTCGCGCTCTCCCTGCTCGCCGTGAAGCTCTTTGTCGACCCGAACAGCTACAAGGACCGGATCCAGGCCAGCGTCAAGTCCTCGACGGGCAGGGACCTGATTTTGAAGGGCGATCTGAAGCTGTCGGTGTTTCCGTGGGTTGCGCTCGAGTTGGGCCCTGCCACTTTAAGCTCGCCGCCCGGCTTTGGTGCGGAGCCGTTCCTGGCCTTTCAGCGTGCTGCGGTGCGGGTAAAGCTGCTGCCGCTGCTCTCGAAGCGTCTCGAGGTCGCGCGCGTCGAACTCGACGGCTTGAACCTGAATCTGCAAAAGAACGCGGCAGGGCAGGGCAACTGGTCTTCGGGGAAAACGGCGGCCGCGCCTCCACCTGGAAGCGGCGGCAGCGCGCCGGAACTCGAGTCCATCGAAGGCATCTCGGTGACCCATGGGCACGTCGTCTACGGCGTTTACACGATCGACAATCTGTCGCTCGAGACCGGGGCGTTTGCGACCGGCAAGACGGTGCCTGTGCGTTTGGGCCTCGACGCCAACCGCGGTGTCGCGGGTGAAGTGTTTACGGTCAACGGCCGGTTCGATTTCAGCATGCCGGCGGATGGCGTTTTTCATATTGCTGCGCTCAACGTCAACGGCACGATTTCGCAGCCCGGCGGTGAGAAGCCCGTGCCCTGGGAGATCGTCGCGCCGACGCTCGATGCGGATACGGCAAAACAGACTCTGGCACTGCCGGCGCTGAATGCATCGCTGTCGAGCGCCAAGCTTACTCTGGCAGTGAATGGAACGAAGATCGTGGACGATCCGCACCTCACCGGCTCGCTTACGCTGTCGCCCGTGGTGCTGCGCGAGTTCGCGCCGCGCATGGGTGTCGCATTGCCCGCGACGCACGACCCGCGCGCCTTGGCTGAGCTCTCTGCCAGTCTCAAGTTCGCCTACGACGCGAAGCGCGCGACGCTCGATGATGTGACGATGAAGCTCGACGACACCACGCTCAAGGGCCATATCGAGCTCGTGAACGGGGCATCGAAGGAAGCACCGGATACGCTCAAGTTCGAGCTGGGTGCGGACGCGATCAACCTGGATCGATACCGGCCACCGGACAGCCGCGCTTCGGCCGCAGCGCCTACACAGGCCGCCACGCCAACCTCGCCGGCAGCGAAGCCTGCAGGACCGCCGATGAATATCCAGGGCACGTTGGTGCTGGCGGCTGCGCACGTTGCCGGTCTTGATTTCAGCAACTTCAAGACCACGCTCGATTCGAGTAATCATGTGGCGCGGCTCAATCCCACGCAGGCGAATTTGTACGGCGGCACGTTTCTGGGCGACATCACCTACGATCAGCGTGTGGCGACGCCCGCGATAGCACTCGACGTACACCTTGCCAATATCGATGCCACGCAGTTGGTGGCGAACACCTCGGTGAAGGGCCGCGTTTCCGGGAAGGCCAATGTGAATCTGAAGTCGACCGCGAAGGGCGCTGGCGCTGATGACATTACCAAGAGCTTGAACGGTCGCTTCGATTTGAATCTGACCAATGGCGCGATAGAGGGCGTCGACCTGGGTTATGCAGTGGCGGCGGGGCAGGCGCTGCTCAATCAGCAGTCTTCCTCAGTGCCGAATACGCATAAGACGGCTTTCGATACTTTCAAGATGTCGGCGCCGATCGCGAACGGCGTCGCGACCACGGATGATCTCGTCATCAGCTCGGCCGTGCTGAAAGTGGCTGGCAAAGGCAGCATTGCGTTGCCGACGAGCGGCATCGACATGACGCTGCTGGTGAAGCTCATGAAGTCGGCGCAGACCACGGCGGTGGACATACCGCTGAAAGTAACCGGCACTTATACCGATCCTACTATTCGCCCTGATCTGAACGAGGCGGCAAAGGACGCGGTGAAGGACAAGCTGAAAGATATCCTCAAGAAGAACGGCCTCGAAGGTTTGTTCAAGCATTGAACGGGCCTGATTTCACGCGGCGATTGCTCGAGTGGTTCGACGTGCATGGGCGTCATCATCTGCCGTGGCAGAGAGACATCAACCCGTATCGGGTCTGGGTGTCGGAGGTGATGCTGCAGCAGACGCAGGTCGCGACCGTGATTCCGTATTACGAGCGGTTCATTGCGCGGTTTCCAGATGTTGAGGCTCTCGCGCAGGCGCCGCTCGATGAAGTGCTGCACCTTTGGACGGGCTTGGGGTATTACGCACGGGCGAGAAATTTGCAGGCTTGCGCGAAGGTCGTGGTCGCGCAGCACTGCGGAGAATTTCCGAGCGATGTCGAGGCGATGACGGCGTTGCCTGGCATCGGGCGTTCTACGGCCGGCGCCATACTTGCCATCGCGAAGCAGCAGCGACATCCGATTTTGGACGGCAACGTCAAGCGTGTGCTGGCGCGCGTGTTTGGGATCGACGGCGATCCTGGTGCCAAGGAGACGCTCGCGCGCTTGTGGCGGCAAGCGGATGTGTGCACGCCTGATGAGCGCGTCGCCGCTTACACGCAGGCCGTCATGGATCTGGGCGCGACACTCTGCGCGCGCGCGCGGCCGGCGTGCACGCTCTGTCCGATGAGCACGATCTGCATTGCGGCGCGCGAGGGGCGACAGGCGGAATTGCCTGGGGCAAAGCTCAAACGCGCGCGGCCGACGCGAGAAACCACGTTGCTGATTGCGGAGACGTTCGTCGACGGCGAGACGCGCGTGTTGCTAGAGCGAAGACCCGAGCAGGGCTTGTGGGGCGGGCTGTGGTCGCCGCCGCAATTCGCCGATAAAGCGGCGGCGATTGCGTGGTGCGCGATTCATGCCGGGACCGCGCATGACGAGAGTGAATCTTTGCCTGTGATCCAACATGCGTTCACGCATTTCGAACTGCGAATGCACCCGGTTCGCGTGCGGTGTAGCAGGGTCCTACGGGTGGAAGACGACACACATCTTTGGTACAGCCTCACCGAACCTGCGAAGGTGGGTTTGCCACAGCCGATCAAGCGACTGTTCGAACGGCTGCGCGAGAGTTGAGCGGGCCCTTGGAGTAGAATTGAGTATGGCCAGAATGATCCAGTGCGCGTTACTCAAGAAAGAAGCCGAGGGGCTCGACTACCTGCCGTATCCCGGTGAGCTTGGTAATCGTATCTACCAGCACATTTCCAAGGAAGCCTGGCAGCAGTGGGTAGCGCATCAGACCATGCTGATCAATGAGAACCGGCTCACGCCCATCGAACCCAAGGCGCGAGCTTTTCTGGTTAAGGAGATGGAGAAGTTTTTGTTTGGCGATGGGTCGGAGAAGCCGAAGGAATTTGTGCCGAAATAGGGTGCAGAGGCCCTGCCGGCAGTGGTTAAGTTATTGATTTGATGATTGTTCGTTGACGATTTGATTGCGCTTCTGTCTAATACGCGCCTCCTCAAATGGCCAGGTAGCTCAGTTGGTAGAGCAGCGGACTGAAAATCCGCGTGTCGGGGGTTCAATTCCCTCCCTGGCCACCA
>CAZZZU010000107.1:0-14699 GCA_964658805.1 uncultured Steroidobacteraceae bacterium
CGCGGGTGCTGGTGGAACCACCCGTGATCTGCCCGCCCAGCAGCGGACTGCCATACAGCTCATCGTTCGGCGGCGAATGCTCAACCGCAATCTGGTCCATTTCAACGCCGAGTTCCTCTGCGAGCATCATCGCCGCGCCGGTGTAGATGGACTGGCCCATCTCGACACTCGGCATCACCAATCGGACCGGGCCCTCGGCGTCGATGCGAATGAACGCGTTGGGCGAGAACGCCGGATTGCCGTCCGCTGCGGCGACCTCAGCATCACCCGCCTGGCGTCGGGCACTCATGCCCGCCAACGCCGCCTTGCCGCCGCCCGTCCACACGAAGGCCACCGACAGCCCCAGCTTCAGGGCTTCGCGCCGCTTTAGATTCACACCAGAGGTGCTCATGCGCCACTCCGCGGCGCAATGGCCTGCATAACTTCGGATTTACCCGTGGCCGCCTGTTTGATCGCTGCACGCACGCGTACGTAAGTCGCGCAGCGGCAAATATTGCCCGCCATGGCTGCGTCGATGTCCCGGTCAGTGGGGTTGGGCGTGCGCGTGAGCAAGGCTGAGGCGGACATGATCTGTCCCGACTGACAGTAGCCGCATTGCACCACATCAACATCGAGCCAGGCTTTCTGAATCTTCTGGCCGGCAGGCGTGTCGCCGACCGCCTCGATCGTGGTGATGTTCCTGCCGCCTATTGCGCCCACCGCCAACACGCAAGAGCGCACCGCTTGTCCATCAAGATGCACGGTGCAAGCTCCACACTGTGCCACCCCGCAGCCAAACTTCGTACCGGTCAACCCAATCACGTCACGCAACACCCAGAGCAAGGGCATGTCGGCGGGCACATCCACCGAACGTTCTTCGCCGTTGATGTGCAGTACCACCATCGAATTCTCCAATCTGATTTTTCTTGCCCGGAATGATGCGCTGTTTTACCTCAGAACGGTACCACGCGCACCGGCGCCGCCGCATAGACTCGCTCGCCCGGCGCCGGCCGGATGATATGGCCGCCGGTGAATACGCCGAAAGACGGCAACACCAGACCATGCTCGTGTTGCCAGAACACGGGCACACGCGCCTTGCGCTTGCGCATACCGTGCAGCTGTACCACAGGGTGTAAATGGCCGCTCAGAATGAACGTATTCGCGGTGCGGGGCGCCGTCTCGAGATCGTGCGTGAAACGAAACGGCGCCTCCAGGAGTTCGCTCGGATGCCAATCGACGGGCGCCTGCCACAGCTGTCGCGCACCTCGGTCGTGATTGCCGGCAATCACCAGGATGCGGGTTGCGGGAAGCGCCTGCATCCAGGTCGACAGCGCGACCGCATCGGCACTGCCGGCCGCCAAAGCGCCGTGCAAAAAGTCGCCGAGGATGATCAGTCGCTGCGCGCCCGTTGCAGCGATCAGTTGCCCCAAGCGCGCGCGATCGTAATCGTCCGATCCTGCCGGGACAGCCAGGCCATGCTGACGGAGCAATGCGCTCTTGCCGAAATGCGTATCGGCCACGATAAGCGTGCGCCGCTCACGCCACAGCACCGCACGATCGGGCAGCAGCTCAAGCGTTTGGCCGGCCACGTCGAGGCTGACCGCAGTCATCGTGTCCGGCGCATTCATCACCGCGCAATTTTCTCCAGACGTCGCGCCTCGCGCTCGACGCGCGACTGCCAGGTTTCCGTCGACAATATCTGCGTCTGCAGACGGTCTGCCCAAAGTGGGAAGGATAGGGGCGTCAGGGCGCGCGGCTGTTCGACCCGCCATCTTAAACCGTGCATGCGTTGCAGGACCAGCTCGAGTTCGCGATAGTCGAGCTGCGCCTCGAGCACCTCGCGGCGCGACTGTAGCAACAGCAGATTGTGCGGATCGTGCCGCTCCAGCACGTCGAACATGAGGCCGCTCGACATCTGCAGCTGCCGTGCACTCTTCGCCTGGCGCGGCATGCCGGGATCGATGAGCCCCGCGATTCTGGCGATATCGCGAAACTGGCGGCGCGCAAGATCGGATACCGATACGCTCGCGCTCACATCCTCCAGTAATAGCAGCAGACCCGCCCACTCCCGCAGCAAGTCTTCGCTCACCTCGAAAGGATCTTCGCACAACAGTTCAAATCCGTATTCGTTGCTCGTGATCGAAAAAGTTCGGGGCTGGACTGCCGCGATGCGCGACGACATCAACGACGCGACGCCCTCGTTCAGGAGCCTGCCGGCAAACGGAAAAACAAACAGATGAAACCCTTCACGCGTCGTGTGCTGCTCTACCAGAAATTCGTCGCGCTTCGGAATCGCCGACCAGGCTTGTTGCAGTTCCAATAAAGGCGCCAGAGCGACTACTTCAGGGTCACGCACGCGCCCACCCGCGTAGTCCGCCAGCACGTCCAGCAGTCCCTGTCCCAGTGTCGTCGACAGCGGCAGGCGGGCACCCTGCCAGCGCGGTACAAAACGGCTCTTGAGCTGGGAGATGCGTACATAGGCGACGGAGTCGCGCAGGCGCACCAGCTGCAGCGCGCGACCGGCGAAGACGAAGACTGCGCCAGGTCGCATGCGACTGATGAACGATTCTTCGATCTGACCCAACGTGCCACCCTGCAGCCACTTCACTGCGAAGGTTGCGTTGCTGGTGATGGTCCCGATGGCGCGGCGATGACGACGCGCCAGATCCACACCCGCGATTTCATAGCGACCCAGTCGTTCTTCGACCCGGCGGAATTGCGCGTAGCCCTGCAGCGCCGCCCCGCCGCGGGTGATGAAGTCGAGAACCCAAAGCCATTGCTCATGATTCATCGTTGCGAACGCGTGCGTGCCGCGTACTTCGGCTTCGAGCACTGCGGCCACGAAGCCTTCGCCCGCTGCCAGCGTCACCAGGTGTTGAGCCAACACGTCGAGCGCCAGGGTCAGACCCTTGCGCGGTTCGAGCACCTGCGCCTCGACGGCATGCCTGGCTGCAGCACACTCGAGCAATTCGAAAGCATGTGTGGGCACGATGGTGGCCCGGCTGATTTCGCCAGGTTGATGGCCGCTGCGACCGGCACGTTGCAGCAAGCGCGCCACACCTTTGGGGCTGCCAATCTGCAGTACCTGGTCCACCGGCGGAAAATCCACGCCCAGATCCAGCGACGACGTGCAGACCACACACCGTAACTTGCCGAGCTTCAGTCCTTCCTCGACCCGGCGGCGAATCTTCGCGTCAATGGAACCATGATGGAGTGCAGTCACTTCCAGCCAATCAAGCCGCGCCGTCAGAATTGCCTGAAACCAGATCTCAGCTTGCGAACGCGTATTGGTAAACACCAATGTGGTACGCGCCTGCGCGATGCGCTCGATGACCTCGGGAAGCAACACCAAACCGATGTGGCCGGCACGCGGGAAACGCGCCACGGACGAAGGTATGATGGCGTCGATGGCGTAACGCTTCAGATCGGGCGCGCGGATGACTCGCCCGGAGCGTCCGGGGCCGAGTAACGTTTGCATCGCCAGCGGCAGGTCCGGCAGCGTCGCCGATAGCGCCCAGATCCGAACATTCGGGTTGAGCGCCCGTAGCCGCGCCACCAGCAACTCTGTCTGCACGCCGCGTTTGGTACCGAGAAACTCGTGCCATTCATCCACGATCACTGTTTGCACCGTACGCAAGTGCTCGACGGCATCAGCATGACTCAGGAGCAGCGACAGGCTTTCCGGGGTGGTCACCAAACCCTCGGGCGGTCTTTTACGCTGCCGCGCACGGCTCGCCGATGACGTGTCGCCGGTGCGCTGCTCCACTTGCCAGGAGCTGCGTAAAAAGCGCAAGGGCTCCTTGAGTGCACTCGCCAGGTCGCGTGCCAGTGCACGCAGCGGTGTCAGCCAGAGGACCCGCACACCTAATCGCGAGGGATCAGGATCGGTATCGAGCAGGCAACCAAGCCACGCCGCGAGCGTTTTCCCAGTTCCCGTTCCGGCATTCAACAATCCCGACTCGCCGCGCCACACAGCGCTCCACATCTCTTCCTGGAAATCGAATGGCGTGCGTTGTCTGCTCGCGAACCAGGCACGCGCCCGGTTCATTCGTTCTTCCATCTCGAGCGGCCCCGTCACGCGATCGCGATAGGCCGTTTCAAAAACGTGTGCCTGTCGACAACCGCCACGCGCTCTGCGCAGAAAAGTTTTGATATGGATCGTACGCGGCACGCAAAAACCATCGCGGCCAATCCCAGTTCGCAGTAAATCCCCACGCCGAAACGCGCCCCGCGTCACTCAAGCCGGTCTTGTGGAGAAGATCCAGGGTGGCATGCGAGGCGCCAGACGGTATCTGCACGTTGAAATGCCAATCGCGCTGGCCTGTGCGGAAACGGTCGTCTTCGATCAACACGAAGTACCAGCTGATCGCATGCTCGATCTGATGACCAAAGCCAAGCGTCCGAGCGTCATTAGGATCGAAATTCAAATTGAAATACTGCCGCGCATCCGTGCGACCGAAGCCAACGAGCCCATACCAATCGCTGCCGAGTTGCAGATTGGCGCTGCCGCCAAGAAACCCACCGGTGGCTAATTGTACGGAGGGTTGCAGCTGCAGATACTTGGTTAGCTGAAAAGACGCATCAGCACCGCCTCGCCCCTGCGTACCAAATATGGGATCACCATAAACGCCTGCCCACACACTATCGCCATCGCCGCGCCAACGCAGATTCAGATCCGTGCCGCCGAAGTTGCTGTACTGATAGCGGCCAAGGGTCAGCTTCCACGCAAGATCACTATCGGACCCGGCACCCGCCGCGCACGCATGCGCCCAGATAAACGACAGCAGTACAGCGGCCGCCAGCCGCTGACCCCGCCGCGCGGTGTCATACGTTATCGATTGACAGCGCGCCGCGTGGCGGTCGTGGCCAGAATGCCCACCGTGGATGCCAGCAGGACGCCAGTTGCCAGTGCCAGCCACGGATAGTCCCGCACATATATATTCAGGGAAGCCGCGACATCCCGCACCTTCACCTTGGGTGCGTCAGGTCTTTTGTCGAGTTCGGCTTGTGTCTGCTTGACGGACTTCTTCAGTCGCCGGCGAAGGTCGTTGACCTCCGCGCCGTGGCTGTCGTCGAGCCTTGCCAACAACTCCTCCGTGCGTTTGACCAGCTCACTCAAATTGGCAGCGCTATCCATTTCAGACCTCTCGAAGATTCAGTTTCCAAACTACTCTATCAAAGATCCGTCTTCAGATGAGCGGTGGATCGCGGTCGCGCTCCGGATGCCGATGTTTGGCAATGGCCGCCATGAAGACCTGGGCCGCTGAGCCATGCTCGCCAGCTGCCATCACGATCAGGCCAGGGTCGTCCTCTCCAGAGGCCAGCACCGGCTTGATCTCGAGCTCTTCGAGCAGATGAACACCTGCCCCTAGCACTAGGATGGCCTTGCCGTGCCGATACTGATTCTTCACGAAATCCAGGGTATGGCCATCCATGCTCAGGGCCTCGATCGCGTCTTCGCCGTCCGGCACCACCATTGCATCGAACAGCACCGCCGGCGAATTTTCAAGCGTCGCATCAACCTCGAATGCCTGACCATCCGTACCGCGCACCGTACCCAGTCGAATCCCGACCAGATGAGCTTCAGCACCCGCGTCATTGAGCTCACTCATCACGGCCATGATCGACGCCGACTCGATGCCATCTGCAATCAATATTGCGACACGACGTGTGGCTACGCCCGCATCGCCGGGGAGCGCTTTGAGCGACAGCGCAGCCGATCGGGAGATTTCCGCCTTAGGCACTTTCTGCATCGCCCGGGGCATCGCCGCCGGCAGTTCCATACCCAACCCGTTCGCAACCGCCTGCGCCAATTCCTGCGACACATTCAACAAAGATGAGACTACACGCACGCGAATGGCTGGCACCGTCAACTTGCTGAGTTCGAAGCGAAACGCGCCGATGATGTGAGCTTTCTCGACCGGCGTCTGGCTTTCAAAAAACATTCGAGCCTGATTATAGTGCTCGGCAAATTTCTCAGGTTTCCCGCGCACCTTGTCCACCGGTCGATTAGACGTCTCGACAGCTTTGGGAAAACTGCTGAATCCCTGGCCACCCGCTTGAAAAGGACAACCCCCGGCAAGCGAGTTGGGCTCATAGGCGACCCGGCCTCGGGGTATCGCCTGGCGATGCAGGCCGTCACGCTGATTGTTGTGGACCCCGGCCAGCGATGCGTTGATAGGTATTTCGTGAAAGTTTGGTCCACCCAGGCGAGTGATCTGCGTATCGAGGTATGAGTGAATACGCCCGTGCAACAATGGGTCGTTGCTGAAATCTATGCCAGGAATGACATGCGCCGTGCAGAACGCCACTTGCTCGGTCTCCGCGAAGAAATTATCGGGATTGCGGTTCAACACCATGCGGCCGACAGGAATGACCGGGACCATCTCTTCGGGGATCAACTTGGTCGAGTCGAGCACGTCAAAGCTGAACTTATCCGCCTGAGCCTCCGTGAAGACCTGCAAGCCTAGTTCCCACTCAGGATAATGTCCGGACTCAATCGCCTCCCATAGATCGCGGCGATGAAAATCTGGATCGGCGCCCGAAATCTTGACAGCTTCATCCCAAACCAACGAATGGGTGCCCTGTTTCGGCTTCCAATGAAATTTGCAAAACACCGAATCGCCATCGTCGTTGATCAAGCGGAACGTGTGCACGCCAAAACCCTGCATCATGCGATAGCTGCGGGGAATGCCGCGGTCCGACATCACCCACATGAGCATGTGCGTGGACTCCGGCATCAGGGAAGCGAAATCCCAAAACGTGTCGTGCGCAGAGGCTGCTTGCGGCATACCGTTGTGCGGCTCAGGCTTGACCGAATGGATCAAATCCGGAAATTTGATTGAATCCTGAATGAAAAACACAGGGATGTTGTTGCCTACCAAATCCCAGTTACCCTCATCGGTGTAGAACTTCACCGCGAACCCGCGCACATCCCGCGCCGTGTCCGCCGAACCGCGCTCACCGGCCACCGTTGAAAACCGGACGAAGACTGGCGTTATCTTGCCACGCGACGCAAACGGAGCGGCGCGTGTCAACTGAGTCTGCGCCTCGTAACACTCAAAAAAGCCATGTGCCGCCGAGCCGCGTGCATGCACGATCCGCTCTGGAATACGCTCGTGATCGAAATGCGTGATTTTCTCACGCAGGATAAAATCCTCGAGGAGCGTAGGACCGCGCAGGCCTGCCTTCAAAGAATTTTGATTGTCAGCAATCGCGACGCCATGATTCGTCGTCAACGCTTGTCCCGCGGAATTGACCCGCACGCGACCCAAGCTTCCATCCACCGCCTTACCATCGATCTGCGGCTTGCCGGTCTTCGCAGACACGTTTTTTTCGCTCAAGGTCCCGGCACCTGCCTGAGGAGAGGGCATCGGCACCGACGCGCCTGGTCGTGGATTTACGGCATTATCGTAGCCGAACTCGAACGCCTTGTTGGCATTGGCAGAGACAGCTGACGCCAGTGTTTGCGCGTCCTCGGCATGTTTGGCCATATTGGTCGCCGCGCTACCACCCGGTCTGCTTGCAGCGCTGCTGGTCCGCCCTTTTGCAGCGTCACTGCTGACGGACTTTCGATCGGTCCGAGCCGCAGGCTGCGCCTTCCTAACGAGCTTCTTCGCCATTGATAAATCCTATGCGCTACACATGCTCATCGCGCAACCGGCCACCGACGGCAGCGGCGACGCTGGCGATGAACGCGCCAATCAGCAACGAAATCGCAGTGTAGATCGCCGCCTGTGCAGCAGACTTGCGGGCCGCATCCGCCGCCGCCTTCGCTTTGGTCTCCGCATCCGCAGCGCGCGCTACGAACTCGTCGACGCGCTTCTGCGCCTCTTCCGGCGCAACACCGGTTTGATTAGCCACGATGCTGATCAAGTATTGTCGATCCGCATCCGACAGATTGCCCGAAAGCGCTGCGTTGGCAATGATATGCGTCGCCTCTTCACGCGGATCTCCGCCCGCCTGCGGCTGTGTGCCTCGGAACAGACGCTCGACACTGTAAGAGTCAGCCTGGGATGTCGCTGCATCTGCCGCGCCGTGGATGCCCGCCGCTGCCACCTGCGTAGCGGCACGCACACCGCCGCTGATCGCACTGACCACGCCCGTGGCTGCAATGCCGGCTATCAGAACGGTCGCCAACGACCAGGTCACCAGACCATGCGCCGTGTCGCGAAAGAACACCTCGTGCGCGTGCGTACCGATCCAGCGCGAGCGCAAGCGCCCCGCGATATAGCCGCCCAATCCGGATGACACCCACTGCGTCGCAATCAGCCAGATAGCCGCGGTCACCGTGAAAGTGGTTGCCGAAACGCCCTTATCGCTCCATGGAGATATAGAAGCAAAACCGAGTCCGGAGCCGAGTGCCAGGAAAATGATCGTGGTCGAGACGGCAACGAACGCCCCGGCAAAAATTGCAGACCACGAAGCCGCGGGCTTGCCGTAAACCGTATGTGTGCTATCCAGGCCGGCTGTCGTGGTAACTGTAGACATGGCAACCCCCATCAATTATGCGAACAAAGTGCAAGTAGCAAAATAATCGGGAGAGGTATTCCAAGCATCCAAAGCAGTATTCCGCGACCCATGTTGATTTCCTTTATTTAGTCAAAAAGCGAGCGCGTGGACTGTGGAGGGAACGTTCCGGCCCCGCCATCATGATTCCGCAAGGATCGGGCGTAAGGCGCGTCCTACTTGCCTTCCAGCGGTGACTGTATAAACATACAGTCAGGAGGCATCATGACCAACAATTCGGATGAAGTAGTGGCTCGCTCTATCGCATCGTTGCGGCAGTTGTCGTCTTTATTGGCTGCCAGTGAACCGCAGCGGCAAGCGAAGGAACTTTTACTCTCGATCAGGATTTTATTGCCGAAGCTCGAGGCCGCCCGGCCTATGTTGGACTTGGCACCGCCGTCGGCAGGCTGCGCTGTCTGTGACGAATGATGTACACGGTCTCGGTGCGGGCGCTGGCTGAATTTGCAGGCCGGCAAGGTGATCTCGAGGTTCGCTTTACACCCTCTACCACGGCGTTCGAAGGCTGCGTAGGTCATCGCGTCGTTGCCTCTCGACGTGGCTCAGGTTACCTAACGGAAATTCCGTTGAACGCCACGATCGGGGAGCTGAAAGTACGCGGCCGCGCGGATGGTTACGATCCGGCGGAAAATATGCTCGAGGAATATAAGACCCATCGCGGCAGCCCGGAGCTGCTGCCACAGAACCGTCGTGCCCTGCACTGGGTGCAGCTCAAAATCTATGGCGCGCTGTTGTGTCGGCGGGATGCTTTGACACACATCGTGCTGCGTTTGGTGTACTTCGACATTCGCGAACAGCACGAGACGCTCCTGACGGAACAGCTTGAAAGCGCTGCTCTCGCCCGCGAGTTCGAGGCGATTTGCCGGCAGTTCACGGCCTGGGCGAAGACCGAGTCGGTGCATCGCTACCGACGCAACGTTTGGCTCGCGACTCTGACGTTTCCGCTGGTCATGCATCGCCCTCAGCGGTCGCTGGCAACCGCTGTCTATAAAGCGGTTCGTTGCAGCCGCCATCTCCTGGCGCAATCCCCCACCGGCTCCGGCAAGACCTTGGGCACGGTTTTCCCCGCGCTCAAGGCGATGGCACGCGGCAACCTGGACAAGCTTTTCTTTTTGGTGGCCAAGACGTCTGGGCGAATAGCGGCACTCGATGCACTAGGCACACTTTGCAGCGGCGCGGCGCCGTTACGCGTCTTGGAGCTCACGGCCAAGGTACACGCCTGTGTGTATCCCGATAATAGTTGCACGCCAGACAGCTGTCCGCTGGCAAGGGGATTCTACGACCGGTTGCCGGAGGCGCGGCGCGCAGCCGCCGATGTGGGGCCATGGACCTACAGCACGCTACGATCGCTCGGTACCACGCATACGGTCTGTCCCTATTATTTGTCCCAGGAACTCGTACGCTGGGCAGACGTCGTTGTGGCGGACTACAACTATTACTTCGACGGCAAGGCGCTGCTGCATGCCCTCTGCGCAGAGCATCAATGGCGCGCCTCCGTTCTCGTGGACGAAGCACACAATCTTCTACCGCGAGCGCGCGAGATGTATTCGGCAAGCCTTGACCCTACGGCCATTCGCGCCGTCTGCGAATCAGCACCTGCCAATGTTCACCGCGTTCTGCTGGCACTCTTGCATCAATGGCCGCCGTTGCAGGCCGCTGCGACGCAGTGGGAGCTGCCGGAGATCCCTGCTGCGCTGCGAACTGCCATTGACGCTGCTACCACCATCATCGGCGACACTTTGAATGAGCACGGGGTGGCGCTGCAGGATGTGATAATGAAACAGTTTTTCGCGTTGCTTTCATTTCGCACGCTCGTCGAGGAAGCAGCCGATCACTGCGTTTTCACCCTCGCGCCAAGCGGGGAGCTCGCGATACGAAACATCGTTCCTGCGCGCTACTTGTCCCCGCGCTTTGCGACGAGTGCCTCGACGATCCTGTTCTCGGCGACCCTTTCCCCAGACGGTTACTATCGTCAACTCTTGGGGCTCGATTCGCAGACGGATTCGATCGACATCGAAAGCGAGTTCCGGGCCGAGCAACTCAAGGTAACGGCGCACGGCATATCGACCCGATACCTGAATCGGCCTGCTTCCGTGCCGACCATTGCTGCCATCATTGAGCGGCAGTTCCGTGCCGCACCCGGCAACTACCTTGCGTTTTTCAGCAGCTTCGAATATTTGCACATGATTGCAGACGGCTTGCGTCGCCATGCGCCCGACATCGTGGTGGCCGAGCAGACCGCCTCTATGCCGGGTACCGAGCGCCGGGCGTTTCTCGCAAGATTCAGTGTCGGCAATCGTGCAATCGGCTTTGCCGTGATGGGTGGCATCTTTGCGGAGGGCATAGATTTGCCAGGCGAGCAGCTCATCGGCGCGTTCGTGGTCACGCTCGGTCTACCGCAGATCAATGCGGTGAACGCAATGATGCAAGCGCGCCTGCAGCGGCTGTTCGGCACAGGCTTCGAGTTCACCTACCTTTACCCAGGCCTGCAAAAGGTCGTACAGGCTGCGGGGCGCGTGATCCGTACGCCGCGCGACCGTGGCAGCCTGCATCTCATCGACGACCGCTTTACCCGGCCCGAGGTGCAAGCGCTGTTGCCCAAATGGTGGCAGTTGCACGATGCTTGACGGAAGCCAACACGGATCGGTCGCCGGTGCCGAGGCCGCCCCGCATTACTATCTGAGCAACTTCGAATTCGCGCTGGCCGATATCAGCCGGCGGTATGGTGATGTGATCGGCCGGCCTGAAGCGCTGTTTCTGGCCACCTTTCCGCGTCTGCCGATGCCCTCGCGCGCATTGCTGGTGCGAATGCTCATGCGCCGGCCCACGCTGTTTCGACACTCGGCCTTGAACTATCCGGAGATCGGTCCTCTGGAGGTCGCGAGCGCACCACTGATCGAACTCGGCTGGCTGGATCCAGCACCGATCCTCACGCTGCAAGAGCTTTTCGCGCTATTGCGGAAAGACGAATTGCGGAGCTGCCTGACGGCCAGTGCAAGACACATGAGCAAGCGTGCCATGTTCGAAGAATTGTGCATTCGGAATTCCGCGCCTAAAGCGATGCGGGAATGGTCGCCGTTTTTTACTGAGCCTATCCTGCGAATGAGAATTGCACCGATATGCGAACGCCTGCGACTGCTTTTTTTTGGCAATTATCATCAAGACTGGTCCGCTTTCGTCCTGGCACATCTGAAGCTGATCCGCTTCGAGCACACCGCTTTTTCTACGGCGTCGCGCGCGTTCGAGCGCGCCGAAGATCTGGACATGCTGCATCAGCTCTTCGTCGCCCGCAGGCGTCTGGAAAACGGCGATGATCCTGCTGCCGTGATGTCTGCGACTCCCCACGCGCCCTGCCCATGCGATTGGATCGAAACCAAACGGCAAAAACTCTTGTATCGGATCGCGTTCGCGATGGAACGGGCGCAGCGCATCGAGGAAGCGCAGACGGTATACGCGATCAGCGAGCATCCCGAATCCTACGTTCGCACCATCAGAATCCATGAGCGACAAGGTCATTGGAACATCGCATTGCAGATTTGTGAGCGGGCAATGATCCGATGTCACGCCGATCTGGATCGGGGCCGACTCGTGCGAGCGCGTCGGCGCCTGCGGAAGCGTCTTGGACACCATGCCGATCCGATTGAAGCGGTAGTACGGCCGCAGACTGAAGCCCTGCAACTTGACCCAGTACCAGAGCCAACCTCCGTAGAGGTTCGGGTGCGCGACGAGTTGCAACGTCGGCATCCCGATGCAAAAATTTTCTATGTCGAAAACACGCTCATCACGGGCTTGTTTGGCCTGTTGTGCTGGGACGTGATATTCGCGGCATTGCCTGGCGCTTTTTTTCACGCCTTTCAACGCGAACCCGCTGATCTCACCGCTGCGGATTTCTATGCGCGGCGCGCCACGTTGTTCCAGGCACGCCTTGCGCAACTCCAGAGCGGTGAATATCAAAAGACGATACGCAGCCATTATCTGGCCAAGCACGGCACCGCGAATGCCTTTGTCTATTGGAATGCGTGGACGCCGGAATTGCTCGAACTGGCGCTCGACTGCATCCCGGCAGCACACTTGCATGGCTGGTTTGAGATTCTCGCTCGAGATCGATCTGCCAACCGCACCGGCTTTCCCGATCTGGTGGAATTTCGTCCTGGCCAAAACAGTTACAGATTGATCGAAGTCAAAGGACCAGGCGATCGCTTGCAAGCCAACCAGCGACGCTGTCTCGGCATTTGTGCACGCCTCGGCATGCGGGTGGTGGTGTGCCATGTCACCTTTGCAGACGCTCCGCCGCGGGCGGCTGTTGCGTAGCCATTCGTTGAAAGAACCTGACGTTCCCAGTTTTTAGGCCGGTGGCGCAACCGGCTTCGCGGATCACCCGTCTCTCACGCTATGATCACAGCATGCCGGAGGCGACCGAAGAAGCAAGACTGCGTGATGACCTGGTGCACGTCCTGCAACGGATGGCGGCGCAAGGCCTGAACCGTGGCACATCGGGCAATGCGTCGGTTCGCTGCGGTGACCAGATGCTCATAACGCCCACAGGCGTTGCCCCGGAAGCGTTGACGGCGGAAAGCATGGTGGTGGTCCGGCCCGACCTCGGACAAACAGATGCCGAAGTCAGTTTTGTGGGCAACTTGAGGCCGTCGAGTGAGTGGCGGATGCACTGGGGCATTCTGCAGCGTCGGCCTGACCTGTCGGCCATCGTCCACTGCCATTCGCGCCATGCGACCATATTGGCCTGTACGGGTCGCTCCATCCCGTCGCTCCACTACATGGTCGCGGTGGGTGGCCGTGTGGATGTGCCGTTGGCACCGTATCATCCCTTCGGCTCCGAAGAACTGGCGGCCGCCGTGGTGACAACGCTGGCAGGCGGAAACGCCTGCTTGATGGCGAACCACGGGCTCATCGCTGCCTCGTTCTCGCTCGCCCGCGCGCTCGCCATTGCCGATGAGATCGAGGAACAAGCCGCAGTGTATTGGGGAGCCCTGGCGATTGGCGGCGCGCAGCCCTTGTCGGCGGAACAGATGGAAGACGTCCTGGAACGCTTTCGCAGTTACGGCCAACGGCCACAGCAATAGATTCGCCCGGCGCCCTTTCAAACGTCTTTTGACAACGTTGCACGGTGTCTGAAAAATGGTCATATGACGCAGACCAATGTGGCGGCTGAGGCAACCGGCAGCCTTCAGACAGCACAACAGCACGCCCTGCGCTTACTCAATACCAATCCGACGTTGGCGCTCGAGCAGGCCCAAGAGATCTTGAAAGTCGCGCCTGGCGATCCTGTCGCCCTGCTCCTGGCGGGCACTGCGCACCGGCTCCTGGGTCACCATCCGGCGGCTACCGCAATTCTCGAACCATTGAGCCGGGCTCAGCCGCGCTCGGCAGCCACTTTTTTTGAACTTGGAATGGCGCAGGCTGAGGCGGGTGCGCACCTTGCGGCCGTCAGGTCGCTGCGGCGGGCTGTTCACCTCAATCCGGGTATGCCGGACGTCTGGCGCACGATCGGCGATTTGCTGATGAGCCATGGAGACGCAGCGGCGTCGGACGCCGCGTATGCAGAGCATATCAAGGCGTCGACCCAAGACCCGCGTCTCATGCTGGCCGCAGCCGCCCTGTGCGCGAACAACATTCCTGACGCCGAGCGGCGCTTACGTGAGCATCTAAAAAGCCATCCCACTGACGTCGCCGCGATCCGCATGCTAGCGGAGGTCGCCGGCCGGCTTGGCCGCTATGGTGACGCCGAGAAATTGCTGAGCCGGGCACTGGAGCTGGCACCGAGCTTTCACGCCGCACGCCACAATTATGCACTGGTGCTCCATCGCCAGAGCCGGGATGCCGAGGCATTGGCGCAGATAGACCTGCTGCTGGCCGAAGCGCCTGCCAATTCAGGTTTCCGCAACCTCAAGGCCATGGTTCTGGCGAAGATCGGCGACTATCCGCAGTCGATCGAACTGTATGCCGCGATACTCGCCAAGAACCCGGACCATGCCAAGCTCTGGATCAGCTATGGTCATGCACTCGCGAGCGCAGGACGGCAGGCTGACAGCATCGCAGCCTACCGTCGCTGCATCACGCTGACCCCGGACGACGGCGAAGCCTATTGGAGTCTTGCCAATTTAAAAACATTTCGCTTCACCGATGCCGAATTGAAGGCGGCGATCACCAACGGGCTGAATAATCGCATGCCGCCG
>CAZZZU010000108.1:0-14297 GCA_964658805.1 uncultured Steroidobacteraceae bacterium
ACCCGCGTTCAGTACGAGACGTTGCGCGAGGCAGGCGCGGTGGCACGCACCATGCTCGTCGCGGCAGCGGCGCAGAAGTGGCGAGTCGAGCCGACGAGCTTGAGTGTGGCGCGCGGCACGGTGTCGCACGCGCCAACGCAACGCTCGCTGTCATTCGGGGCATTGGCCAAGACCGCTGCCGGTATGCCAGTGCCGACGAAAGTGACGCTAAAGGACCCGAAAGACTTCCAGCTCATTGGCAAGTCTTTGCGCCGGCTCGATTCGCCTGACAAAGTAAATGGGAAAACCCAATTTGGTATCGATGTGCGCGTGCCGGGTATGAAGGTCGCGACGGTGCGTGCGTGTCCCACTTTCGGCGGCAAGCTGCGCGGCGTCGACGACCGCAAGGCGCGCGCGCTGCCAGGTGTGATCGACGTGCTGCGGCTCGACGCTGCCGTGGCGGTCGTCGGTGAAAATTTCTGGGCAGCGAAACAAGGGCTCGATGCCCTCGAGATCGTTTGGGATCTGGGCGACAACAGCACCTTGACGACTGCGAAATTGCGGGCCTATCTTGCCGATGCCCTGCGCAATGGCAAGTCCATCGTTGCGTTGGAGAAGGGCAAGCGACCGGCAGATGGCAAGGAGATCGCCGCCGTTTATGAGCTACCCATGCTCGCGCATGCCACCATGGAGCCGCTCAATACGACCGTATGGGTGACAGCGGATAAATGCGAGATCTGGGTGGGCACGCAGGTGCCGGCACGCTGTGTCGCCGAGGCCGCCAAGATCACCGGATTGCCGGTGACGAACATATTCCTCCACAATCAGTACCTCGGCGGCGGCTTTGGGCGGCGTCTGGAGACTGATTCGGTGGAGCAGGCAGTGCATCTGGCAAAACAGGTGAAATATCCGCTGAAGGTAATCTGGACGCGCGAGGAAGACATTCGCCGCGATCTTGTACGCCCGATGTATCACGATCGCATTTCGGCCATGTTGGGGACTGACGGTAGGCCAGTGTGGTTTGCAGACCGTATCGTCGGCGGCACCGTGCTGGGCCGCTGGGCGCCGATGGCGATGAAGGCGGACGGTCTCGATGACGACCTCGTGGAGAGCGTGGTGGAAACGCCTTATCTGTTCGAGAACGTCAAAGTGGAGTGGATCAGGCGTGACATGCCTGAGGGCTTGCTGGTCGGCTGGTGGCGTGGAGTCGGTCCTACCCACAACCTGTTCGTGGTCGAGAGCTTCATGGACGAGTTGGCGCATACCGCCGGCAAGGATCCGCTCGACTATCGCCGCGCGTTGCTCGACAAAAATCCGCGTTCACTGGCGCTCCTGAATCTGGCTGCGGAAAAAAGCGGTTGGGGCTCGCCTCTGCCGCCCCGTGTCGGGCGTGGCATCGCCTTGGGTGAGCCGTTCGGCAGCCGCGTTTGCGCCATCGTGGAAGCGGAGGTGACGCCGCAGGGTGAGGTTAAACTGCGGCGCGTGGTGGTGGCTCTCGATTGCGGTATCGCCATCAATCCTGGTTCGGTGGAGGCGCAGGTACAGGGCGGGGTACTGTTTGGCTTGAGCGCAGCGTTATATAGCGGCATCACACTGCAGAATGGCGCCATCGAACAAAGCAACTTTCATGACTATCGCAGTTTGCGCATCGACGAGACGCCCAGGGTCGAGTGCTATCGGATCGAGAACACCGACAAACCGGGTGGCTTGGGCGAAGTAGGGACTGCCATCGCGGCGCCGGCGCTGGCGAATGCCATCTTCGCCGCGACCTCGGTACGCTTGCGCAGTCTGCCCGTGAATCGCCATGCGCTTCTGCAGGACGCCCACGCACTCCAGCAGGTGATCGCGTGAAGCGCTGGCTGGCTATCCTGGGGGGCGCGCTGGTCATTGCAGCCGTCGCGGTGCTACTTTTGAACCGAGCAGATCCCGCGGCCGGTGAGGCGCCGCTGATTGCCGGTGCACCGGCATCCGGCAACGTGCTGGCGCGTGGCGAGTATCTGGCTACCGCCGCGGACTGCGTGGCGTGTCATACGGAGCCCGGCTCTTTCAAACGATTTTCCGGCGGCGTGGCATTCAAGCTGCCTTTCGGCACGATCTACTCGAGCAACATCACCGCTGATAAGGAATACGGCATCGGCGCCTGGAGCGACGATGAATTCGTACGCGCCGTTCGGGAAGGCGTGGCGAAGGGCGGCCAGCATTTGTATCCCGCCTTTCCATACACGTCGTACACGCGCCTGAGCCGCAGCGACGTGCTCGCCATCAAAGCCTATCTGATGAGCCTGCCCGCTTGGCCGGAAAGCAACAAACGCAACGATCTGATCTTCCCCTTCAACCAGCGTTGGGCGATGAGTTTCTGGAATGCCGCCTTTTTCAAGAGCCAGCGATTTGCGGTGGATGCAGCGCGATCCGCGCAGTGGAACAGTGGTGCGTATCTCGCCACGGCACTTGGACACTGCGGCGAATGCCATACGCCGCGTAATCTAGGCTTCGGCATGCAGCATGGTGAAGAACTCGCGGGTGCAACCTTGCAGGGCTGGCGGGCTTACAACATTACATCCGATCCAAAGTACGGTATCGGCGGCTGGTCTGAAGCGGATATGGCCGCGTACCTGCACAGCGGTCACGCGCCGGGCCATGCGAGCGCGTCCGGTCCCATGGCTGAAGCCGTGACGAACAGCCTGCAGCATCTGCAGGGTGACGACGTGGTCGCAATGGTGACCTACCTTCGAACCGTGCCGCAGCGGCAAGGCACCGATCCGGTGGCAGTCGATGCCCGGCCGGCTGCGACGCTGGCGGCTTCAGATGCGGCGCCCGCTGGCAGCGCAGTGCCGGGTGAGGGGCTGCGGTTGTTCGAGGGTGCATGCGCCAGTTGTCATCAATGGAACGGTAAGGGGCAACAGACGGATTATGCATCGCTCGTGGGCACTCGCGGCGTCAACGACGCGGAGGGTACGAACGTCACGCAGGCTATCCTGAAAGGGGTCGAGGCGCGCATTGCCGGCAACGACGTGTTCATGCCGGCGTTCGGAGCCGCCTACACGGATACCGAGATCTCCGCGTTGGCGAATTACGTGATTGGGCAATTCGGCGGCAAGCAAGGGCTGGTCACGCCGCAGGATGTAGCCAAGCGACGCTCGATGTAGTCAGTGGTGCGCGGTGGGCTTGGGCGCAGTTTCGAGATCGAGTTTCGGCACGCCGAATTGGCCTTCGAGTTTTTCGAGCTTGTCGAGGTCGATGGCGCCGACGATGTTGACGATGGTGAGCTGGCGCGGTTCGCTGGCGATGACCGCAAGGCCGATGGCGCGATCGTGATCCGTCATCAAATAGATATCGACGTCGGCGTGCGATTTATGGCTGCGCGTCTGCACCAGGCGGTTCCAGCCAGGCGCCGTCAGCTGGCGACGGATCGGATCGATGTCTGCGTTTGAAAACTGCAGGTCGGCATCGAAGCTGTAGCTGCGCACGTAGATGCCTTGCAGCCCGCGGATGATGTCCTGGGTGGCCGCATCATCTGCATCCTTGCTATCGAGAAAACGCGCCGCCATTTTCAACAGCGGTGCATCCAGCGTGATGACAACGGAGTCGCTGGCCTTGGCTGTCAGCGCCGCGAAGTCTGGGAGCGCAAGCCGCCCTTCATTGGCGGCCGACGCGAGCAGCGGCGAAAGGGCGAGCACACATAAGAGGAATGATTTCATGGCTCGCCGCCGGCCTCCGCTTGGGTCATGACACTTTGATAGGCGAGGTCGAGTTTCGCGTGCGTCACGCGTAATGCCATGATCACCTGACGCCGCGCTTCGAGCCCGGCCGCGATCTCACGCTGTTCCTGCAGACGGTGCTCCAGGCCAAAGCCCAGGCCGAGCGCGAGCATGACTGACGCCGCAATCCCGGCGCGCAGCCACCTTGAGTTGCGCATGGCGCCGCGGCGAGCCGACCTCATCCCCACCGTGCCGACGGCCGCGGCGACGCGCTCCGCAAACTGGTCGGATGGCGCAACCGGCCGCAGCGCCCTGCGCAATTCCGTTTCGAGGTCATCGTTCATGCGGATACGTTCATCTTTTCGCGCAGCAGATCGAGTGAGCGCTTCAAATGGCTTTTGACCGTGTTGATGGGCATGTCGAGCAGCTTGCCGATCTCGATCGGCTCCAGGTCCTCCTGATAACGCAGCGTGACCACGGCGCGCGCACTGGGATTCAACTCGAGTAACAGCGCCTGCAGTTGTCGCTGCAGGAACGGATCGCCCACGCTTTCGATGTCTGTCGCTGCGGCAGCGAGCTCCGGGACATCGTCGATCGCAACCTGTCGCAGCACGCCACGCTTTCGAAGCTGATCGATGGCGCGGTGCGCGGTAACGCGCCGCAACCAGTGCGTCACATGTTGCGGCGACGTGATATTGGCCAGATTGTCGTAGAGCTGCATGAATATTTCCTGGGCCAGATCTTCGGCTTCATCACGACGCCCGAGCATGCGCAGCGCGAGGCTGAACACCTGCCGTTCGTGGGCTCGCACGAGCGTCGCGAACGCCGCTACGCTGCCGGCACGCGCGCCAGCCAGCGCTTCGTCGCTCATTTATCGACGCGTCATGCAGGCACCGTCAGAACACCGCAAGGCTGGAGAGTTTCGGTAAATGTAGGTGCTTGCCGAGCTTCGGCACATCTTCAGCCCTCAAGGTGCCGACAATATTGACGATGGTTAGATCACGCGGGCCGCTGCAGATCAACGCAAACCCTTGGGGCTGATCGTTTTCCATCAAAACGGCCATATCGACGTCCTCGTTCTTGGCGCGGTCGTGAACCTGCATGAGCGAACTCCAACCCGGTGCAGCGAGCTGCTTGCGGACGGCATCGACGTCGTCTTTCGAATACGCAAAATCCGTCGCGAACTGAAAATTACGTATCTGAATCGATTTGATCCCGTTCAGCAGCCGCTTGGTGTCGGCACTATCCTCGTCGTCGTCGCCGACGAGTGCGCCGGCGGTGCGCAGCATCCAGGAACCCAAGGTAATGTCCACGGAGTCCGTGGCCTTGTGCTGCAGGCTGCGAAAATCGGGCAACTTCAGCTCGGCACCTGCTCCGGCAAAGAGCTTCAAGGGTACCAAAGCCATCAGTGAAAGGGCGGCCCCTGCCGCGATATAGCGTCGGATCATCATGCTGCTCTCCTTTTGAGTGTCCCCTGCTATACGCACAGCAGGGTGCCGGAGGGTGCAGTCACGCGTGAATTCGGTGCAAATAATCCTCGGCCGCGGTGTTCAGGCGTTCACGGCGCTCGCGAGGCATGCGATCGAGGTTGCCTAGCAGCATGCCGAGGCGTGGATTGCCGGCGAATACCTGTCGGTGCCGCGCGATGAAACGCCAGAACAATCCGTCCCATACGTCGCACCAGGGGCCCCGTTTAAAATCGCTCATCTTGAGCACGTAGTTCGAGCCTGCGACATACGGTTTGGTCACGATCATGCCACCGTCCGCATACAGGCCCATGCCGTATACGTTTGGCACCATCACCCAGTCATATGCATCGATGAACAACTCCATGAACCAGCGATAAACGGCATCGGGCGAGAATTCGCATAGCTGCATGAAGTTCGCGAGCAGCATCAGACGCTCGATGTGGTGCGCATAGCCGGTACGCAGTACGCGGCTGATCACCGTGTCGATGGGTGGCATGCCGGTTTGTGCGGTCCAAAACGCGTCGGGCAACGCATGACGGTGGCCCCAAAAATTTTGCACGCGTTGCGATCGACCCTTGAAAACGTATGCGCCGCGCATGTATTCGCGCCAGCCGATGATCTGGCGCACGAAGCCTTCCAGTGACGGGAGTGAGATCTCGTGATGCCGCGCGTGCTCGAGCGTGGCGTCGATGACGGCGCGCGGTGTCAGCAAGCCGACGTTCAACATGGGCGTCAGTACGGAATGAAAGACGAAGCCATCGTCGGCCGCGACCGCATCTTCGTAAGGACCGAAAGCGGCGAGCCGGTGCTTCAGAAAATCGGCGAGCCAGGCACGGGCGTCGTCATAGGTGACAGGATAGTCAAAGTCGTCGACATGGCCAGGATTGGCGCCGAAGCGCGTTTCGACATAGCGCCTTGCTTCCGTCGTGTAGGCGTTGGCGCGGGGCCGCGCGAAGCCCGGCAGTGCAAGATCGGGTGGCAGGCGCTTGCGATTGTCGGCGTCGAAGCTCCAGCGTCCGCCGACCGGTTTGCCGTTTTCGACCAGGATGTCCTGTGCTTTGCGCTGTGTTGCGTAGAAAGTCGCCATGGACGGGCGTCGCACGACGAAATGCGCGGCGAGCGCCTTGGAATCGGTGAGGAACATCGGGGTTGAATGGCGGTGCAGAGGGAGTTGCACCCGCGCAGCGGCTCGCACCAGCCGGCGTTCGAGCCAATCATCGACCGGATCTATGTAATGCAGCACCGCGTCGGCATCACGGTGCTGCGCCAAGACGTCCACGACGTCGCGCATGGTCGCCGCGTGGTCCGTCTCGAGGTACTGCACTGGAATGCCGGCGGCGCTTAGATAGGCGGCGTGCATACGCATCGAAGCACGATGCAACACCAATTTCTGTTGGTGAAAACGAAACTGTAGGAAATACAGGGCGTCTTCAACCAAAATTACTTTTTTACCGCGGGCGAGGACCAGGTTGTCCTCGAAAAGCTGGTGCGGGAACAAAATCAGGGAATCGATTCTTCTCACCTATGCCGGAGGATAGGATCGAATGCAGCGCGCTGCTCTCGCCGCGCGCGCAGTTCGGTTGGCCTCAGGTGCGCAAGGAAGCCGGAACCTGACCGCCGCTCGCGGCGAGCTTGGCCATCACCTGCTGATGCAGCCAGATGTTCATCGATGCCGCGTCATTGGAATCGCCGGTGTAGCCCAATTCGTGTGCGAGCGTTTTGCGATTCTGCAGGCTGGGGTCGAGGCCTAACAGCTTCATGAGATCGACGATCGATGTTTGCCAGTTGAGCTTCTCCGGGTAGGCGGCACTCTTCGCAGTCAAAAGTGCCTGAACATCGGCGGGCGCCGCAGCGGTCGGCGCGAGCGGGGTCGTCGGCGTCGGCACGGCGCCGGGAGCGGCCGTCGCAGCACCGGCGGCGGGCGTCGCGGCGGCGGTATCGTGGTGGCCGAAAATTGCATTCTTGATGGAATCGAATATACCCATGGGTTGCTCCGTTAGCTGTTGTAAAGGTGTGTCTATGATGACAGACCTTGATGCTGCATGATCACCCGGATCGATGGCGAACCTGTTACGATTGCGGCCCGGCGGGGCATAGCGCAGTCTGGTAGCGCATCTGCTTTGGGAGCAGAGGGTCGGGGGTTCGAATCCCTCTGCCCCGACCAACCTTGAAAAATTTCCGTTGCAGGGCCGCACTTTGAATACACGCGAGAGCGGCACGATGAAGTGGCTGGGTATCATTGCCGGCCTCATCTTGTTTGGCGGTGCTGTGTACATACTGGCGGGTTCGGCCGGCGAGTTGCGAGCGCGCCGCCAGCAGGTGCAGCAGAACATCGCGAGTGCCCAGGTGCAATGGCAGGCCGGCGATTACAGCACTGCGTGGGACACGCTTGCGCGCGCCGAGAAGACAGCGGCCGCTGACGGGGTGACCGCTAAACTGCTGGGCGGATTGAGCAATGAGCAGCAAGCGATCCGCGCGCGCGAGCAGGATCTGGCGATGGAGTGGGTACGCAGCGGTCGGGTGCCGCCCGGCGAAGATTTCTCCAGCGTGAGTCAGAAGTTGATCGACGTCCTCGCGAGCGGCGCGGCCTCGACCCTGGGCTCGCGCAGCGCCGATTTGCACGCGCATCTCGGCTGGGCCTATTTCCTGGAGCAACGCGATGGCAATCGCAATCTTGAGCTCAAGCCGGATGCCGAATACGTCCAGGCCGTCGCGCTTGACCCGACCAATCCTTATGGCAATGCATTTTGGGCTCATTACATTTTGTGGAGCGACGGCACGCTTGCCGCCGCGCAGGCGAAGTTCGCCGCCGCACTGACCACGGCACGCGCACGGCCCGACGTACGCACGCTGCAAATGGCTGCCTATCGCAACCTGACCAACGATGCCGGCGACGCCGCCTATTTGAGCGTCCTGAACGACATGCGAAAGGACGGTGAGAACATCGACCTCGCCGCTGTGGAAGAGGCCGCCGACAAGTACTCGATCGCCTTTCACGATCCCGCCTTTCAACAGGCGATCGATGCAGCGCTCACCGGTGCTGAACAGTCCGACTTGGTGCAGAAACTCGTGATGACAGATGGCCTCGATGCACCACGCCGTATCGAACTCGAGGTTGCGCGGGCGGGCGCATTGGAGCGCGCCGATCTGCGGGCTCCGGCCTTGGCGGCCTGGACGGAATTGCAAATACAGTTGCGCAGCGAGCCTCACAGCGTCTTTACGCAACCCGCAGACGACGCGATCAAGAGATTACAGGCGAAGTAAGAGCCCAAGGAGTGGCTCATATTTCAAATATTTGATTTGGCCGCTTGACGCGCTCGAGGTGCATCGCTCGTCAGTCCCGCCTCCACCATATTGACGAGACGGTCCGCCAGATGTTCGAACTGCGGTGGTGTAAGGCCTTGCAGCGGACCTTCGATGTACAGCATCGCCATGCCGTGCACGGCGGACCACGCAAGGTATTCGGCGCCTGCACGGCGGCTTGAAGACAGGATGCCGCTCCGTGCCATGCGATCGAGGGCTGCACACAGCAGTTCGAAGGGGTTGAGTCCAGAATCTCCCTGACGCGCGGGCCGGACGGTTTCGCTGCGCTCGAAGTGTCCGCTGAAAGCGGTGCGGAACAAGCCGCGTTCGGTGCGCGCAAACGACAGGTATCCCAGTCCCACCGCGAGCAACGTGCCGCGTGCGTACGCCGCCGTGCGACGCTCAGGCCCGAGCAGCGCCAGGCGCGCCTCCATGCTGCGTGCGGCGCGCGAGAGTGCGACATCACGAACCGCGTCCAGCAATGCGTCGCGGTTGGCGAAGTGTCGATACGCTGCGTTTGGGGCCACGCCTGCCTGGCGGGTCACTTCACGCAGCAGCACCGCTTCCGGGCCGGCCGTGCGCGCCAGAGCAACCCCGGCCTCCAGCAATACCCGTGCTAGATCGCCGTGCCGATAATTCTTGCGTGGCCGCGGCGTACTTCTTCCAGTCATCCTGGCGCGATGCTAGCATGTGTACAGTGTCCACATAAAGGAGGCGGCTATGGCAGAGTCAAACGGTGCATTCGTCTGGTATGAATTGATGACGACTGATCAAACGGCGGCACAGCGATTTTATGGCGACGTGGTCGGCTGGACTGCGAAGGACGCCGGCATGCCCGGCATGCATTACACCTTGCTGGAAACCGCCGGTACGCAGATTGCCGGCATCATGGATTTAATGCCTGGCATGATCGAGGCCGGGATGCGACCGAGTTGGGTCGGATATGTGTCAGTGCCCGATGTGGATCAGGCAGCGGACCGTCTCACTCGCCTGGGCGGGCGCGTGTACCGCCAGCCCACCGATATCCCAGGCGTCGGCCGGTTTGCGGTGGTGGCGGACCCGCAAGGGGCCGTGTTCCACCTGTTCAAATCGAGTGGCGGCACGGCCCCGACGTTTTCCATGCACGCTGGGCACGTCGGCTGGCATGAGTTGCATACGAGCGACTATGTGAAAGGACTCGAGTTCTATAGCGAGATGTTTGGCTGGGACAAGGGCGGCAGCCATGAGATGGGCCCCATGGGTACGTACCAGATGTTCGATCTCGATGGCATCGCCATCGGCGGTATGTTCAACAGCCCCGCGGCCGCACATGCCAAATTTTGGTTGTTTTATTTCGCGGTTGAGGACATCACGGCGACGGGGGCCCGCATTACGCAGGGTGGCGGCACCATAATGATGGGGCCCCAGGAAATACCCGGCGGCGGCTTCATCATCCAGGCCAAAGATCCGCAGGGTGCGATGTTCGCGGTGGTGGCGCCCCCGCCGAAGTAGGGCGTGGCAGGCGGCGCAGTTATCGGGCGCCGCCTTTTCCCATTGCGCAGCGCGGTGCGCTTGGGCGTTGCCACCCGAATCTGCCAACTGCTAAAAACTCCTATATAATTCGCGCGCACTTCGATTCGGTTCGCACTCGTGCGTGGATTGGCCTGAATTGTACGCTTGGCGCTGGTTGGAAGATTCGAGCGCCCGTAGCTCAACCGGATAGAGCACCGGCCTTCTAAGCCGGCGGTTGCAGGTTCGATTCCTGCCGGGCGCGCCACCCCGATGTCGAGACGCCGTCTTTGGTGGATGTAGCTCAGCTGGTAGAGCCCCGGATTGTGATTCCGGCCGTCGCGGGTTCGAGTCCCGTCATCCACCCCATTTCCCTTCGGGATGTGAACTGCGCGCTTCCGCTAAGCCTGACCTTTTTTGCACAGATGGGTATACTGCGCCGGCGTCGGCAAGCGGGACGCAACATGGGGCCGTTAGCTCAGCTGGTAGAGCAGTTGACTCTTAATCAATTGGTCGTAGGTTCGATCCCTACACGGCCCACCACTTTCGAGTGCTCACACTATCCGATAGCTGTGTTTGATCACTCGTAAATTCTTTGCGAAACAACGCGTCGCTAATACGTCGGATCCCAGAACGCTCTACAGCGGGTTCACGCCCTCAATGCGTCAGCACGCTGTCTCAACATACGTGGCAAGCGCGCAAGGGCGGGCCGTGACGTTCACGTCCAAGACTGGCGGGTTGCCGACTCACGCTGACCTTTTATACTCGTGGTGAGATTACCGCCAATTTGGGAGCCCTCGATGCGCTATTCGTTTGCTTTCGCCTGTCTTGCCGTCACCCTTGGTTTGAGCAGCTGTGCGAAGGAGCCGGCCAAAGTAGCGGCCGCGCCCGTGGTCAAGACGAAGCTCGGCATCAGGCCTTACGGCGACGAGACGGTAAAGATCGACACGAGCAAGATGCCTGACGATGAGAAAAAGGCGTTCGCGTACATCGATGAGCACATCGACGAGCATGTAGAGAATCTGCAGAAATGGATTCAGCAGCCGAGCATATCGAATAGCGGCGAGGGTATCCCTGAATCGGCTGAGATCGTGAAGGGATTCTTCGACAAACTTGGGTGCCAGCAGACGCGGATCTACGATGTCGGGATGTCGAAGTGGGGGCAGGTAGGTAACCCCGTGGTGTATGCAGCTTGCAACGAAGGCGCGCCGAAGACACTGCTGATCTATTGGATGTACGACACGATGCCGGTAACCCAGCCGGATATCTGGGTGGCTCCGCCATTCGAGGGGCGGCTGGTGGATGGGAAGGCCGCGGGACTCGACCCTGCGTTCACGAAGGTGCTCATCGGGCGCGGGGCGGTGAACTCGAAGGGCCCGGAGATGACCGAGCTGAATGCGTTCATGGCGATCAAGGAAGCGAACGGCAAGCTGCCGGTGAACCTGATCATCGTGGCCGAGGGCGACGAAGAGCGGATGTCGATGGGACTGAACAAGTTTGTGACGACGTACCCGGAGTTGCTGAAGCCCGCGGATGCCATGCTGATGTTCGGCGGGCAGGACGGCTCGCGCGAGGCAACCGTCATGGGGGCATCGGAAGGGTTGATGTACATTGAGTTGGAGACGAGCGGCGAGGCGTGGGGACGTGGGCCGACGGTGTCGGATATCCACGGCATCTACAAGCGCTCCACGGATAGTCCTGCTTGGCGGCATATCGCGATGCTGTCGACGCTGGTGAGCAAAGATGGCAATTCGCCGGCAATTGCCGGCTTTACCCAGAATCTCGTGCCCCCGCCGCCGGAGGCGGAGAAGAAGATGCGCGAGGCTGCGGCGAAGATGGACCTGAAGAAAATGGAAGAGAACATCGGGATTGCACGGTTCATCTCCGACGATCCGTACACGGTGGTGAAGATGTCGAGCTTCGGGGTGGCGTTCAACATGGATGGCATCTGGGGCGGCAATATGTATGCGGGCGGGTCGGGCGCGATCCTGCCGAACAAGATCACATCAAAGCACAGTATTCGATATATCCCGAACATGGAAAGCGGCGATATCCTGAAGAAGATTCGGACGCATCTGGATACGCACGGGTATACGGATGTGAAGATGACGCTGATCGGGGACCAGCCGTGGTCGACGATGAGCTTCGATACGGATGTCGCGCACTCAATCGAGCAGATGTTCGACAAATTTGGGATTCCCTGGACGGATCCCGTGAGCAAAACGGGCACGGCGGATGCGATGGCGACCGGTGGCGCGGGGGCCTGGCCGGGCTACCTGTTCACGAACGGCAAACAGGGTGATCCGGGTACGGTCCCGCTGGGGTTGCCCATCGCCGGCGGCAGCGCGGGCTATGGCGGACGCGCGCATGCGGCGAATGAGTATTGGCTGATCGAAGGGTCGGGCAAGATTTTTGGGATGGCGAGTGCGGAGAAGTCGATTGTCGATGAGATCTACAACTACGCCGCGATGACGACGGTTCCGCCGAAGGGCACCATGAAGTAGCGCTACGGGGCGGAAGGCATCTGGAACCAAACGTTGCGCATGATTCCCTCGTAGGCGCGCCACGGACTCTTCGTGTTGTCGAGATAGGCCGCCAAGCGCAGCGGGCCGTCGGTGTAGGCGAGCATATAGCTGCGATATTCATTGAGATAAAGCAGCGTGGGGGCGGCGTTGGCCGTCAGGGCCTCGTCGGCGAGCTGTTGCTGGGCACGGGCGAACTCGAGATGGCCGTCGAGATAGCGGGCGGCGATCGCGGGAAGGGCGGAGCCGAGCTCGCGGACGCGCAGGGTGATCTCAACGTAGCGGCTGACATCAAGATTGGTAAGACCGGCAACGGGGAAAAGGATGTCGCGTTCGAGGGCGATGCGTTCTTCGCGGGTGAAGGCGAGATGAGGGGCATAGGCAGCCGCTGATTCGGAAACGTAAGAGCTGGGGCTGAAGGTCGGATTAATGTGGGCTTCTGCTGGGACTTGTTGGTCGCGCAGGGTGTTGAAAACATGGTGGCCCGGATAGCCTTCGTGACAGGCCAGCTCCAAGGCGTCGTCGACGGTGAGGGGTTGGTCTAAGTTGATTTCAATGAGGCTGTGGGCGTGGCCCAGATAATGGCTGAACGCGACCCACGGCTTGTGAGTGACTAATTTGAGAGCGACCGACTCGGTGAGCGGGAGGTCGATGTACTCGAGCGTGCGGCGGCGGCACAGGGCGAGCGCGGCTTGCACGACGGGTTCGATGCGCTCCGCGGGGATGATGAAGGCCGAATCATAGTTAGCGAAACGGTCCGCGAGACTGGTGTGCGGATTGGCTGCGGGCGGCAACAGCGATGAGATCTGGTTGCGGAGTCCGGCGCGGTGAGTTGCCGCTGGGTCGGGCAGGCGATGCGTGGCGAAGAGCCGCTCGGCTTCATGGTCGAAAGTTAGTTTGTGACCCTGAAGCAGGACGACACGGGTGGAGATGGCGATGAGCTGCAGTCGCAGAAAGTCGGCGCGGGGTTGTTGTGATTGCGCGAGGTGGAGCGCCTGCAGGTGAGTCAGCAGGACGGTTGCATCGCGGTCGATCTGGGTCAGGGTGCGCGCGGGCGCGGTGAGCGCAGGCGCCGTGGAGAAATCAAGCGCGTCGGGATCGCGCTCGTCGAGGGCCTGGGCGAGGGCAACGTAGGCGGTCGCCACGGCATCCAGCGTGGATGGGTGTGAAGGCTGGCAACCGGCGGCGAGAAGCAGCGGGAGAATACGTCGCAGGCAACGAATCGTGCCGCTACTCATGGCGCAGGGCAGTCATGGGAGTCACCTGGGAGGCCTGGCGCGCAGGATAGTAGCCGAAGAGGATGCCGATGGCGGCGGAGATGGCAAAGGAAAGCGCGATGGAGAGCCAGGAGAGCTCAGTGGACCACGCCATGAAGCGCGCAATCAGGAGGGAGGCCGCGATGCCGCAGGCAATGCCGAGCAGGCCCCCGCCGATGCTGAGCGCGATGGCTTCCATGAGGAACTGGCGCATCACCTCGTCGGCGCGGGCGCCGACAGCGCGGCGAATTCCGATTTCACGCGTGCGCTCGGTCACTGCGAGCAGCATGACATTCATGATGCCGATGCCGCCGACGAGGAGCGAGACGGCGGCGATGGAGGTAAGGAGCGCGGACATCGTGCGGCTGGCATGTTCGAGCGTCTTGCCGAGCTGGGCAAGGGTGATGGTGTCGAGGTTGCCGGTGTTGCCGGTCATGGCGCGGGAGATGTCGGTGCGCATGCCGCCATGGGCGATGGCGGTGTGGGCTTGGCTGGCGATGGTGAAGTCGTCGGGTGTGGTCGAGGAAAGGGCGTGGCGCCTGCGCAGCGTCGCGGTGACCTGCTTCATGACGCGGGTGACTT
>CAZZZU010000109.1:0-14234 GCA_964658805.1 uncultured Steroidobacteraceae bacterium
AATTTCATGATCAGAATCTCGACCGCCTCGAGGATCAGGCCGCGGCCGGCAATCTGGATTTGAAGGCCGCGTACCTGCGCATCGTCGAAGCGCGTATGCAGGCACAGGTCGCGCGGGCCGCGGGTCTGCCGACGCTGAACGGCACCGCCAGCTACAGCCGCGAGCAATTGGGATTGGCGGGCATTCTCAAATCGCAGCACGTGGCCGTGGGCGGGACGCAAGCCGGCTTCATCAGCTCGCTTGAAAGTCCCATCAATCTGTACACGCTCGGGTTCGATGCATCCTGGGAACTCGATCTGTTCGGCCGGGTACGCCGCTCGGTGGAGGCCGCCGACGCGCAAAGCGCGGGCGCGCTCGAGGCACGCAACGATCTATTGGTATCGCTGCAGGCCGAGATTGCGCAGAGCTATTTTCAGCTGCGCGCGGGACAGATCTTGCGGCAGGTCATCGGCGAACAGATCACCGCGCAACAGGACGTGTTCGAGCTCACCGACAACCGGGCCCAACATGGCCTGGCCGGCGCCGCGGACGTCGACTCGGCACGCGCTCAGTTGGCGACCTTGCGAGCTGAACTGCCGCCTGATGATCAGATGATCGCCAACTCCAAGCATGCCTTGGCCGTGCTCATCGGCCAAACGCCGGCCAGCTTCGACGCGGACTTCATGGAACAGGGCGACCTGCCGGCACTGCCTGAACTCATTCCGGTGGACGTTCCCGCAACGCTCGCACGGCGCCGTCCTGATATCCGCCGTTCGGAAGCGGCACTGCACAACGCCACCGCACAGGTGGGTGTCAATGTGGCATCGCTGTTTCCGGACATCTCTCTCACGGGACAGTACGGCCTGCGCAACCTCAGCACCGGCTATCTGTTCGATTGGGATTCGCGCTTCTATTCCTTCGGCCCGAGTATCAGCATCCCGATCTTTCACGGCGGCGCGTTGGTCGCCAACGTCAAACTGTCCAAAGCACAGGCCGAGGAAGCGGCTCTCAACTATCGCAAGACCGTCCTGTCCGCATTGCAGGAAGTCGAGGACGGCCTCAGCACGCTGCACGAGGATGCAAGGCGTACCGCGGCGCTGCGCGACGCCGTGACGGCACAGCAGCACGCGCTCGAGGTCGATCTGAATTCTTATCGGCACGGCTTGATCACCTACGTCAGCGTGCTCACCGTGCAGTTACAGCAGGTGCAGGCACGCCAGCAACTTGCGCAGGCGCTGCTCACGCAGAGCACCGACCTGGTCAAGTTGTACAAAGCGTTGGGCGGCGGCTGGCAGGACGCGGCGGCGAAGAACCTGTAGCACCCGTTACGCGCGGACGGCGCGAAACCGCGCCGGCGACAGGTCGGCAACCTGCAGCCCTTGCCCCAACACGTCGGCGGGGACGGGTTCGCCGCACGCCAAGGCGGCCGCCGTGCGCGACATGGCTGGCGCAGTCTGAATGCCATAGCCGCCCTGCCCGGCACACCAGAAAAAGCCCGGTAACGCTGCATCGAACCCGACCACCGGCACCCGATCCGGGGCAAAGGTACGAAGTCCCGCCCAGCTGCGCAGCACGCGCGTGATCTCGAAGTCCACCGCTTCTTCCATTCGCGCCACGGCTTCCGCCACGTCAAGATCCTCCGGATACACGTCGCGCGGCGCATCGGGCGTTTCATCGGCCGGTGATAACAGCAGCCGGCCTGCATCGGGTTTGAAATAAAATCGTTCGTCGGCATCGATGACCGCCGGCCAGGCGCGGATGTCGACGTCAGCCGGCGCGTCGACGAGCAGTGCCGTGCGTCGCAGCGGTTCGAGCCCAAGCGCGGCTGCGCCGCACAGCGTTGCAACTTCGTCCGCCCAGGCCCCCGCCGCATTGATGATCACCGCCGCATGCGCCACGGCGCTGCCGAGCGGTATGGACCACACGCCGTCACGCCGCTCGGTCAAAGCCAACCTGGCGCCGACCAGCAACGCCGCGCCGCGGGCACGGGCACCGCGCAGAAAACCCTGATGCAGCGAATTCACATCGATGTCCATCGCATCGGCATCGACTGCAGCCGCCGCAACGTATCCGGCGCGCAACCGCGGGACTTGCCGGTAGGCGGTCTGCGCGTCTATGGACCGCATCTCGCCGCCCGAGGCGTTGACCTCCTGGCGCATCTGCGCCAACGCCGCCAGCTGGTCGGCGCGTGCAATGTAAAGACAGCCACGCTGCGTCAGTAACGGCTGCGTGCAAAAGTCGGCGGGCGGACGATCGTAGAACTCGCGGCTCGCGCGCGTCAGCGCGCGTATCTCGGCGCCGCCATAACTCGGTGCGAACAAGGCTGCGGAGCGACCTGTGGCATGCACACCGGGCTGCGACTCCATCTCGACCAGGCACACCCGTGCCACGCCTGCCAGTTCATAGGCGATCGACGCACCGGCGATTCCCGCCCCGATGATGATGAAGTCGAAGTCCATCTGTCAGGACTTGGGATGCGACAAAGAAACGGTAACTCTGACGGCCGGCCGCGTGCCTGCGCTGAACTGCAATAGATAACGCGTCCCCTCGGTCAATGCGAACTCCACGATTTTATGCGGACCGTCGCAGTCCCGCTGCCCATGAAAATCTTTGGTGGGCGTGAGCTTGCCGTTTGCCACGACGTCGATCCAGATGCCCTGATCGAGTCCGACCAGGTAAGCCGCCGAGCGCGGTACGGTGAACGCGACGGTGCCGCCGTACACACCCACGCCCTGCGATGCTTTTCCCGGTGCCATGGCAAAGGTGACCTTCGACTGCTCCAGCAGGTTCAGCTCGTACAATTTGTCGAGCGATATCTTGGGTGCGGCAGCCGCATCGTTCGCGGCGCCAATCGATACAGGCGCGCTTGCATACAGCGCCTGCAGCGCGCCTACGTCCCATTGATAGGCCAGACAGTCAGCGGACGCCGGGGTCGTCCACAGCGCCACCCAGGTTGCCAGGGCAACAGTTTTGCTCGATGACCTGTGCATCAAAATTGGTTCGTGCGCGCCAGCCATCCTGCCGCTGCGCCGGTCTCGTTACGCTGCGCGATCAGGATTCGCGCCTCGCGCACCAGCGCCTGCAACTCGTCGACATACTCGATGAGGCGCCGGCGGTCGATGGTGACCGGGAAAAGCACGCCTTCGTTGTCGCCACAGCGCAGGTCGAACTGACGAATCGTTTCCAATGTATCGCGAGTCATGCGCGTCTCCTGTCATCCTTCGAGGTCAGCACGCTGGCCCGCGCCGGCGGCAACGGCAGCACGATATAACGCATGCGCCGCAAACAGATCGAAAGCTGCCATACCCACCGATTTGAATACCGTGGTCGCCGCCTTCGCCGGTGCGCGGCCGAGGACCGCTGCGCCGAGGGTAACGACGTTGCTCGCCTGCAATATACCCCGTTGCAGCGGCCCCGTGACGTCACCGACTTCTTCACGCGCGGCAGCGGCATCCACCGTCATCCACCCGGCGAGTCGATAGACGGCGTCAGGCAGTTCCTGCATGTCCGGTCGGAACGACCCGAGGCTGATGAAATGCTTGCCCTCCAACAGTGCCGCCTCATCGGGCAGCACCGGCTGCGCCGACGTGGTTGCGGTGACCACCAACGACGTCTGCAGCAGCATCTGTCGTGCTTCGGCATGCACCTCGATGCGGATACCGGGGACATGCCGCGCGAGTGTCGCTTTGAAGCGCTCGAAGCTGCGCGCCGAGCGCGGCACGCAGTGCACTACACGGATGGGCTGCACTGCGCTGATCGCGATCGTCGCCCACGCGCCCTGCGTGCCGCAGCCCACCAGCCCGAGCGTTTCGAGACCAGGCGGCGCCAGAGTTTTCGCGCCCAATGCCGCGACGGCACCCGTGCGCTGCGCCGTCAGGGCCTCGCCATTCAGGAGCGCGAGTGCCGTGCCCGTCTCGCCATCGTTCAATAGATAGGTTCCCCCGGTAACCGCCCTCCCGCGCGCGGCATTGCCCGGGATCACATGCACGAGTTTGACGCCCATACCCAGCGCGGCCACTGCCGGCATGCAGAGCAGCATGCTGTCGCCCCACGCCAACCGCTGCCGGGTCGGCGCAAGAACGGCCTCTGCCTCGACGGCAATACAAGCGTGCTCGACCGCGGCAATCATCTCGATGGGCGGCAGCAATTGCTCCAAATCGCGGTGCGATAGAATCAGCATAAAATCATGTTCATGCAGAACGATAACGACGCGCAAGCACGACCGTTGGACTGGGGGTTATGGGGCGCGACGGCCGCGCCGGCGCCCGCCACCCCTACGCTCACCGAACATTTGACTGCTGACGTGGTGGTGATCGGTGCGGGCTACACGGGCCTGTCCGCGGCCCTGCATCTGGCGCAGGCTGGCTGCGCAGTCACGGTGCTCGAAGCAGAAGCAATCGGCACCGGCGGTTCGGGACGCAACGTCGGCCTGGTGAATGCAGGCCTCTGGATCAAACCGCAGCAGCTCCTCGACTCGCTGCCGGCACCGTACGGGCGTCGGCTGCTCGATTTTCTCGGCCAAGCGCCGACGGCTGTGTTCGAGCTGATCACGACGTCAGGAATCGATTGCGACGCGGTCCGCACCGGCACACTGCATTGCGCGGTCGGCCGCAGCGGCCTGCGCAACGTCACCGACCGTGCCTCGCAATGGCAGGCACTCGGCGCGCCGGTCGAATTGCTCGATGCGCGACGCTGCGCCGCGACAACCGGCAGTCATGCCTACGCCGGTTGCCTGCTCGACCCACGCGCCGGAACATTGCAGCCGCTGAGCTATGCGCGCGGACTGGCCGGCGCCGCCATGCGCGCCGGCGCAACCATCTGCACGCGCAGCCCGGCGACCGCTGCCACGCATGACGGCACTCAATGGCAGGTCGCAACGCCGGCGGGTGCGGTCGCGGCACCCTGGCTGCTCGTGGCCACTGACGCCTATTCCAGCGGACCCTGGGCAGCACTGCGACGCGAGCAGGTGCACTTGCCCTATTTCAATTTTGCGACGCCGCCCTTGCCCGACGCCCTGCGCACCGTGGTGCTGCCGCAGCGACAGGGTGCATGGGACACCCGCGGCGTGCTCACCTCGTTTCGGCTCGACCGCGATGGCCGATTGGTCTTCGGCAGCATTGGTGCGCTGACCGGCGGCGGCGCGACTGTGCATCGAGCCTGGGCCAAACGTGCACTGCGACATCTCTATCCAGCCTTGCGCGCAATCGAATTCGAACACGCCTGGTACGGCATGATCGGCATGACCGCGGACGCGCTGCCGCGTTTGCATCGGCTCGGGCCGCAGGCGTTGAGTTGCTCGGGCTACAACGGCAGAGGCATCGCCCCGGGAACGGTCTTCGGCCGGCTGCTCGCCGACATTATTTTGGGCAAAGTGCGTGAGGCCGATCTGCCGCTGCCGCTGACATCGCTGCGTGAGCCGCGCCTGCGTCCCGTGCGCGAATGGCTGTACGATGCCGGTTCACGTTTTACGCACCGGCTGGCGGCCCGACACGTCCGCCCGCGAATCTGAGGAGTATCGATGCAGTATCGTCAATTGGGTCGCAGTGAGCTGCGGGTTTCCACCATCGCGTTCGGCTCCTGGCTAACCTTTACGGACGCCAAGCGCCGGCAGGATGCCATTGAGTGCGTGCACCGCGCATTGGACCTTGGCATCAACTTGCTCGACACCGCCAATGTGTACGGGACCGGTGCCGCCGAAACAGTCCTGGGCGAAGCACTGGTCGGCATCCCCCGCGAGCACTACATCCTCGCCACCAAATTGTTCTTCCCGATGAGCGCGACCGACAAGGGATTGTCGCGCACCCAGGTCACCAAGCAGCTGGAGCAATCCTTGCAACGCCTGCGCGTCACCCATGTCGATCTTTATCAATGTCATCGCTACGATGACCAGACCCCGCTCGAGGAGACCATGGAAGCACTGACGGCCGCCGTCCGTGCCGGCAAGGTACGCTATCTCGGCTTCTCCGAATGGCCGCTCGACAAAATCACGGCGGCGCTCGCGCTGCCTGATGTGGAACGCTTCGTCTCCAGTCAGCCGCAATACTCGTTGCTGCATCGGGCGCCGGAAGCAGGACTGCTCGAATTGTCGGCACGCGAGGGCATCTCGCAAATCGTCTGGTCGCCGCTCGCGCAAGGGGTGCTGACGGGCAAATATCTGCCGGGCGGCAAACCGCCGGCCGGCAGCCGTGCCGCCGATGAAAAAATGGGTTCATTCCTCGACGCGAAGTGGCTGGCGGCGCCGCTGCTCGAGGCGGTACAGGCATTGAAGCCCCTGGCGGCACAGGCGAATCTCAGCCTCGCCCAGTTCGCGCTCGCATGGGTGCTGCGGCAACCCAACGTGGCCGCCGCGATCATCGGTGCGACACGCCCGGATCAGGTTACCGAGAATGCGCACGCGGCCGACGCTCAGGTCGATCCCGCGTTGTTCGCGCAGGCTGAAGCATTGCTGGACCGCGCACTCACGCAGCGGTGATTCCGCCCTGTTCGCATCGGCCGCCGTGCGACGGCTGTCCGCGTTTTGCCGAGCACGGCATCGCGCCCGGTGCCCGGGCCCTGCTTGATCAGCTGGCCACCGCGCACGGCTTGCCGGGCGTCGCGGAAATCAACGGGTCGCACGTGGCTTTTCGAACGCGCGCACGCCTCGCCATCCGCGGCCGCCTAGGCTCGCCCAAGATCGGCTTGTTCGAGAGCGGCACGCATCGGGTGGTGCACATCCCTCACTGCATCGTGCAACATCCGCTGATCAATCACGTCGCGAACGTGGTCCGGCGCGCCTTGGTGGAAACCCGCGTCGGCGCTTATTCCGACGAGGTCCATCTGGGAATCGCGCGCTATTTGCAGGTGGTCATCGAGCGCCGCTCGCAAACCGCACAAGTGGTGCTGGTCGCGAACAGCGCCGACGCCACACCCTTGGCGGCCTGCCTCGACCTGATCCGCGCGCGGCTCGGCAGCGACCTGCACAGTCTGTGGTGCAACCTCAATCAGCACCGCGGCAACGCCATCCTCGGCGATGCCTGGATCAACTGGTTCGGTCCACCGGCGGTGGTCGACGCCTTCGGCGGTGGCGCAGTGCATTACCCGCCTGGCGCCTTCGGCCAAAGCAATCTCGAGATCGCGCAGCTGATCATCGATCACATCCGTGCACTGATCCCGGCGCACGCGCGGGTGCTCGAACTCTACGCGGGCGTCGGCGCAATTGGCCTGTCCATCCTGGACCAGGTCGACGCCATCACGATGAATGAAATGAACGCACAGTCGCTGCTCGGACTCGACCTGGGGCTGGCGGAACTCGAGGACACGCCACGCGCCAAGGTCTCGGTGAGTCCAGGAGCAGCAGACGCCGCCTGCGTGCAGCGCGCAACCGCACAGGTCATCATCGTCGACCCACCGCGACGCGGTCTGGAGGCAGGACTCATACAGCAGCTGTGCGAGACCCCGCCTGCCCGCCTGGTGTATGTCAGTTGCGGTCTCGACTCATTGCTCGAGGACGTGGCGCGCCTGACCGCCGGCCCCTTGCGGCTCGCGCAATTGACGGCGTTTAACCTCATACCCTTCACCGAGCATGTCGAAACGCTCGCCGTGTTCGAGGCGGCTCAGTAAGCCAACGCCAGGCCATCCGCGCGCATCTCACTCGCCGCGCCGTACACCCGGGTGGTACCGCTCAGGCGATGCTCGATGCATTCGTAACGGCCGAAGCCACCGTCGGATTCCGCCAACGGCCAGCCAATCGCCAGCAGCGCCTTGCGCGTTTCGACGGGCACGCCGGCCTCCAGGCGCAATACACCCTTGGGTCCGAATCCCGGCGCATCCTCGCCCATGCTCTGCGATGACCCTTCGTGATGCCAGCGCGGACTGTCGCCGGCTGCCTGGATGTCGAGCCCATAGTCCACGCGGTTGATGATGATCTGGGCCTGCCCTTGCGGCTGCATGTCCCCGCCCATCACGCCGAATGCCATCCACGGCTTGCCGCCGCGCGTGGCGAAGCCCGGAATGATGGTCTGAAAAGGGCGCTTGCCCGGCTGATAAATATTCGGATGTCCATCCTTGAGGGAGAACAGCTGGCCACGGTCCTGAAACATGAAGCCGAGTCCGTCCGCCACCAGTCCCGAGCCCATGCCACGAAAGTTCGACTGGATCATCGAGACCATCATGCCGCTCGAGTCGGCAATCGAGAAATAGGTGGTATCACCGTGACTCGGCGCCTGCCCCGGATAAATCGGCGAGAGGATGGCATTCGGTTTGATGAGTTTGGCGCGCTCCGCTGCATAGGCCTTGGAATTCAGCCATTCGATCGGAATCTTTGCGAAATGTGGATCGGCGTAATACCGCGCGCGGTCCTCATAGGCGAGACGCTTGGCTTCCACCTGTGTGTGCAATGAGGCGGCCGACTGAAAGCCCATGGCGCGCAAGTCGAAGTTCTCTGCGATGTTGAGCAACTGTAACGTTGCGAGTCCTTGCGTGTTGGCCCCCATGGCGTAGACGTCCACCCCGCGGTACTGGGTCACCAACGGCTCGCTCCACTCCGCGTGCTGCGCCTTGAGATCCGCGACCGTGATCCAGCCACCGATGCGTTTGAAGTAGCCTTCGATGGTGCGCGCGATGGCGCCCTCGTAAAATACGTCACGACCCCCCTGCGCGATCATCTCGTAAGTACGCGCGAGGTCCGGATTCTTGAACACTTCTCCTTCGGCAGGTGAGTGTCCGTCAGGCGCCCACGTATGCGCAGCATTGGCGAATTCCTCCACGCCCGACCCCGGCTTGCGGAAGATCGACAGATTCCGATTGATGTAGTAGCTGATGATCTGCGGCACCGGCACGCCGGTCTGCGCATAGTGGATGGCGGGTTCGAACAGTTGCGCCCACTTTAGTTTGCCGTAGCGCTGGTGCAGGCTCCACCAGCCGTCCAACGCACCCGGCACCGACACCGAGATCGCGCCGACCGGCGGCAGGGCACCGTTGCGGGCGCGCGAGCGCGCGATGTCGAGGGTGAGCGCCTGCGGCGATCGACCTGAACCGGCCAGGCTGACGACCTTGGAGAGTTTCGGATCCCAGATCATGGCGTAGCAGTCGCCGCCTATGCCGGCGCTGGTCGGTTCCAGAAATCCCAGGCACGCATTCGCTGCCACGGCCGCGTCGACTGCCGAACCGCCCTTTTTCAGGATTTCGATGGCTGCCAGCGTCGCGAGCGGATGCGCCGTACCCGCCGCACCGGAGCAGCCGAAGACCGCCGAGCGTGACGCAAAGCTGGCACCCACCGGCCGGTCGCCCGCATGCACGTCCGGCCGATCGAACTTGAGTTCGCCTTCGGGCTGAAAGGCCGGCAATGCCGGCGGCGCGGACGTCGGATCGAGTGCCAGCGCCCGCGGCCCGCGCACCAAGGCGCCGCCGGCGGCCCAGGGCAGTGTTGCAATGAAAGAGCGACGGCGCATGACGATATCAGCCGAGATTACGTACGACGCGCAGCGAGTCGCCACGCACGATGGTCTGCAGGCGATGGCGCCGCGGCCCTAACTGGGTGAGCAGCGCAGCCAGTGCGCGCTGCGCGTCGGCAGCGCCGCACATGAATATATCGACGGCGGCGAACTCCCGTTCCGGCCAGGTATGGATCGACATGTGCGACTCCGCGAGCAATACGACGCCCGTGACTCCGAGGCCCGCGCCGAAGCTGTGAAAATGACTATTTAAAATCCGTGCCCCGGCATGAGCAGCAGCCTCCCGCATCGACGCTTCGAGCGACGCCGCGTCGACGAGCAACACCGCGTTGATGCCGAACAGGTCCGCCAGAATGTGGTTGCCGGGCGCTGCCTCGATCACTTGTGCCCGCCGCCGGAGCTGCCGGCAAAACCGCCGCCGCTGTAGCCCGCGCCCGACCAGCCTGAGTGCCAGGAATTGCCGCTGCCCTGACCGCCCATCGCGCGGCGCGCGAGACCGGACCAGCTGGCCAGCGTGCAGATCAAAGCCACGATGAGCGAATACGATGTGAATTTGCTTCTCATAAGCCTTTGGCATCCATACGGTCGAGCACCCAGGCAGGAATGTAGATGGCTGCAGCGCCAAGCAAAGCATACGGCAAGGAATTCGATGTGGCGAACAGCAATGGAATGGCATTGAAGGCGAGAAATGCAATCAGGATGCGACGTGCCGATTGAATGTGCGGCGGGTGCGGCACTTCGGTCACATTCACATGACCACCAAACCAGGCGCGCACCTGATCGAGCGGCAGTTTGCTGGATCGGGACCAATTCAACTCTTCGGCACTGATCTCAGCCGCAAGCCGCAGGGTACCGCCTGAAAATTCGATCACACGTACCGAATCACCAACGCTCACGCGCCAGTTGAAGGAGCCCGCCGCAAATTTGACCGTCGCACCATACTCGCTGCTTTTCACGAACCAGAAATTGTCCAGCATGACGCGGTCGGAGCCATCCCATGCGGGCCACCGGTCAAGCACTTCGACGCGCTGCCAACCGTCCTCGGTTTCCACGATCCAGATGAATTTCTTGCCCGGCGCGTAGAGCAGGTATTCGCTCCATTCGCTGCCTTCGTCGTCGGCGCGCCGCATCGCGCCGATCACGCTGTATCGCGTACTGTCGAGCACCGCTTCACTGCCCAAGGGCACCGTGAAATTGACGGCGGCCACCTGGGCCCCGGCGCTCAACACCTTGGCGACCGATTCCGAGGTGTCGACTTGCGCGTGACAACTCGGACACACGATGTGCACCGTCAACCCTGGCACAACGTTCACCGGCGCACCGCAGCTTGGGCAGGCCAGGGCCTGCACCTTGCCGTGATAACGACCGGCGGCGTCCCTGATCTGCTCGGGGTCGCGCAGCAACTGCGGCTGCAGATCGGCGAGCTGCACCGCGTGCCCCGTGTACACGCGCGGCGCAGGTGCGTCCGAATAGTCGAGACTCAGGAAGCGGTCATTGGCACGGAAGTCCGCCACCTTCGCAACCCAGCCGGGACCCACCTTGAACGGCAGCTCACCTTGACCTGCGGTGCACTGTGCCGTGCGCACGTCGGAGGTGGTGTAGCTCTGCCCCGGTAACGACAAAATATTGCCTGGCACGAGCTTGTCGAACAGGGGCAGGTTGGCCTCAATGCGGGTCTCGACCGTAAACGCATACTGACCCGACGCATCCGACAGCCAGCCGTTGCTGCCGTCCACGAACAGCACGTACCACTCGTTCCAGAAACCGGCGTCATACTTGAGCTGAATGCGCCCGACCAGCGAAAAGGCTTTCTGCTGGAAGAGTCCGGACGTCCCAATCTGCAGCGGCGAATAATCTTCGAGCACCTCGGACATCTTGCCGAGGTTCTCGATCGAGCCCGCCTCTTTGAGCAAGGTGGTCTTGCAGAATTCGCAGACCGCCATGACCGAGGCGCTCGACTTGAACTCCACCGGGGCGCCGCACCCCGGACATGTCACTTGTTGCATTGGCGTCGCGCTGGTTTGCTATCCGACCAGCTTTTTCAGGACCTCGGTTTTGGCCGCATCGAAATCGCCGGCAGAAATCAGACCCTTGTCGAGCAGGTTTTTCAGCTGCGCCAGACGCGCTTCCGGATCGGGCGCTGCGGGCGCAGGCGGCGGCGGCGCACCGGGTGCGGGACCGGCGGCGCCAGGCCCGCCGGCGCCCGGGCCCGCGTTGGGATTCGCATTGGCGGCGCCTGCCAGGCCTGCCGCCATCGTCTGACCCAGCGTGACACCGGCCGCAAGACTCGCGCCGACACCGGCGAGGCCGCTCTCGTTTTGCGCGGCCAGGGGCACGGCATTCGCAACCTGGTACTGCGTGTATTTGTTGAGATCGCCCACCATGCCCATGGAGATTCGCTTGTCGAGTGCTTCCTGCAGATCTTCCGGCAGATTGATGCTGGTGACGTTGAACACGTCGAGACCAAGACCGTACTTCTCGAAAGCCTCCTGCAAAGCGCCGCGCATTTCATTGGCCATCAAGGTCTGATTGGCAGCCATGTCGAGAAACGGTTTGTTCGAGGCGCCGAGAGAATTCGCCATGGTCGCAACGACGATTCCGCGCAGTTGTTCCTCGAGCTCATCGCGCGTGTACACCGCGCGCGTACCGCTGATACCCGTAAAGAACTTACGGCCATCCGTGATGTTGTACGAGTACATGCCAAAGGCCCGCAATCGCACCATGCCGAAATCCGCATCCCGAATGGTGACGGCTTGCGGGGTGCCCCACTTGCGACCCGTCTGCAGCCGGGTGCTGAAGAAGTAGACGTCGGATTTGAAGGGTGACTCGAACAGCTTGTCCCAATTTCTCAGGTAGGTGAGCACGGGCAAGGTCTGCGTGGTGAGCTTGTACATGCCGGGTCCGAACACGTCGGCAATCTTGCCTTCGTTCACGAACACCGCCATCTGTGACTCGCGTACGGTCAGGCTGCCGCCATACTGGATTTCGAAGTCCTGCATGGGATAGCGCCACGCCAGCACCCCATCGGTGTCCTCGTTCCACTGCAGGATGTCGATGAACTGTTTCTTGATGAACGATCCGAAGCTCATGGAATTCTCCGTGTTCGAATTACGACAGGGCACCGGCGCTGACCGCACCGACTGATATGGAAATGGAAGCGAGCAGTACACCGAAGGCGACGTTGTTACCTTCGATCTGCTCCTTGGACATATGCAACAGACGAGTCACCAGCACATACGTGATGAGCTGCACCACCGCGGCCCCGGCTGACCAGCCCAGGAATGATGTCAGCCGATCGGTGTGCACGAGACCCGAGGCCACCGTCATGGCGAAGCCCACCAGCGCGCCACCCAGGGTCAGCGCCGCGGCGACGTTGCCCTGACGAATCAGCGTCATCTCATCGAAGGGTGTACAGCGGCAATAGATCAGAAAAAAAACCAACAGCAACAAAGCTGCGGCCAGAAGATGCAAGGCATAATTTATGACTATGTCCAAAACCCTGCGCTCCTGCCACTAATCCATGTTCGAACGCATTCTAATTATTTCCGTGTTCTTTGTCGCCTCCTGCGGGCTGGCATACGAACTCATCGCCGGCGCTCTATCCAGTTATCTGCTCGGCGACTCGGTGCTGCAATTTTCGACGGTGATCGGCTGCTACCTGTTCGCCATGGGTGTGGGCGCCCACCTCTCCCGCTACGTGCGCGACGCGGATGTGCTGGCGCGTTTCGTCGACGTCGAACTCGCGATCGGTCTGATCGGCGGGGTCTCGGCGGCCCTGTTGTTCCTGGCGTTCGCGTGGCTGGCGGCGCCGTTCCGGGCGTTGCTGTATGTGCTGGTGTTCGCCATCGGCGCCTTGATCGGCATGGAGATTCCGCTCGTGATGCGCGCCTTGCACGCACGTCAGGCGCAGTTCGCCGATTTGGTGAGCCGTGTGCTGACCTTCGACTATATGGGTGCCCTCGCCGTGGCGCTGCTCTTTCCCATGGTACTCGCGCCGCACCTCGGCCTCGCGCGCTCCGGCTTTCTGTTCGGCATGGTGAACGTGGCGGTAGCGCTATGGACGCTGTACGTATTCGGCGAAGCGGTGCCTAACCCACGCGCCAGAGTGCTGCGCGGCGCCATCGTCTTTGCCTTGCTCGGCGCGGGCTTCGTCGAATCGAACCGGCTCACCTACTGGGGCGAGCGCGGCATGTTCGGCGACGAGATCGTGCATGCCCTGAGCACGCCCTATCAACGTCTGGTGATCACACGCTGGCAAGACGACCTGCGTTTGTACATCAACGGCAATCTGCAGTTCTCCTCGCGCGACGAGCACCGCTACCACGAGGCGCTGGTACACCCCGCTTTGACGGCCGCGCCCTGGGCGCGCTCCGTGCTCGTATTAGGCGGCGGCGACGGCTTGGCCTTACGCGAAATTCTGCGTTATCCCAACATCGAGCACGCCACCCTGGTGGACCTCGATGCACAGATGACGCAGCTCTTTTCGTCGTCCGAACCGCTGGTTGCGCTCAACCACGGCTCGTTCTCCGATTCGCGGGTCCGTTTGGTCACCGGCGATGCCGCGCGCTGGGTGGAAACCGGCACGGAATTCTTCGACGTGGCCTACGTCGATTTTCCGGACCCCTCGAATTTCGCGCTCGGCAAGCTGTACTCGGTGCCCTTTTACGCAGAGCTGCGCAAGCACATCGCATCGCACGGTTACGTGGTGGTGCAGGCGACCTCGCCCTACTTCGCCCCGCATGCCTATTGGTCGATCGAAGCCACCTTGCGGGAAGCCGGCTACAGGACCTATCCCTACCATACATATGTACCCTCCTTCGGCGA
>CAZZZU010000110.1:0-13636 GCA_964658805.1 uncultured Steroidobacteraceae bacterium
CATTCAATACAGCATCGCCGGACATGTCGGCGCGTGGCTGGCGGTCCTGTTCAAGCCATTGGGGTTCAATTGGCAGATCTCCATCGCGCTCGTGCCAGGCCTTGCCGCACGTGAGGTGGCGGTGGGCGCGCTCGGCACGGTTTACGCGCTGTCTGCCACCGGTGGTGACGTCAGCGGTGAATTGGCACCGTTGATTGCACAGTCCTGGAGCTTGCCGACGGCGTTGTCGTTGCTGGCTTGGTATGTCTTCGCGCCGCAGTGCCTGTCGACATTGGCGACGGTGCGTCGCGAAACCAATTCGTGGCGTTATCCATTGATCATGGCGGCTTATTTGTTTGCGTTGGCTTACGCAGGCTCATTCATCACGTACCACATAGCCTTGGCGCTGCTCGGGTAATCAGGCTGATCATGACCCATTTGCTCGATTACACGGTGGTCGGTTTGATCCTGTTGCTGGCCTCGGGCTATGCCGCTGCATCGCTCGGTCCTCGCTCCTGGCGGCAGAGTGTGCTGAGCGCCATGGCCCGGGTGACGAGCCGCATGCCGCGTGCACTGGGCTTCAATGCTTTGACCGAGCGTATTAGTCGGGCGGCGGGCCAGTCGCAAGGCGCCTGCGGCGGTTGCGACAGCTGCGGATCGACCGCGGCTGCCCCGCAGGCCAAGACTGCGACTGGTGCCGAGGTGACTATTCGTGTCGACAAGATCGGTCGTCGCGTCACGCGCTGACCGGGGGCTGGCATAATGGGACATGCCTCTGCCTGTCGCGCTCCGCGATCAATTGCGTCTTCCTGTCATCGGCTCGCCGATGTTCATCGTCTCCACGCCGCGTCTCGTGATTGCGCAATGCCAGGCGGGCATCGTCGGCTCGTTCCCTGCTCTGAACGCGCGACCGCTTTCGCAACTCGATGAGTGGCTCGCGCAGATCAAGGAAACCTTAAGCGCATTCAAGCGCATGCACCCGGCGCAACGCGTTGCGCCCTTCGCGGTAAACCAGATCGTGCATGCGAGCAACAGCCGTCTCGATGACGACCTGGCGATGTGCGTCAAGCATGAGGTCCCCATCGTCATCACGAGCCTGCGTCCACCGGCTGAAGTGGTGACAGCGGTACACAGCTATGGCGGCCTGGTATTTCACGATGTCATTAATTTGCGCCATGCAGAGAAGGCCGCGGAACAAGGCGTCGACGGCATCATTGCCGTGTGCGCGGGTGCCGGCGGGCATGCCGGCAGCTTGAGTCCGTTCGCGCTGGTGAAGCAGATACGCGAGCGCTTCGCCGGCACGATCATTCTGGCGGGCGCCATGAGCACCGGCGGCGACGTGCTGGCGGCGCAGGCGCTTGGCGCCGATCTTGCGTACCTCGGGACCCGCTTCATCGCGACTGCAGAGGGCAATGCATCGGACGAGTACAAGCAGATGATCGTTGCCAGCCGTGCTGAGGACATCGTCTACACCAACCTGTTCAGCGGCGTGCATGGCAACTATCTGCGCGGTAGTGTGACGCGCGCCGGGCTGGATCCCGATCACCTGCCACAAGCCGACAAGGCCAAGATGAATTTCGCAGGTGACGCTGCAGCCAAGGCATGGCGCGACATCTGGGGCGCGGGGCAGAGCGTCAGTGGCATACACGAGGTGGCGACCGTCGATGAAGTCGTGCAGCGCATGGATGCCGAGTATCAGGATGCGTTGGCGCGTTTGAACTCGCGGCAATGGAAACACTGATGCGCGTCGACGCAGAGCGATTGCAGGGCGTGTTGACGCGCGGTTTGACCGGCTTCTACCTCATCTCGGGCGACGAACCTCTGCTTTCGGACGAAGCCGCTGACCTGATCCGCGCCGCGGCGCGCAAGGCCGGCTACGACGAGCGCATCGTGGCATTCGTCGATCGGTTTTTTGACTGGGAAGAATTACGCGGCAACACCCAGGCTTTGTCGTTGTTTGCAACACGGCGCTTGTTCGAACTGCGTATGCCGAGCGGCAAACCGGACAAGGGAGCCGAACTGTTGCAGGCGCTGGCGAATTCGCCGCCGCCTGATGTGATGACCTTGGTCATCACCGACAAACTGGATCGGAAGGCAAGCGATGCGCCGTGGATACGTGCAGCCGAGCAGAATGGCGTGTGGGTGACGGTGCGACCCGTCGAGACAGCGGCTTTGCCGGGCTGGCTGCGAACGCGCGCCAAGACTTTTGGTGCAGAGATCGAGCCGGAGGCGGCACAACTCGTCGTGGATCGCGTCGAAGGCAATTTGCTGGCTGCCAGGCAAGAACTGGAAAAGCTCAGTCTGCTCGCCGACGGCAAGCCGATCGATGCGGCCCTGGTACTGCAGGCGGTGGGTAACAGCGCACGCTTCGACGTCTTCCAACTCAGCCAGGCTGCAGCGGAGGGCGACGGCCGGCGTGCCTTGCGCGTGCTGCTCGGCTTGAAGAGTGAAGGCGTCGAGCCCACGCTCATCCTCTGGGCCTTGCTGCGCGAGATTCGTGGCCTGTGGCAGGCGCGCGAGCGGACACGGTTAAGCTCTGCGGCTCGCGGCAGCAATTGGAGCCTGGCTGCCACGCCATCGAGTCGTGCTCTGGCGCGGATGAAGACCGTGCCACTTGCCGCCTTGTTGACTCAGGCGAGTCAGACCGACCGTGTCATCAAAGGGCTGGCCACGGGCGACGCCTGGAACTCGATCTTCGGTCTGACTGCGGCGTTTGCGGGCGCTTTGCAAGCAACGGCGGAATCAGGCAGGGTAGCTCCATGAACCCCATGGGCATTTTTGGCGGGACCTTTGACCCGATTCATTACGCGCATTTGCGTACCGCCTTCGAGCTGCAGCAGGCATTGCGGTTGAAAGAAATTCGTTTCCTGCCCGCCGGCAATCCGCCGCACCGTGATCAGCCCATCGCCGATGCGCAGAAACGCCTGCAGATGGTGCAACTCGCGGTGGCGGGACAACCTGGATTCGTGGTTGACGACCGCGAGGTGCGCAAGGCCGGTCCCTCTTATTCGGTCGAAACCCTGGCTGAGCTGCGGCATGAATATCCTGATCGTAGCCTTTGCCTCATCGTCGGCATGGACGCGTTTCTGAGTTTGCCGAAGTGGCATCAGTGGCAGGAGTTGCTGCAACTGGCGCATTTGGTGGTGGCGCACCGGCCGGGATGGCGGGCACCGGGGATGGGGCCGCTGGGTGAGCTGCTGGTAGATCGTGGTACAGGGAGAATCAACGATCTGCATGAGGCGCGTTCCGGCTCGATTTACATTCACGCGGTGACGCAGCTGGAAATCTCGTCGACCGAGGTGCGCCAACTGATCGCCATGGGCCGCGACCCGCGTTTCCTCATGCCGGATGCGGTGCGTCAACTTATTTTGGATACAAGCTGTTATGCCAAAACCCGGACCTAAGGTGGCCGCAAAAAAGAAAGTGCCGTCGCCTGCGGTGCCTGTCGTGCCCGTGGCGAAGAAGGCGCGTCCAAAAGCGGCGGTCAAAACCGTGGCAGCATCGCGCAAGCTCGCAGCCAGGAAGAAAACGAAGCCTGACGTCCTTGCGCTTGAACGCGTCGTGCTCGATGCGCTGGCGGACATGAAAGCGCTCGAGATCAAGGTGCTGGACGTGCGGGGTCTCACCGATATCACCGACACGATGGTGATCGCGAGTGGCACTTCGGATCGACACGTGAGGTCCGTGGCGCAGCGCGTGGTCGAAAAAACCAAGCAGGCCGGCTTCAGACCGCACGGCGTCGAGGGGCAGCAGGACGCGGACTGGGTGCTCATCGACTTGAGCGATATGCTGGTGCACGTGATGCTCCCGCGGGTACGCGAATTCTACGGGCTCGAGAAATTGTGGGATATGACGGCGCAGAAACGCGCTGCTGCAGGCGAGTAGGAATTCAGATTTGAAGTGCCGGTTGATCGCCGCCGGCACCCGTCTTCCCGGTTGGGTCGACGCCGGTTTTGCGCAATATCAAAAGCGACTCCGTACGCCACTGTTGCTGGAGCTGCACGAGATCCAACTGGCCGCACGGCGGGCGGGTGAGAATCCGGAGCGCGCGGTACAGCGGGAGGGCGCGGACATGCTCGCCACCGTTGGCAAGGAGGACTACGTCATCGCGCTCGAGGTGCGGGGCAAGGCGTTCAGCACCGAGCAGCTCAGTGTATTTCTCGCCGAGCGTCTGCAAGGTGGACGCGCGTTGGCCCTGCTCATAGGCGGGCCAGATGGTCTGTCCGATGCGGTACGCGCGCGCGCCGATCTGCTGTGGTCGCTGTCTACGCTGACGCTGCCCCATCCACTGGTGCGCATCGTCGTCGCAGAGCAGTTGTACCGCGCCATGAGCTTGCTGGCGGGCCATCCATACCACCGTGCCTAAGGCGGTCGGCGCAGGTATCCTTCCTCACATGCCTGAAGATTTTGTATACCTCGCGTCGGGATCGCCGCGTCGACGGGAGCTTTTGCAGCAGATAGGGGTGCGTTTCCGTGTCGTTGCGGCGCCGGTGGACGAGTCCGTGCACGATGGCGAAGCCGCCGAACACTACGTGACCCGCCTGGCCGCTGCGAAGGCGGATGCCGCGTGGGCAAAGACGCGCGAGTTGCCGGCTGCCGTGCTTGCCGCCGACACCACGGTGCTGTTCGATGGCCGCATCCTCGGCAAGCCCGTCGATCGCACCGAGTTCGAGCGCATGCTCAGGCAACTGGCCGGCCGCACTCACGAGGTGCTGACCGGCGTGGCACTGCGCACGCAGGACTGCGTGCGGGTGCGCCGGAGTGTCAGCCGCGTCACTTTCCGCGCCATCGATGTTGCTGAGATACGTCGTTACTGGGACACGACAGAGCCGCAAGACAAGGCGGGCGGCTATGCCGTTCAGGGCTATGGTGCCGTGTTCGTTGCGGCCCTCGAAGGCAGTTTTTCCGGCGTGATGGGTTTGCCGCTGTTCGAAACCGCCGAGCTGCTCGACGCTGCCGGTGTGGTTCGCTGGAGCCCGCGATGACGGCCGAGATTCTCATCAGTGCCGGCAATCACGAGGCGCGCGCTGCCGTGGTCGAGGACGGCGTGCTGCAGGAAGTCGTGCAGGAAAGAAGCAGTCGCCGGGGGTTGATCAGCAATATCTATAAAGGACGCGTTTCCCGCGTACTGCCCGGTATGCAGGCGGCGTTCATCGACATCGGCATGGAGCGCACCGCCTTTCTGCATGCTTCGGACATCGAGCCGACCCATACCGAGAATATTCGTGCGCTCGTTGCGGAAGGCAACGAAATATTGGTGCAGGTGGTCAAGGATCCGCTGGGCACGAAGGGCGCGCGACTCACGACTCATATCACGTTGCCGTCGCGCTACCTGGTCTATTTGCCGAAGGGCCAGGGCGTCGGGGTTTCCGCGCGCATCGAAAGCGAAGCGGAACGCGAACGTCTGCGCGCGGCGGTACAGGTGGCCGTGGAGCCGGGGGAAGCGGCCGGCTTCATCGTGCGAACCGCCGCCGAGGACGCAGCGCCGGAGGCGTTGCGTGCCGACATGACGTACCTGCGTAAGTTGTGGGAGTTCGTGCGTCAAAAAGGCCTGCGTACGCAGCCCGGTAACCTCGTGCATGCCGATCTGCCGTTGCATCTGCGCGTGCTGCGGGATTTTTTGCGCCCGGACATCGATCGCGTGCTGATCGACCGGCCAAGTCCGCATCGCGAAATGCTGGAATTCGCGGCGGCGTTCATGCCTGAAGCGGTAGCACGCATCGAGTTGCATACGGAAGCGCGCCCCATTTTCGAGCTGCACCACATCGAGGATGAGATTCAGAAGGCGCTCGAGCGCAAGGTGCCGCTCAAGTCGGGCGGTCATCTCGTCATCGATCAGACTGAAGCGATGACGACAATCGACGTCAACACTGGCGCCTTCGTCGGTCATCGGAACCTCGAAGAGACCATCTACCGCACCAACCTGGAGGCGGCTGTGACGATCGCGCGGCAGCTGCGTCTGCGCAATCTGGGCGGTATCATCATTGTCGATTTCATCGACATGGAAGAAGTCGAGCATCGTCGGCAGGTGATACAGGCTTTCGAAAAAGCGTTACGTAGTGATCATGTGAAAACCAGCATCTCTTCCGTGTCACCCCTGGGTCTGGTCGAGATGACGCGCAAGCGTACGCGCGAAAGCCTGCAACATGTTTTATGCCGTCCGTGTCCGGCGTGCGAGGGACGCGGCTTTGTAAAAACCGCTGAGACGGTCTGTTATGAAATCTTTCGCGCAATCCTGCGTCAGGCACGGCAACTCGACAATCAGAATCTGATGGTAATGGCGCATCAGGATGTCGTCGAGCGGCTGCTGGATGAAGAATCGTCGGCCTTGGGCGAACTGGCGTTGGTCACCGGCAAGCCGATCCGGCTGCAGACAGAAGCTGCTTATGGCATCGATCAGTTCGATGTCGTCTTGCTGTAGATGCGCCTGCGCACCGTTGGCAAAGCGCTTCTTTACTCGCTGGCGTCCGTTGTGCTCCTGCTGGCGGTGTTGCTTCTGGCGGCGAAACTCATGCTCGACCGTGCGCCGCGTTACAACGCCGAGATCAAGGATTGGGTGCACCGGCAGACCGGCTATCACGTCGGTTTCGTATCGGTTTCGCCGGCGTTGCGTCTCAACGGACCCGAGCTCTATTTCAAGGGGCTGGAGCTGCGTTCCAAAGACGATTCGCGGGTGCTCGCGCGCGCCACGGGCGGCCGTGTCGCCCTGGATGTCGGTGAGTTCGTGCGCACCGGCCGGCTGCTCGCCGGAAGTATCGAGGTAGACGGCGCAGACGTCACGGTCGAGCGGACCGCACCGGGCCGCGTCTCGATCGGGGGAGAAATCGAATTTGGCGGCGAGCACCATGACTGGAGCACGTTACAGATCGGCGAACTGCCTCTTGGTCGCGTGTTGGTACGCAACGCCACGTTGCGGTTGACCGCCTGGAACGAAACGCTGCCAGAGCTCACCTTTCAGCACGTCGATCTGCAGCTGCGCCGCAATGACGACGGTGCGACTCTCGACCTGAAGGCGCAGTTCCCACCAATTTTGGGAGGCGTCATCACGGCGCATCTTGGCCTCAGTGGGCGCGGCAGGATCGCAGCGGCCAATTGGCGGGGGGCCATGCAGGCGCGTGACGTCGCCTTCCCGGGTTGGCGGTACGTGCTGCCGGAATTCCTCGGAAATCTCGATGCGGGATCAGGTGCAATCGAACTCAGCGGCAGCGGGCATGGCATAACGTTCGATGCTGCGAAACTCAAGATCCATGCGGCAGGCGTTGCCACACGGCTTCCTGATGGACTCGTTGCCAGCTTCGACCAGATCGGCGGTGAATTCGATCTTAGGCATGCCGACGAAATTTGGACACTGCGTGGGACGCACGTGCGTGCATCGCCTCACGATCCCGAATCGACCGTCGAGGTTCGCTGGGGCGCGGCGCAAGCCGGCGCGCTCGATGTCCGCGTGCAAGCGAGCTACCTGCGCGCCGAGACATTGTTGCCCTTCGTCACGTTTTTGCCAAAAGGCGAAATGCGTGAGCGTGTGCTGGCATTTGCGCCTACTGGTGAGTGGACCGGAACTCATTTTGCCATGGCGCGTGCCGCAGCCGATGCGCCGCTGCAGTTTGAGATACGCGCGAGCTTCCACGATGCGGGCTTTGCGCCGGTTGGCCGCGCCCCCGGATTGCGCGGCCTGAACGGCTCGATTGCCGGTGATCAGAGCGGCGGCCACGTGTTCGTGGACACCACTGCAGCGACCTACAGCTGGCCTGCACAATTTGCGGCGCCAATCGAGCTGAAAAAAATCACCGCGAGAATGTATTGGACACGGACGTCCGACGGGCTGCTGGCGGCCAGCAACGATTGGGAATTCGCGACGCAGGATGCGGTCATGCATGGCAAGCTGGCATGGCAGCAGCCAGCCGAGGGTGGCTCGCCCGTCGTCACGCTCGTCAGCCGCATCGATGGCGGCGAAATCGCGGCCGCGAAGAAGTATTTTCCGCGCGCCTTGCTGCCGCCGCCGGCGCTCAAATGGCTGGATCATGCCTTCACTGCCGGACACGTGACGCATGCCGACATACTGATTCGCGGGCCGATCCGGCATTTTCCGTTTCGTGACGGCAGCGGTCTGTTTTTGGCGCGTACCGCTGTGGACAACATGACGCTCGACTATAGCGACGGTTGGCCGGTGGCCGAGAAGGTGGATGCCGAGGCGGAATTTCGGAATGAAGGCGTCACGGTGCGATGGCTCGGCGGTCGCATGGACGCCGTCGCGATCGATGCCGGCGAAGCACGCTTCGTCGATTTCAAAACGGGCGAACTGAAATTGACACTTCTCGGCAAGGGCGACGCTGCTGCGGCGATTTCGTACCTGCGCGCCACCCCCCTCGACGCGCTCGCAGAGCATCTGTTCGCGAGCGTCGAAGCGTCGGGGCCGATGCAGGTGAACGTGGATCTGACGCTGCCATTCAAGGATCTCGCGCAGCGGCGTGTATTGGTCCACAGTCACCTCGACGGTGTGTCTGTCACCCGCGCGGGCTGGCAGCAGAAGGCGACCGAGCTGCGGGGTGATTTTGACATCGACGGAGCGCACGTTGCCCGGGCTGACCTGCAGGGTCAGGTGCTCGGTGGGGCATTCCAGCTCACGGCACGCACGCCGCGCGCCCGGCCGCTGCTGCGCACCCAGCTCGAATTACGCGGTGCAGTTCGCGCCGATGCGATGCGCGAAGCCTTTGCGCTGCCGCCGATGGCGGGCCTGTCGGGCCAGACCGAATGGCGCGGCGTGCTCAAGATCGCGAATGAGCCGGTGCGCGAGCGATCTTTGCACATCACCAGTAGTTTGACGGGCCTGGAGTTGCGTCTGCCGGCGCCCCTTGACAAGCGCTCCGAGGATGCGCTGCCGTCGTCGTTGGACATTCAATGGCCTGCGCTTGGGGGGCCGCAAGGTCGTTTTGTGCTGGGGGCGATCGTGAACGGCGTGTATTCGCTGGAGTCGGATGCCGCAGCCATGCGCCTCGCACGCCTGAGCGTGCTATTGGGTGACGAGCCGGCGGGCAGCGGCGATGCGCAGCAGATCGTCAGCGTCCGCGGCAATGCTGCGCGGGTCGATCTCGCCGGCTGGCTGAAATTTGCTACGCCTGGCAAGGATGGCCGACCGTTGTCTTATTGGCTGCATCACGCGCAATTGCAGGTCGGCGAGCTCGACTATCTGGGGCTTGCGTTTCGCGATCTCGCCATTGCACTGGACGTTACCGATGCCAGCACGCATATCGAACTCGGCGGTCCGAACGTGAACGGCGTGATCGCCATTCCGGCTGCCAGTGCCGATCCCTGGACGCTGCAATTTCAGAAGGTCAAATTCGACGGCGCGGAGGTCACGGCCGCGCCTGCCGGTACGGCCGCCGACGGGATCAGTCCGCGCAGCGTGCCCGCACTCGATTTTCATGCGCTCCAGCTCATCTGGGGAAACCGACACTTTGGCGAGGTCAAAGCGTCTTTACGTAAACTCGAGGACGGCATCGGTCTGCAGAGCCTGGCGGTAGCCGCGCCGAGCCTGACCGTGGAGGCGACGGGTGAGTGGCGCGGCAAGGATCCGGGCCTGAGTCGCATTCAGGGCAGCCTCACCAGCAGCGACGTCGAGGACACGCTCAAAGCGCTGGGCTACGCAGACGTATTGCAAGCGCGCAGTGGCAAGATCGACTTCGACCTGAACTGGAGCGGCGCACCGTCCGCCGAGGCGTTGAGTCAGGTGGGAGGTCATGTGCAGCTGGCGTTCGACAAGGGGCAGCTAACGGGTGTCAGCCCGGGCGCCGGGCGCGTTCTGGGTCTGGCCAGCATCGCGGCCCTGCCACGGCGCCTGTCGCTCGACTTCAGCGACCTTACCGATAAAGGCCTGGCCTTCGATACGGTTCGCGGCAGCTTCGATCTGAGCGCAGGGAATGCTTTTACAGATGATGTACTGCTCGTGGGACCGGCAGCTGAAATCGGGCTGATCGGTCGAATTGGCTTGAAAAACATGGACTATGACCAAACTGCAGTGGTAACGGGCAGCGTCAGCACGGCGCTGCCGCTTGCCGCATTCGTCGGCGGACCTGTGGTCGGGGCGGCTGTACTGCTGTTCACGCAGGTGTTCAAAGAGCCGCTGAAGGGTCTGGCCCGGGGGTATTATCGTATTACGGGCAGTGGGGACAATCCGACTGTGGAACGCATCAAGAACGCCGACGCGGCAGCCGCATCGGCCGAGGTACCGAGATAATGGGCAAAGTAGCCGCGATTCAAATGACTTCCGGCCATGTGGTCGCTGACAATCTGCACACCGCTGGTGTGCTGTTACGCCAAGCCAAGGAAGCGGGCGCGGACCTCGCCTGCCTGCCCGAGAACTTCTGTTTCATCGGCCTTCAAGATGCCGACAAACTGGACGTTGCAGAGACGGACGGCAACGGTGCGGTGCAGACTTTTTTGAGCGCCACGGCACGAAGTCTCGGCATGTGGATTCTGGGCGGCACGATGATCATGCGCGGCGATACCGACAAGCGCGTCGCGAACACGTCTTTGCTGATCGATGCACAAGGCAAGCGAGTCGGCCGTTACGACAAAATTCACCTGTTCGACGTGACTGTCCCGGGGCGCAACGGTCAGTACCAGGAATCACGGCATGTGATGCCGGGAACGAGCGTCGTGACGGCGGATACGCCGGTCGGCAAGTTGGGTTTTTCAGTCTGCTACGACATGCGTTTTCCGGAGTTATATCGGGACCTCGTCGCGCAGGGCGCGCAGTGGCTGGCCATGCCCGCTGCATTCACGGTGCCGACCGGTAAAGCGCATTGGGAAACCTTGTTGCGTGCCCGCGCCATCGAAAACCTGTGCTACGTGGTGGCGCCCGCCCAGTGGGGCACGCACTCGAGTGGCCGTGAAACTTACGGCGATACGCTGATCGTGGATTACTGGGGTAGCGTGGTGTCGCGCCTATCCCAGGGCACTGGGATCATCACGGCCGATTTCGATCTCAAAGCGCAGGCTGAGCAGCGCGCGCGTTTCCCGGTGCTCGAGAACCGGCGTTTGGGCGTGACGCCCCCGCCTGCGCAGAAAATCGCCATGGGCGCTCGATGAACGCGCGCAGCGCCGAGTTGCCGGCCACTTTTGAAGTCGCCGAGAGATCCATTCTGGCGCCCTCGGGTTTGGATGAACGCCGCTTGACTCAGGTTCTCGATACGCTCATGAGTCGCGGAGTCGACTATGCCGACCTGTACTTCGAACTGTCGCGCGAAGAGTCCTGGGCGCTCGAGGACGGGATGGTGAAGGAGGGCTCGCACAGCATCGAACAAGGTGTGGGCGTGCGGGCCATCAGCGGCGAGAAGACGGGTTTTGCCTATACGGACGAAGTGCTGCTGCCGGCGCTGCTGGAGGCCTCTGATGCCGCCCGCGCCATCGCCCGCAGTGGTGGCCGCACCGGCGTCAAGGCGTGGCAACGACCGGTGACGCATCGTTTGTATTTGCCCATTGATCCGCTCGATGCGATCAAGGATGAAGACAAGGTGGCGTGCCTGATGCGCATCGACGCCGAGACCCGGCGACTGGACCCGCGCGTCAAGCAGGTGATGGCGTCGCTGGCGACAGTGCACGAGATCGTCCTGATCGCGGCAAGCGACGGCACGCTGGCCGCCGACGTGCGGCCCTTGGTGCGCGTCAACGTATCGGTGATCGTCGAGCAAAACGGGCGGCGCGAACAAGGCTACAGCGGTGGCGGTGGCCGCTTCTCGCTGGCGGAGCTGTTGCGCGGCGACACACCCTTCGAGCATGGCCGTGAGGCGGTGCGTCAGGCGCTGGTGAATCTGGACGCCGTCGCCGCGCCGGCGGGTCCGATGACGGTGGTGCTCGGCGCGGGGTGGCCGGGGATCCTGTTGCACGAGGCCATCGGGCACGGACTGGAAGGCGATTTCAATCGCAAGGGCACCTCGGCGTTTTCGGGCCGCATCGGCCAGAAAGTGGCGGCGGACGACATCACGGTGGTCGACGACGGCACTCTCGACCGGCGCCGTGGCTCCCTCAACGTGGACGACGAAGGCACGCCGACACAGTGCACGACATTGATCGAGAACGGCGTGCTGCGCGGCTACATCCAGGACAAGTTAAATGCCCGACTGATGGGCATGCCGGCCACCGGTAACGGCCGCCGCGAGTCCTTTGCGCATATGACGCTGCCGCGAATGACCAACACGTACATGCGCGCGGGGCAGCGGGCGCCGGAAGAAATCATCGCCTCGGTGCAAAAGGGACTGTATGCGGTGAATTTCGGCGGCGGGCAGGTCGACATCACGTCGGGCAAATTCGTGTTCTCCGCCAGCGAGGCTTATCTGATCGAGAACGGCAAGATCGGGGCACCGGTGAAGGGCGCCACCTTGATCGGCAATGGGCCTGATGTCCTGATGCGCGTGAGCATGGTGGGCAATGACCTGAAGCTCGACACGGGCGTCGGCACGTGCGGCAAGGAAGGCCAGTCGGTTCCGGTGGGCGTAGGCCAGCCGACACTGCGGGTCGAGTCGTTGACGGTTGGCGGCACCGGCTAAGGCCAAACGGCATATCTGGTCGAACGCACCCGGTTCTCGCTTGGCAGCTTGGGGGCGTCGTGTGGAACACTCTGCACGCGGATCTTCAGGGAGGAAGCCCATTAACCCGGGCAGGCAGGATGCCTGGCCGCAGTGCGGGTGGACGTCTCGACACACGTTCCACCCGCACTTTTCTCTTGCTGCTTACTGCACGCTGAAATCGAACAGATCGAACAAGTCGCTGATCGCCGGCGAGTTGACCGGAACGTATTGACTGTTGCCGGCGTGGATCGGATTCGGAAAGTTATCGCGGCTGCGTGAACTCACGGGCTTCATCTGCCAGTTACGCTCGATGAATTTCAGAATCGAGACATGATCCGAGTACTGATGCGAAATGTGCCCTGGCTGGGTAAAGCGCGACACCACCATCAGCGGAATACGCGGGCCGTCGCCGAAGAAGTCCACCGGCTGCACGTAACCCGAATCATAGTAACCGCCGCCCTCATCGAAGGTGATCAGAATGGCAGTGTCCTTCCACAGGCTCGGATTGGCCTTCACCGCGTCGATGATCTTCTTGCTGAAGCCTTCGAACAGATCGAGCTTGGAGGAGGCCGGATGACCGTCGACGAGTCCGCTCGGCTTGACGATGGAGACGGCCGGCAGGTTGCCCTTGGCGATGGCTGCATACAGATCCGTCGTGTCCTTCATGTGCTTGTTGCGGGCATAGTCGTTGGTCATGATGGACGTGTCGTACTGGAACGGGTTGCAGATGGTGCAGTACTCGTCCGACTTCGCACCGATCGCGCCGTAGTTCAATTGATACGGATCGTCCTTGTAGTTGTTCCATTGATCGCCGTAGTAGGCCCACGAGGCGTTCTTGTTGCGCAGTGAATCACCGATGCTCGGCGTCGACGACGGCGGAATGACGAACACCGTGTTGTTCGGACTTTTGTCCTTCGATGCGTCCGAACCGTCGGCAAAGTAGCCCGGGTTGTAGTTGTTGAGCAGGTAGTAGTGGCCCGCTTCGCAATGTGGATCGATCGGACGGGGCAGGGACGCGAGATATTTCACGATTGCGGCAACGCCCGGCTGAGTCGTGTCCGCGCAGTTGCTATAGGAACCGCCGCCGTACG
>CAZZZU010000111.1:0-13514 GCA_964658805.1 uncultured Steroidobacteraceae bacterium
CAAGCGACAGCAGCGCTTACAACGTCATACCGTGGCACGTACGCGGTTCCCTCGGCTGGCAGTCCGGACCGGTGAGTGCAATGGCGGCCGTGAACTACACGGGTCACTACAATTTCGGCTACACGACGCCTTGTGGTGCCACCACCTGCGGCGTCACCCAGTGGGTGTCGCCGTTTGTCACGACGGATGTGATGGCGAGTTACGAATTCCCGAAGAACATCCGCCTGCAGGGCAATATCGACAACCTGCTCAACGAGGCGCCGCCGCTCAGTATCATTGCGGGGGGCTATTCAGCGCTATCTGCGAATCCGCTGGGTCGTTTTTGGCGCATCAGCGTCTCCAAGCGATGGTAACAACGCTGCTATAACATCACAGGCCACGCCGGCCACAGGGGTGGCCGGCGCGAATCCTGATTCCTGATCAGGCTTTCAGATATGGCTTCAGATATTTATCGAGCTCGCGTTTGATTTCCTCGGGATCGCTCGGCTTGCGATGCGGCCGGGTATCCGCGCCAGGCGCAGGCGGTGCAACACGTGTGGTCGTTCCGGGTTTAAAAACGCCGCGTGCAATGAGGATGTTGACGTCGCTCTGCGCAAACATGGTGCTCGCCGCCTCGATACGGCCGAACTGGTCGAAAGCCTCGTGCAGTCTGCCGGCATGATAGTCCGTCCACGCGGAGGCGTAGATGTCTGAAAAGCTCACGAAGGGACAATGCCCGATGAAGCCGCGTTCCATTTCCGTGATCATGGTGTTGACGCCTTTGCCCGAGAACACCTTGAGCTGATGATTGCTGCGTTCGAGGAGTTCCTGGACGCGTTCAAGCGGATCACCGGCCTCATCCTTGACGTAACGGAAAGTCGGCACCTTGTTGAACAGCTCTATCACGAGGTCGACGCTGAAGTCGCCACCGGTTTGGATGAACAAAGGCAGTGATGTGGCCTTGCCGAGCTTCTCGTAAAAGGCGACGAGTTCGGGGCCTGGCTGCATCCCCGGGGGCGCGATGCAGATGATGGCGTCGGCGCCCAGCTTCTCAGCGTGTTTGGCGTAGCGCTCTGACTCCGCAAAGTCTGCGGTCTTGCTCTGCACGCCGATGACCACGGCGGTCGTGCCACCTTTCGCTGCGGACAGCATGGCTTCCGCGCCCTGCAGTCGTTCGGCTTCAGACAGCGTCGTCCAGCCGCTCGCGATTTGCGGCCAGGCAATGCCTTGCACGCCGCCTTTGCGGCAGAATCGTACCTGCGCAGCGAGTCCATCGAAATCGATCTGTCCCTCGGCGTTGACGGGCGTAAATCCGATCGGGAACAAACCCGCCAGTTTTCTTTTGGGAGTTGCGGCATCGAGCCAGCGCGGCGTCGACAAAAGAAATGCGCCAGCGGTCGCGCCGCTCATGAACTGTCGTCTGTTGAATCCCTGCATAACCTCACTCCCATTCAAAGGTTGGCGAGCACTATAATTTTTCTCAACATATACTGTCACAGTCTATGATGTGGGACAACATGCTACTCGGGAGATGGCTTATGAGATATCGCGCGAGCACATTCTGGGCGACCACATCCTTGTGGGCATCGATACTTGCCACAGCCGTACAGGCCGCGGATCCCCCGTCGAAGGCAGCAACGCCCGGTTCAGCCGGCATCTATCTCAGCGCCGGGCAGCTGGCATCAGTGTTGCAAAGCGCTATCGCAAGCGGCGCGGACCCAGCGCTGTCGCAGATTGCGAATACCGATCAATATTTCATCAACCGCATTCATCGCAGCAAGGCTGCTCCCGCGAATGTGCATGTCGGCTGGACCGAGGTGCATATCATTCTCGAGGGCTCCGGCACGTTTGTGACGGGCGGCAGCGTGAAAACCGTGGGCGATACGAAGTCGATCGAGGGCGGCACTCGCCGCAAGGTCGCCAAGGGCGACGTCATCATCGTACCGGCTGATACGCCACATCAATACGCGGCGATCGATGGCAGCCTGGATGCCATCGAAGTGCGTTTCATCGCGCCTGACGCGACCAAGCCGGCCGCGTAACTTAGCCGCGATCGAGCAAAGACGCGTCCGCATTCCTGGCCGACAGGCAGCCGGTCAGCACCATGGCCACTTCGAGCTCATCACGCATCGTGCGCAGCATCTGAGCCACAGCCGCTTCACCACCGGCCCCCAGCGCGTAGGCCCACGCGCGCCCGATCAAACACGCACGTGCACCGAGCGCCAGCGCCTTCAGCACATCGAGACCCGAACGCACGCCACCATCGAGCAGTAGCGCCAGATCGTTGCCGACGGCATCAGCAATGCGCGGCAGCGCGGCGATCGAGGAGCGCACGCCATCCAGCTGACGCCCACCATGATTCGATACCACGATACCGTGCGCACCGATACGTGCGGCCTCACGGGCATCGTCGGCATCAAGGATGCCTTTGATGACGAACGGACCCGGCCATTCCGCGCGTATCCATTCGATGTCGCGCCAACTGACAGAGCGGTCAAAATTGCTTGCAATCCAGGTGAGGAAATCACTGCCCGCATCGCCGTCTTGTATTGCCGAGGCCACCGAACCCAAGGTGTGCGGTCGGCCGTTCAGCCAGACGTCCCAAACCCAGCGGGGATGCAGAACCCCGTCCTGTAGCCGGTTCCACGCCGCTGCGAGCCCGGTGAGACCGCGAAAGCCCGATCGGACGTCGCGGTAGCGCGCGCCGGGTACGGGCAAATCGACGGTGAGCACCAACGCCGGACAGCCGGCATCACGCGCCCTGCGGATCAGCTCCCGCATGTAGCCCCGATCCTTGAGAACATAGAGCTGGAACCATGGCGGCGCAACCTGCCGCGATACTTCCTCGACCGAGCATATGCCGACGGTCGACAAACAAAACGGCAGACCCGCCCCGACGGCTGCACGCGCAGCCTGCAACTCGCCACGGCGTGCGTACATGCCCGCCATGCCGACGGGCGCCAGGATGAGCGGCATGCCGAGACGCTGCCCAAACAACTCGGTTTGCATGTCGAGCGCGGTCATGTCGCGCAACACCCGTTGCCGCAAAGACAGACGCTGCAGGTCCTCGACATTGCGCCGCAAGGTTTCTTCGGCGTATGCACCGCCGTCGATATATTCGAAGAATATGCGTGGCAGCCGGCGGCGGGCAATGCGGCGAAAATCCCCGACCGACGCCGCCCGGCGCAACGCGGTCACGGCGCGCGCGTCTTGAGCACGTGGTGTGGGTCTACCAACAGCCAAAGTGCCGCGCCCACGAGGCAGACCACCGCAGCGGCGGCAAAAGAGGCCGTCCAGCCATAGGCTCCGGCAATCACCGGTGTCAGCGATGCGGTGACGATACCGCCCGTTTGCGCACCCATGTTCATGATCCCCGATAGCAGGCCGGCCGACGAACCGCCGACATCAGCGGACAGTGCCCAGTAGGCACTCTGCGCGAAATACAAAACGCCGGCGCCGCCAGCGAGCACCAACGCAGCGATTCGCGCGTCGGCCACCTGTGTGGCGATGAAAACAAAGACGCTCGCCAGCAAGAGGCTGACGGCAGCGACGCCGCAGCGTGCAGCGCGTTTGCCGATCGACGGCACCAGCTTGTCCGAGACATACCCGCCCAGCGGCGACGCAACCGCCATGGCAATGAACGGCAACGTGGCGTACAGCGCGCTCGATTTGAGGTTCAGCCCGCGCACGTCCGACAGGTATTTGAAAAACCACGTGAAGAAGATATAGGCCACATATCCGTAGCAGAAGTAGCTGAAGCTCAGGAACCAGACCTGCCGGTCCCGCAATATGTCGCTCCAACGTATCACGCCGGTGGATTTCTTTCTGGGCAGATCGGCGGCGATGTAGGCGCGCTCAGCGGATTCCAGCCGCGGATCCTCCGCCGGCGAGTTGCGCACGACCAGCAGCCAGAGGATGCCCACCGCGAGGCCCAATAATGAGCAAGCCCAAAATGCCCACCGCCAACTATGGGTGAGCATGATGTACGTAATCAAAGGCGGTGCGACGCCGCCTCCCACGCCGACGCCGGCGAAGATCAAGCCGTTGGCAAGTCCGCGTTCCTTGGAGGGAATCCAACTGGCCACCAGCCGATTGCTCGCCGGGAAAATCACCGCTTCACCCGCACCCAGGAGTAAGCGCACACCGATCAGCACGCCAAGGCCCGCGCTGACCGGTATGGCCGGCAGGAGCGCGGTGAATACGCTCCACCAGACGATGGCAACTGCAATGGCTCGCGACGGACCAAAGCGATCGGCAATGCGCCCGGCGAATGGCTGGGTAAAGGCATAACCGGTGACGAATGCACTGAACAGAATCCCCAGCTGCACGTTGCTGAGTCCGAATTCTTTTTGTACCGACGAGGCTGCGATGGAGATGTTGTTGCGGTCGAGATACGAGACCGCAGCCACCACGAAGGTAAAGAATATGACGACCCAACGGCGGCGCCCAATGGCAGGATGCGCCGAGCTCGGCGCTTTCGACGGTTGTGCATTGGTCTTCAACATTTCCCCCGGTCGCTACCACCGTCCGTTCAAGGCATAATATCAAGCGCATTGCATCGTCGCCTATATTTTGATATCGCATTTCACAGTGTGATATTCGTTGCAGGGAGCTTCGAGTTTGAATTCCCGTTTGAAAACCAAGCACAGCAAGCGGACTGCCGCAAAATCCGAACCCGCCGTCAAGGCGCCTGCGCCATCGGCGCCTCCCAAACGCCAGGCACTGGCCGGTACGCAGACGCTGGCGCGTGGCCTGGAAGTCATTGATGCCGTGGCCGCCGGCGCCACGTCACTCGGTGACCTTGCGGCGGCGATCAGCCTGACCCGTAGCACCACGCATCGACTTGCCGCCACCCTGGTCGAGCGGCGTTATCTGGGTTTTTCTCGCAATGGTGGCTACACGCTGGGTCCCAAGCTGCTTGAATTGGGGTACATCACCAGCAAGCGCATGGATCTGCCGCGCGTGGCGCGTGAACACCTTGAAGCGTTGGCGGCCTCGACCAACGATACCGTGCATCTGGGCATTCTCGATGAGTTCCGGGCTTTGTATCTCGATAAGATTCAGGGCAGTCGGCGCGTTGAGGTCAGTTCTCGGATCGGCGATCGGCAGCCGCTGCGTTCCACCGGGCTTGGTAAGGCGCTGATCCTCGATGCCGAGGAGCAACAGTGGCGCGAGTACTACGATCACGAGGCGCGCCTGGGTAATCGCTATGACGTGCCGCTCGATGCCTGGCTGCGCCGCATGCGCGACTATGCCAAAGAAGGTTACGCGTTCGATCTCGAAGAGAATGAAGATCGAATTCGCTGTGTCGCTGCGCCGGTTCGCGGTGTCTCGGGCGATATCGTTGGCGCCATCAGCGTCTCGAGCGTGGCGCAGTACATGGATGATGTGCGTATGCGTGGACTGACGTTTGAGGTGAAGCGTACGGCCGATCTGATCAGCGAAGCGCTGGGGTTTACCCCCAACAAGTAAAGGCCGCATGTCCTCATGCGGCTGCGTCTGCCGGTCGGCTGACTCGCGTCGGCCGACCGGCAGCAGCTCAGAACTTCTTTTGCAACGTGACCCGGAAAGCCCGCCCGAGGGGATTGGCGGCCTCGCTGGCAAAGCCACCCGAAGCGCCGGTGATCTGCTGGAACGGCGGATTCTGATCGAGCACGTTGTACACATTGATCTGCACGCTGGCGTTCTTGAGCGGACCTTCCTGCTGCTCAAAGCCGTAGTTGGCGTTCAGATCCAAGGTCACGAACGGCGACACCCATTGGTTTGCGGGACTCGCTTTGCCATTCGGCACGGTCGAATAGTCATACGCGGAGTAGGCGTAGTTGTAGTGACCGGTATAGCTCACCACCGCCTGCGCCGTGATCGGCCCCGTCTGCCAGGTACTCGTAAAACGCAACCGCCATGGGATGATGGCCTGCGCGCCGGCGTCGTTCTGGTAGTACTGCAGACCGCTTGCGATATTGTCGATGTAGGGTGTGCCCGCACCCAACTGGGTCTGGAACTTGGTGAAGTACTCACCCGACAGATCGAGCACCATTCTTCCCACCGCGAATTCATACGAATAGTTGAAATCGAAGTCGAAGCCGTCGATGTCCGACTGACCGAGGTTGTGACGGCGCAGATCGGTGATCAGATACACCGGTGGATAGGCCGCCAGGCCGCCCGGATAGGTGGTGCGGACACCGCCCAACACGGAGTTCAGTTGCGCAGCAGACAGCGGTGCATAAACCCCGGGTGCGGTCTGGTTGAAGGTGTACAGCGAGCCCGCCAGCGACGGAATCAGGAAGTTCACCGGTTGATTCGGGGGGATTTCCACTTCGTTGGAGTAGCGGATCATGAAGTAGGTCACGTTGGACTTGAAGCCTGGTAGAAAGCGCGGCGTCAGGTCGATGCCGAAGGCAGCCGTCTTGGCCGTTTCGGGCTGCAGGCCGGGCTTACCACCCGCAATGCCCACTACGTTGACGCCGGGCGTCATGCCCGGCGGCAGAATGCTCGAGGTCGTCGACTGTGAGACGGTGGCACGCGTGTCGATCGCAAACAGGTCAGCAAGCTGCGGTGCATGGAAGCTCTTGCCGTAGCTACCGCGCAGCGCAAAGTCCTGCGTCGGCGCCCAGCTGAGTCCGATTTTCGGATTGCTGGTCGAGCCAAAGTCGCTGTAGTGATCATAGCGGCCGGCAAGCGATAGATCGACGCGATGCAGACCAGGCAACTCATTCTTCGGTCCAAAGATCGGCACGGCCAGTTCGGCAAAGCCGGCATTGACGGTGCGGCCGGCATCCTGCGCGTTGGGTTGGACGAACGCAGGCGTGCCCGGCACACCGATCGGATCCTCGCCCGAATAGTGCTCATGACGATTGGCGGCGCCTATCGCGATTTTCAACGGGCCGCCCGGTAATTCAAATACCGTCCCATCGGCTTTGACATTGAAGTCATACAGACGCTGCGTGGCGGCGAACAGCAATGGCCAGTTCATGATGGACTGTACGACGGCCGGGTTCGTGCGCCCGCCGAAGGGATCGAGTGCAGTCCCGGGGGTGGTGGCGGTTTCTGCGGCATACAACGCGGTCGGATTGACACCGGTGCTATCCGGATTCAAAGCGCTGGAATGGCTGAAGCCATAGTTGAAATCGGCGGTGAGCTGCCAGTCGCCGAACAGATCGACGCTGCCGCCGACATCGATCATGCCAGACCGTGCCCGGTAGACGTTGACGACTTTGCCTGCGGCGCCAAACGCATCGGAGTTGACCAACACCGTCTCGGACGTCGCACCGACCACGCCCGGCGGCGTCAGGAAGAATGGATTGGTGCTCGGCAGCACCACACCGCTCGGCAGACCAGGGTAGCTCACCGACAACGTGGCGGGGTTGTACTGCTGCTTCGAGAGCGTGTCCGTGTACTTCGTGTCCAGAAACAGATGCACCCGCTCGCCGATATCCTGCCGGGCGGTGCCGACAAATCCATAACGGCGTTGCGGATTGATCAGGTAGTCCTGGGCCGCCGGGTCGCATGTTGCGAGCTGCGTGATGCCACCACCCGGCTGCGGCGTCAGGGTGGTTGAATTATAGAAAACGCCGCCGATCGAAAAATTCTTGGCCGGTCCGCAAGTGGTACTCAAGCCATCGCGGCCGCCATAGGGACGCAGATCCTGCGTATAGAACGGACGGTCGCTATTGCGCAAATCCGAATTCGATTCGTAAGCGCCCGAGAGCAACATCGAACCCGAGCCCCAGCCTTTGCCGAATGTCAGGGTAGTCCCGCCGGAGTTATAGCCCTTCGCGCCGGTGTAATCGACCGTGGCATCCAAGCCCTCAAATTTCTTCTTCGTGATGATGTTGATCACGCCCGCGACGGCATCCGATCCATACGTCGCCGAGCCGCCATCCTGCACGATCTCGACGCGCTCGATGGCACCGGCCGGTATGGAGGACGGATCGGCGGTTGACAGCAGCGGCGAATCACCGACGAGACGGTGACCATCGAGCAGCACCAAGACTGCAGTGCCGGGCAGACCGCGCATGCCGGGCACCGTGGCACCGGTGCTGCGATATTCCTGGTTGCCGCCGATGGGGAGCGTGTTGAAGCTCGTGATGGCGGGGACTGTCGCCAATAGATCAGCGGTATTGGTCGCGCCAGTCGCCGCGATGGCCGCCGTATCGATGGTCGCGACGGGCGAACCCGCCGGTGCAGCGCCGCGGATCAGCGTGCCTGTCACCACGATGTCCTGCAGATCTTCCCCATTCGGATCCGTTGCACCGGTCGCTGGCCGGCTCTGCGAATAGGCCGTGGCGGTAGCACCGCACAGTAGGCCCGCTATGACAACCTTTCTCATTATTTCCCCCGTTACGCAACACGACGCCACTCATCGCTCGTTGTCCTTCGGCTATGCGAAAGACCCGAATCTTGCAGGCGGGGGATTTAGCTATTTATGTTGGAACGGTCGCCGTAAAACAGACGGCCATTCACCCGATTCTAAATGCCCCAGCCAACTTCAGCATTTGTTGGGACTCTATCTTACATTGTAGAACGAATGCAAATTCCATCGACTATCGCAGTTGCACGTCCCACACTTTGGAATAACGTGCCGATCCCGCTGGGCCTGCGACGTCTAGCACCACCACATAGTTGCCGGGCTTCGCATAAGGATGCAGGGGGTTTTGTTCATCGGACGACGCGCCGTCGCCGAAATCCCAATGCCAGCTTTTGATGTCGCCGTTCGACTGATCCTTGAATGCAACCAGCCGCCGGTCCATATCAACGACGCTATGCGTCCAACGGGCCTCGAGGCCCTTGACGAAGGGCGGCTCGAGCGGCATCAGCCTGAAGGCGCAGAGCTGCGACGCGTTGCCATACATCGTGTGTTGCGGTGACAGATTCCAGAATGCACTGTAGGTCGATGCTTTGACGTCGTCATAGTCGATGATCGCCCACGACATGCCGATGATCTTGTTTTCCCGCAAAACCGATTCAACCGCACGCTGCGGACCCTCCGGTCCTGCGTAATCGTACAAGGTGATCCAGAATTCGAGCGTCAGCTTGCCGCCCTCGCCCGGTTTGAATTTATAGGCATATGCGGCATTGGCATGTGGAAAGTCCTTGATCCAGGTAGGTGCCCCCCAGGCAAGCGCCCAGGCCTTGTCCCTGGCCGGTGTAAAGATGTGGTAGTTCTGCGCATGCACGCCGTGCACGGCCCAATGCGACTCATCCTTGCTGATGCGCTCGTCCGGCGCAGCAGCCGACTCGCCTACCCCTTCCTTGCTCCAAACCTCCTTGTGACCCTTGTCGATGAGCGGTCCGCCTGACGCATCACCATCGACCACCACCTCGAAGGTGTCGTTATGCAGACCCGGTTGCGAGAAATCCCAATAGTCATCGGTTGCCTGATACAGAAAATACAGTCGGTTCATGCCCTTTACCCAACCCACCTTAACCTTGACGTCGAGGGTCTTGGGTGTCGGCGCCGGATATTTACCGCTATCGTCATGCAGTTGGTCAGTGCCGATCGTATAGCTCTCCGGCACCATCGCCCAATCATCCGTATTGCCGTCGATCCGCGGGATCTTATCGGCGGGAAATTGAAATACCGGATAGGTGACATCGGGCTTCTCGAGCGCCCCAGCCGCGGCCGGCAGCAGTAGCGCTGCCGTGATCACAACCATGACAACGCGGCTCATTTGAAAAACAGCAGCCGCGACCGCATCTCGAGCGCCGCTGCATCGAGACCGCGCACGGTTTTGAGGTCCGCCAGGTCTTTGAATGGGCGCACCCGCCGACGCGCGATGATGGCCTGGGCCACCGCATCGGGTACGTTCAACACGATTCCCAGTTCTGCGCCGTCGGCGGCGTTGACGTTGATGGTGGTAGACGTGCGGTGCAAATAATCCATGACATCCTGCAGCTGCTCGTCACTGCCTTCAGCACCGCGGTCGATCATGGCCTGTACGGTGTCGTGCCACGCGTCGTAGCTCATGGCCGCGTTCAGTACAATCTGCAGGTTGTGACACTTGCCGCAAACGGCCTGCGTCGAGGCCTTCTCCTGCTGCAACTCGTGATCGCCGGCAACGCCCTGGGCCTTGAGCGTGCCCAGCCCCACCGTCACCAGCAAGCCGGCAATCGCCGCTGAACGCAACGCTCCAAACCCGGTCGGCTGCACGCGCATGCCCTCGCCTATCGTTTCCTGGCCTTGTTGTTGGGATCCATTTCCAGGCCCGTGAGCGTCAGCGGCGCCGCGCCCGGCAGCGGTGCAACGTGCGGCCCGACGCCCAGGTCCTCCGCTGTCTTGTAGTCGCCGAAGCTATTGGCGAACTGGTTCGAGACGCGCTGCGCATGGCCGTTGTCGAAGGTGATGTCGAGCAGCTTTTCACTGGAGATCGGGCGGCCGTACTCGTCTTTCAGCTGCGTGACGACTTTATGAGTCGCGATATCGATCACATCGCCTGAGGAAACGTAGGCATATTTGGCGTCCAGCCCGAAGGTGAACCAGAAGGGACCCGCCGTCGTGTCAATGGTGTCAACTTCCTTGGGATCGTCTGTGTTCGCGAAAATATGGATCTTATTAAAGATGCCGTCGGCGACCCATATTTCCTTTTCATCGGGGGTGATCGCAATGCCGTGGCTCGGGCAACCATGTGGAATGCGTGGCCGCGGCGTGACATCCCACTTGGCACGCCAGTTGACGCTGCTGACTTCGACTGTCTTTAAGACTTGGCCGCTGGCGACATCGGCTACCACATAGCCGAGCAGATTGTTGTTGTTGACGTACAGCCGGCTCGAATCCTTGTTGGTCACGAAGACCCGGACATTATCCGGGAAGCGGATGGTCTTGATGACTTTGCGGGTCTTGACGTCGGAAATGGTCATGACCTTGTTGTTCGGCGACATAAAAGCCGTTTTGCCATCGGCGCTCAGGTTCAGGTTGTGCGAGTTGGGGCTCTCCGGCGCCTCGAGCTTGCCGATCAGCTTGCCGGTCACGGCATCGAGCTCGTACCAGTAATCCTGCAAATCGCCGCCGACCACCACGATCTTGCCATCCGCCGTCACCTGGGGGCGCTCACAGCAGTGCCCATCGAGCGTACTCGACCACACCATTTTATCGGTGGCCATGTCGATGGCGGCAATGCGGCCGCGCGCAGCAACGTAGATCAGATTGGTGGCGGGACTGGCCGCCACACCCGAGACCTGTTCAGGGCTCATGCTGCCGGCGTAATCCCATACCGGAATCCGTTTCACGAAGCGGTAGTTATCATTGATGTCGAGCACGATGATGCCGATACCGCTCGACCAACCCGGCCGTTCGAGTGAGCCAGGCTCGGTCACATAGAGCAGATGCCGTCCGCGGGGTCGGAAGTTATCGGGTGGACTGCGCCGTATGGCGCGCGGCTGCTCGCCGGCGGCGGGCACGGCAGCGGTCGGCTGGGCTTCCGGCGCCGGCGTCTGGGCTTCGCTTGCCAGAACGTTAAGCAACAGTACGGCTGAACATGCCGCGATCATTATCAGCTTCATGAACACTCCCCCTCTTGACCATCTATCGTAACATTTGGAAAGGCGTCACAATATATGAAAAAGGCTACACTGAAAATCCGCAAGCTGGCAAGGCATCGGGGGAGGGTTCGTGCGAGACCAACGTGATTTGAACACTGGCATGCAGCGTCGCGAGGTCGTGAAGGCACTCGTGGGTGCGAGCGTGCTTGCCGGGCTGCCCGTGGCAGCGAAACCCGCAGGCGTTCCCATCATCGACACGCACATCCATTTATTTGATGCGAGTCGCCCACAAGGGGCTCCCTACAAGGGCCCCAAAGAATTCACTTCGCATGTCTCGCTGCCTGCGGAGTACCGAAAGATCGCGACGCCGCTCGGCATCTGCGGCGCTATCGCAGTGGAGGCCAGTTTCTGGATTGAGGACAATCTCTGGCTGCTCGAGGCCGCGCAACAGGATCCGATCATGGTAGGCGTGATCGGCTGGTTGCAGCCTGAGAAACCGGAGTTCAAAGACTACCTTGAGCGATTTCACAAGAACCCTTTATATCGCGGTATTCGCCTGCGCGGCCGCAATGTCCTAACGAACCAGTTGGGTAACGCTGCCTTCATCGATAATCTGAAACTGCTGGCGCAGGCGGACCTCGTGCTGGATACCGCCAATCCCGACCTCGCATTGCTCAAGGCTGTCGTGCAACTCAACGACCGGGTGCCGGACCTGCGTATCGTCATCGACCATCTGCCCGTGATGGAACCGACGGACGAGGAGCAAGCTGAATACCGATCAGCGCTCGAGGAGATCGGCCAGCGGCCGAATTTATACGTCAAGTTGTCGGAGATCCTGCACAAGGTCGATGACCGTGTAGAGCTCGACCTGTCCCGTCATCGCGAACGGCTCGATCAGCTCATCCATGTATTCGGCGAGGACCGCATTCTCTTCGGCAGCGATTATCCCAATAGCGTGGGTACGGCGACCCTGCCCCAGGTCGTAGGACTGGTGCAGGGTTACTTCGCCGATAAACCGCGCGCGCTGGCCGAAAAATACTTCTGGAGAAACTCGACGCGCTGCTACAAATGGATCAAGCGCATGTCGCGGCAGCCGGCCTGACCCCGATGCCTAACGCGTTGCCGCTTTTCGTGTTGCTCGCCGGTGCTGCGCTCAACACCGCCGCTGCCGACGCGGCGGATGTGTGGGTGGGAGCTTGGGGCTTTCCACCTATCAATTTTGCTCCCGCAGCTACGCAGACGCCGCCGAACGTCCCGCTGGTCGCGGATTTCAACGACGTCACCGTGCGTCAGATCGTGCGCATCTCCAACGATGCGCGCCGGGTGCGCGTGCGCTTCAGCAATGAGTTTGGCAGCACACCACTTGAACTCGATCATGCGGATCTGGCGCTGGCCGGCGTCGACGGTGCGATACTGCCCGGCAGCGATCATCCGCTGCTGTTCAATGGGCATGCTGCTGCCGTGCTTCCGCCGGGTGCCCCGCTCCTGAGCGATCCGGTAGATTGGCCGTTGCCGGCCTTGAGCCGTCTCGCTGTGAGCGCGCACCTTCCTACTGCAACGGTGCCGCCGGCGCACCGGGTATCGGAATACGTTTCGGCCGCGGGCAACTATGTCGGCGCAGAAAAGATGGACGGGGCGCAGCTGGTGCGAAGCGGCGCGCTGGTGTCCGGTATCGAGACCACGGGGGGCAGCGCCCATCGGGCCGTCGTGACCTTAGGTGACTCGATCACCGAAGGACATGGCAGCACGCCCAACGAATTTCGCACCTGGCCTGACCGGTTGGCAGAACGCCTGCAAGCCCAGGCGTCGACGCGCGTGTACAGCGTCGTGAACGCCGGTATCAACAGCAATCGGCTGCTGCATAACAACCCCGGCATGGGCGCACTGACACGCTTCGACCGCGATGTCCTTGGTGTGCCGGGTGTGAGCGTCGTGGTGCTGCTCGAAGGTATCAACGACATTGGCTACAGCCATATGTTTCCCGAGCAGGCCGTGACGGCCGAGCAGATCATCGGCGCGTATCGGCAACTGATCGAGCGCGCGCATGCGCACGGCAT
>CAZZZU010000112.1:0-13384 GCA_964658805.1 uncultured Steroidobacteraceae bacterium
GGCATTGGCATGTGTGGCATTGGCGCTTGCGCCGATGAGGGTCAACGACAGTGCGGCAAAGGCTGCGGCAGGCTGCATCGTGACGCGTGTAAGGACATTTTTCATTTCAGCTCCAGTGGTGTTGTCGGGTGGCAACGCCCCCACCTGTAAGCTACGCAAACCGGCAAGGTGCGACAAACGAGTAATTTCTGCCATGTGTGCAGTTTTTGCTCATGTGTGCGGAGCCCGCGACACCTGCTCACAAAGAATCGCAAGTTTCGGACGCACTGCGCAAGATCCGCACGAGCAGACCGCGCCGCCGGTTCACACTCTGCCGCGTCTCATAACACCCGAGGAGTTACGGCGATGCATACCAAACGTTTTCTGGCTTCCGTTCCGCTGCTCATGCTGCTGGCGTGGGGCGCCCACGCGCAGAGCAAGCTCGATTTCGCCATGGGCAATGTGATGTTCGACGCCAAGGCGATGGACACGGATGGCGACGGCATGATCACGCGTAAGGAATTCATGAGTTATCACGCCAAGGCGTGGATGGAAATGAGCAAGGGCGCGAAGACCATTCCGGTCGACGCGGCCGCCACCGCGTTCGCCCGAGGCAACATGAAAGTCGACGCTCGAATGATGGACGCCGATCATGACGGCAGCATTTCGCGTCATGAGTTCATGGGCTACAGCGGCAGTCAGTTCGATAAGATGAAAAACGACCACGGCATGATGTCGGTGGACGACGCCTGGACCAACTTTGCCCGTGGCAAACCCAGCACCTGACCGGCGCAGTGCCGCTGCCCGGAGCATTCGCTCCGGGCAATCAGGCGCCTGTCACTTGGGCGCTTCGACCTGGTCCAGGTAATCGCCGTAACCCTCGGCGGCCATCCGGTCGCGCGGTACGAAACGCAACGACGCCGAGTTGATGCAATAGCGCAGACCGCCGCGATCGCGCGGGCCGTCGTCGAAGACATGGCCGAGATGGCTGTCACCGTGCGCCGAGCGCACTTCCGTCCGCGTCATGCCATGAGAGACATCGCGTATCTCGTTGACGTACGACGCCACGATGGGTTTGGTGAAGCTCGGCCAGCCGCAACCGGACTCGTACTTGTCCGCGGAGGCAAACAACGGCTCGCCCGAGACGATGTCGACATACAGGCCGGCTTCCTTGTTGTGCAGGTACTTGCCCGTGCCCGGCATTTCCGTGGCGCTCTTCTGCGTCACCCGAAACTCCTCCGGCGAGAGCTTGGCAATGGCCGCAGCATCTTTCGTGTATTCAGGCATCAATCGACTCCAGGGCAGGTGGGACCGTCATGATGCAGGCGCTTCGGCAAAATGCAACCGGGTGCTATGTTGCGCGTGCTACGCGTGCGCCAGGATCAGGATCGCTGCAGCATAGAAGACGTACATGGCAAGCAGCGCCGTCACCACCTTCGCGCCGGCACCGGCGAACTCCCGCCAGACGAACAGCCCCCAAAGGGAAGCGACCAGGGGCGCGCTTTGTCCGATGGCGTAGGCCACGGCGAAGCCCACCGCCCGACCGGCCACCAGATTCGAGGCGGTACCGACCGTCCAGATCGCGCCTCCGGCGAGTCCGAGCCAGTGCACCCGGGGGGCCAGCCGGGGGTAGTCGCGCCAGCTGAGCGGCGTTCCCGCGAGTGGCCGACGCATGAAATAAAGATTGAAGGGCACGGTCGAAAGCAATGCCGCGAGCGCGAAAATCATCAAACTGCCGAGCGGCGCCAGAGCGCCCGACGTGCCGTTCATGGAGGCGGCGGCGAGCGGTGACCAGCTCGCCATTAAAATGCCGCTGACCACACACAGCAGCACGCCCTTGCGCGTCACCTGCGGCTGGCCCGCCTGGGCGCGGTAAGCGATGGCACAGCAGCCCACCGCCAGCGCGGCCAGCAAGACGCCACCGACGAGGTGGCTCACATCGCCCTTGGGGTCCACTGCATAGGTCAGCGCCGTGCCGGCGATCAAGGCGGTGCCGATGCCCAGTGGGAAAGCCACCGCGAGTCCCGCCTGCGCAATCGCGGCCACCAGTAACAGGTTCGCCAGATTGAAAACACAGCCGGCAGCGGCCGCCTGCGCGAGCGCGCGGCCAGCAGCGTCTGCCATGCCGTTGCCGCCGGACGCGACGGCCAGCAGCACGGCGGCAGCGGCAAGGCCGAGGGCATAATCCCAGTAAAAAAGCTCAAATCGGGCGGGACCCGCCAGTTTGTAGGTATTCGCCCAGGAACCCCAGCACACCATGCTGAGGATCATGAGTCCGAGCGCCACCGGGGCCGTTAAGGTCTGAGTCATGCGCGCAAAAGTAGGGGTTTTGAGCGCCACGGTCAAAGTCGCGCCGTATAGCAGCATTTTTGGTTCGGCGCTGACAGCGCGCCGTCTTTTCTTGGGGTAGTCTCGCCTTCCATGAGTTCGCAGCCGCGAGAAGACAACCACATGTCGGGGCAGGGAGAGACTGAACCGTTACATCAGATCCGCGAGTTATCGGCGGCTGTGGCTGCGCGTGATTCCTTCATCGCCATCGCCGCGCACGAGTTGCGCAATCCCATGATGCCCATCCAGGGGCAGATCGACCTGCTCATCAGCGGCCTGCGCACCCGTCGCGTCACGCTCGAGCAGGCATTGCCGCGTCTCGAGCGGCTGCAACGCACGGTTCATAATTACGTCAAACGCGCCACCGTGTTGCTGGATGTCTCGCGCATCAACAGCGGCAAGTTTCATCTTGATCCGGCGCCCTGCGATCTGGCGGAGCTGGTGCGGGGGGTGGCCGATGAATTTGCTGCGGCGGCCTCGCACGCCGGTGTCGCGCTCGTGGTGACGGCGCCTGAAACGTTTTCAGGTCTGTGGGACCGCATGGCCGTGGAACAGGTGGTCGACAACCTCGTCTCGAATGCACTCAAGTACGCGGGTGGCGCGCCGGTGCATCTGTCGCTCGCTGCAGAGAACGGTCACGTCGTCATCGTGGTGCGCGACCATGGCAAGGGGATCGCCGCGCAGGATCGGGATCGCATCTTCGAGCGCTTCGAACGGGCCATCGATCCGAGCGAGTATCGCAGCGGTTTTGGCGTGGGGCTCTGGGTCGTCGGGCAGCTGGTCGAGACCATGCGGGGCAGCATCGACATCGAAGATGCACCGGGCGGCGGCGCGCTGTTCCGCGTGCGCCTGCCCTGTGCAGGGCAGTCATCGGTGAGGAATGGCCATGTCTGACGCACTCGAGCGCTTCAGCAGTGGAATCCCCGGACTCGACGTGATCCTGGATGGCGGCTTCTTCGCCGGCGGTCTTTATCTGATCCAGGGTGCGCCGGGTACCGGCAAGACGACCGTCGCCAATCAGATCTGCTTCACGCATATCCGCGCCGGTGGCCGCGCCATCTACGTCACGCTGCTGGCCGAGTATCACGCCCGCATGATGCAGTACCTCGGCGGCATGAAATTTTTCGATGCGTCGCGTATTCCAGACGATTTCAGTTACCTGAGCGGCTTTCGCGCGATGCGCGAGAGCGGCCTGACGGGGCTGCTTGGCTTGATCCGGCGCGAAATCATCGCGCGACGCGCGTCGGTTCTGGTCATCGACGGGTTGGTCGGGGCGCAGCGCACGGCCGACAGCCTCCAGTCCTTCAACGAATTCGTCCACGAGATGCAGGGCATCGCCATTGCAACCGGGTGCACCGTTTTCCTGGTGACGAGTTCCGAACGCCACCCGGACACAGCGTCGGAGCACACCATGGTGGACGGCATCCTTCATCTGGGCGATCAAAACTGGAAGTGGGCCTCGGGCAGAACGCTGCAGGTGTCGAAGATTCGCGGCACGTCCTATTTGCGCGGCAAACATACTTACAAGATCGATGACGACGGGATCGTCGTCTATCCGCGTATCGAGGCATTGCTGCCCGAGGCGGACTATAACGACGGCAGCCTGACCGGCCGGGTGTCGACCGGCATCGACGCGCTCGACGCCATGCTGCATGGCGGTCTGCCCGTGGCCTCGCCCACCATGATGCTCGGTCCATCGGGCATCGGCAAAACCACGATGGGCCTCAATTTCCTCGCGGGCTGCAGCGCAGCAGTACCGGGACTGGTGTACGGCTTCTATGAACCGCCGAGCCGGTTGCTGGTGAAGGCGCAGTCGGTCTGCCCGCGCCTGCCGCCGCTTCTCGAGCAAGGCAACGTCGAGATCCTGTGGCAGCCGCCCGGCAACGAGTCGCTCGACACCTACGCGCATCGCCTGCTGGAGGCGGTTCGGGCGCGCCAGGTCAAGCGTCTGTTTCTGGACGGCCTCGGCGCATTGCATCAGGCCTTCGATGCCACCGAACGCATGCGGCAGTACCTGCCTGCGCTGCTGAATGAACTGCGCCTGCTGGGCGTATCGACGCTGTTCAGCCTGGAGGCCGGCAACGTCGAGGGACCAAACACCGTCAGCGCCTACGGCGACCTGTCGGCGCTGGCCGAGAACATGCTGTTGCTGCGTTACGTCGAATACAACGGCTCGCTGCACCGCGTACTGTCGATCCTCAAGGTGCGTGACAGTGATTTCGACGCGCGCCTGTACGAATTCATGCTCAGCGACCACGGACCCAAGATCCTCGGCACCGCCTTGAGCGCGGGTCTGGTGCCAGCGGGGCTCGCCCCGGGTAATCTGAAACTGGTGCCGTCCGGCCAGCCGCCCCGCAACGATTAGCATGGCGACGATACTCGTGGTCGATGATGAATTCGGCATCGCTGAACTCTTCGATGCCATCCTGGCCGACGAAGGGCACCGTGTGCTCACCGCGTCGAACGGCCGGCACGGACTCGAGATGCTGGCCGCAAATCCGGCCGATCTCATTTTCCTCGACTTCATGATGCCGGTCATGGACGGTGCCGGCATGTTGCGACAGCTCGCCGCGGATCCCGCTCTCAGCCGCATCCCGGTGGTGATGATGAGTTCCATCCCGCAGGCGACGGTGGCGGAGCGTTGCCGGGGCTATGCGCTCTTCATGCGCAAGCCATTCAGCATCGATGAGGTCGTGAACGTGACCCACAGGCTCCTGAACGGTGCAGGGCGTCCTGGCATTGGCTCAGCGCGCTGATTCGCATTGCTGTGTGGGTTGATAAGCGACTAGGCTAGCACCACTTTTATCGAAGGAGTATTGCGATGGCCCGTATGAATCCAAAAGCCGCTGATGCCGCGCTCAAGCGCCGCAGTGCGCCGTTGGCCACCCCGACCGATCTTGCCCCGGACGCCTCACGCGATATCGCCGGCGCGATGAACGCGATTCTTGCCGACGTCTTCACGTTGTATCTCAAGACCAAGAATTTTCATTGGCACATGAGCGGACCGCATTTCCGCGATTACCACCTGTTGCTGGACGATCAGGCTGACCAGCTCTATGCCATGACCGATCCGATCGCCGAGCGGATCCGCAAAGTGGGCGGCCCGACCCTGCGTTCCATCGGGCACATTGCCCGGCTGCAGCGGATCAAGGACAACGACGCGGAGTTCGTCGATCCGCTCGACATGTTGGCGGAGCTGCGCGAGGACAACAAGACGCTCGCCCATAGCCTGCGGGAAACGCACGACATGGTCGACGAGCATCGCGACATCGCCAGCGCGAGTCTGATCGAAAACTGGATTGACGAAACCGAGCGGCGCACCTGGTTCCTATTCGAGGCCGCTCGCAAGAGTTGAAATGTATACGCGTTCAGGCAGGGGGAGAATTCGATGAGCGGTTCGACTGAAAAAGCCATTCTGGCGGGTGGATGCTTTTGGGGCATGCAGGATCTGATCCGGCGCGTGCCGGGCGTGCTCAGCACGCGCGTGGGCTACACCGGCGGCGAGGTGCGCAATGCCACCTACCGCAACCATGGATCGCATGCCGAAGCGATCGAGATTACCTTCGATCCGCGCAAGCTGAGCTATCGCGGCGTGCTGGAAATCTTTTTCCAGATCCATGACCCTACGACCAAGCACCGTCAGGGCAATGACCGCGGCGCTAGCTACCGATCTGCGATCTTCTATCTGAGCGACGCCCAGAAGAAGACCGCCGAGGACACGATCGTCGACGTCGAGGCATCGGGAAAATGGCCTGGGCCGGTCGTGACCGAGGTCACGCCTGCCGCGGAATTCTGGGTGGCGGAGCCGGAACACCAGGATTACCTCGAGCGCTATCCGGACGGTTATACCTGCCACTTCGTGCGGCCGAACTGGACGCTGTCGAAGCAGGCCGAAGTGCAGCGCGCCTGACAGGTGAACGCATGTTGCGAGAGATGAGAGGCTGGACGGCCGCCGTGGTGTTCGTTGCCGCTGCGAGCGTGACCTGGACCGCAGTAGCGGCGACCACCGCGCGGGCCGAGATCCGGCGTGGCTGGGATGCGGGCGGGAAGTGCGCCACTGCGCACGCCGACGCGTACAGCGCGACCGTAGCCTGTGTGCAGACAGAGCAAGATCAAAACCGGGCGAAGATGCCCGATGACTATCGCTACTTCGATATCGGGCTGTATTTCAAGGCATGGCTGCACTTCAACATGCTCGCCGGAGCAGCAGCCACCGACGGCGACATCCGCGCCGGTGAAAAGACCTGCTGGACGAACTACGTCGTCGCGCGGCGTGAAGTGGGCTTGGCTGACAGCTCGGTGGTGGAAGCGGTCGATGCCGGCGTGGCGGTCAAATCGCGCATCGCCGTCGCCGAAAAACGCTACGGCAACTGACGCGCCGCGAAGGCGGCGGCACGCCTTTAGGTCACGACCCGCTTCAATAGCGGCACACGCGCCATGCACATCACCAAAGCAATGGTCGAGCCGAGCACCACGAGCGGCCGCGCGACTTCCCACACGAACCCAGCGAAGCCCAGTGAGTGGCCATTGAAGACATCCACGAACAGCATGTGCGCGCAGTAGATGCCGGCGGAGTAACGCGACAGCTTCACCATCCAGTGCACCTTCCCGAGGCCCTCGCTGGTCAACAGGAGCATGAAAACCCCCACGGCAAACGGGTAGGTCCCCAATACGTAGTCTATTTGGCTCGGCAGCGTGTTCGAGTGGCTGACGATCCAGATGAGTTCGAGTACCCGCAGCAGCACGCCGACCGTGATCATCACGTAGGCCCGGCGCAGGCTTGAGCGTACGTCGAGGCGATGGATCATGAAACCCGTCACGACGAAGACGGTGCTGAAGAATGGCCCATTGCGCGTGTTGAAGCCGAGATCCAGGCCGAACGGCGTGGCTTTATAGGCGCCGGCAATCAGGCCGACGAGATAAAGCGCCGCCGCAACGTACAACAGGCCGCGCTCCCAGCGCAGCCGGCAGGCAATGGCGAGCAGCGCAAGCCCTGACCCCAGCGCCGGCAGGAACCACAAATGCACGCGCGCGCCGTTCACGAGAAAATGCGGCGAGAGGCACTGTCGGGCCATGACGCGCACCGCGTCCCAATAGGAGAGGTCCGGAGAATGCAGCAGCACTTCGCCCGGCACCAGGACGTAAACCAGAGACCAGAAAAGGAAAAAGAGAGCCAGGCGTCTGATGAGGCGCGCCGCAATATCGAATGACGCGGCGCCGCGCGCGAGGCTCACTGCAAAGAAATAGCCGGCCACCATGAAGAAAAAAGGTGTCGCGATGCGGACGAACCAGCTCGCGAGTTCGCCGCAGTAGCGCACGTCGCCGGAGAAAGCGGAACTCATGAACGGCCGGGTATGAACCCTGACGATGACCAAATTTGCGACCACACGGAATGCGTCGACGCTCAAGAGACGATTGCGGAGCATTGCGCCGATTCTGGCGTATCGCCGCTCAGCTCACAGGTATTTCGTGACTGCCTGAAAATCCTTGAGCATCGCCTTCAGCTCCCGCGGCAGCGCCGCCGCGCTCTCATCCATGCAGTGATGCAGATGATCCTTGATCAGTTCCTTCTTCGCATTACCGATCGCACGCTCGACCGCGTGCAGCTGCTGCGCGAGGTCGAGGCACGGCCGTCCCGCTTCCATCATCTCGATGACGGCGGCGAGATGGCCCTCGGCACGTTTCAATCGCGTGACAATGACGGGAAATTTATGCATGGGGTTATCCTATCCCCCTAGACAGGATAAGGGAAGCGTCATAGCATCAGCGTTTTCGGGCAGGGAGCGCACATGCCGATTCACGATCACCAGCCGGCATTCAGTGGCCGCGCTTTTTTCTGGGGCGGCATCGTCCTGGGGCTTTTGTTGGTCGCAGTGCTCCTCACGCATGGCTTCGGGCTGTTCACGCGACGGGACAAAGGGCCGGAAGGGCCGGCGTGGATGACCCGTCACGGCGACCAGATCACCGTGCCCGACGGCTCGCCCTTGCGCACGCGGCTCACCATCGAGCCCGCCGCCGCACAGCCGTCGGCTGCCCGACTGCAGCTGCCCGCCATCGTCGAAGCAGACCCGGCGCGCACCGCCAGCGTGATCCCGCAGCTGAGCGGTCGGGTCATCGATCTGAAAGTGCGCTTGGGCGATCGGGTCGTCAAAGGCCAGACGCTCGCGGTGCTCGACTCCGCCGACCTGGCGCAGGCCTATGCCGATTACGACAAGGCCGTGGATGCCGACCGCCTCGCGCGCAAGAATCTGCAACGCCAACAACAACAAAACGAGATCGGCGTCGCGTCGGACCGCGATCTCGATCAGAGCAAGAGCGACGCCGCGCAGGCAGCCACCGAAGTTGCGCGGGCGCGCACGCGATTGACGATTCTGCAGGTACCGGTGGAGTCGCGCGGGCCGGCCCGGCAGCTGCCGGTGAAAGCGCCCGTGAGCGGCAGCATCACCACGCTGATGATCACGCCGGCCAGCACCGTCAACGATCCCACGCAGCCGTTGATGACCATCGCGGATTTGAGCACGGTCTGGGTCACGGCCATGGTCCCGGAGAAAGACATGGGCAGTCTCGCGCGGGGGCTCGATGCGGACGTGCAGCTTGACGCCTATCCCGAGCGCGTGCTCCACGGCAAGATCCTGTTCGTCGCCGACGTGGTGGATGCAGACTCGCGCCGCGACAAGATTCGCATCGCCTTCGCAAACGATGATTACGCCCTCAAGCCCAATATGTTTGCGAGCGTCACCGTGGCGGCCCCGAGTCTGCCGCAGGTGGCATTGCCGAGTACCGCTCTCTTGATGAACAACGATCGCACCAGCGTGTTCGTCGAGACGGCGCCCTGGACTTTCGAGCGGCGCACCGTCGAACCGCAACTCGGGGAGGGTCCTGTGGTCGCGATCCGCACGGGCGTCACGGCGGGCGAGCGCGTGGTGACGAAGGGCGGAATCCTGCTCAATGATTGATCGCTTCGTCGGCTTCTGCCTGCATCAGCGGATCGCGATCATCGTGCTCGCGGTGCTCTTGAGCGGCTTTGGCGTGTACGCCTGGAAAACGCTCTCGGTCGAGGCCTATCCCGATTTGGGCGACGTCGCCGCGCAGGTCACCACGCAGATGCCGGGTCTCGCCGCCGAGGAAGTCGAGCAGCTCATCACGGTGCCGCTCGAGCGCCAGATCAACGGTACGCCCGGCCTCTTTCTCATGCGCTCGACCAGCACCTTCGGGCTGTCGCTCATCACCGTGATCTTTCGCGACGGCATCGAAGACTACTGGGCACGCCAGCGGCTCACCGAGCGCATGAGCCAGGCCGTGCTGCCGGCCGGCGCGACGCCGTCGCTCGATCCCGTGTCGGGACCGGCCGGCGAGATCTACCGCTACACCCTCGAATCAGACTCCGCCAATCTGCAAGAGCTCTCCGAGATCCAGCGCTGGATCGTGATCCCCGCGCTCAAGTCCGTGCCCGGCGTGGTCGACGACACCAACTTCGGCGGCCTCACCACCGAATATCAACTCAATTTGGATCCCAGGCGGTTGGAGGCTTACGCGCTCGGCATCACGGACGTGATCAATGCGATCAACGCCAACAACACCAACGCGGGCGGCGGCCGCGTGTCGCGCGGCGATCAGAGCTACGTGATTCGCGGCGTGGGCCTGATCCATAATCTCACCGACATCGCCTCGATCGTGGTGAGCGAGGTCAACGGCACGCCGGTGCTGGTACGCGATCTGGGATCGGCCACGCTCAGTCATCAGGAGCGCGAAGGCATCGTCGGCAAGGATGCCAATCCCGACACCATCGAAGGCATCGTCCTGATGCTCAAGTATCAGAACCCGTCGCAGACCCTGCTCGGCGTGCATCAAAAGGTCGCAGAGCTCAACCAGAAGCTCGCCGCGCGCGGCGTGCGCATCGTGCCGTACATCGATCGTGACGACCTGGTGAAGGCCACCATCGAGAAGGTGGGACGCACCATCGCCGAGGGTATCGGTCTCGTGTTCTTGATTCTGATTCTGTTCCTGGGCAGTCCGCGCAGCGCGCTGGTCGTGGCCGTGACAATTCCGCTCGCGCTCGTGTCGGTATTCTCGCTGCTCAATCTCACCCACGTGTCGGCCAACCTCCTGTCGCTCGGCGCCATCGACTTCGGCATCCTGGTGGACGGCGCCATCGTCGTGACCGAAGCGGTGCTGCGGCGACGCGAGGCCATGCCGGCCGAGGAGATGAGCGAGAGCGAAGCCAAGGCAGCCGTGCTGCAGGTCACGCGCCCGATATTTTTCTCGAGCCTCATCATCATTACGGCCTACCTGCCGCTGTTTTCGTTCGAGCGGGCCGAGGCGAAGCTGTTCACGCCGATCGCCTACACGATGGGTTACGCGCTGTTCGGTGCACTGCTCACCGCTTTGGCGCTCGTGCCGGGGCTGGCTTACTTTGCGTTCCGCCATCCCGGCCGGGTGTATCACAACCGCTGGCTCGAGCGGCTGACGCTCGCCTACGAGCGGGCGCTCGCCGCCTGCCTCGATCAGCCACGCATCGTCTACGGCATCGCCATCTTTGCCTTGCTGGCGGTAGTGGGCTTCGGCGCCACGGTGGGGCGTGAATTCCTGCCCGATCTGGACGAGGGCGCGCTGTGGTTGCAAGTGCAGATGCCCACCGGCCTCGCGCTCAACAAGGCGAGTGATATGGCGAGCGACCTGCGCCGCGCGCTGCTGAAATATCCGCAAGTTTCCTATGTCGTGACCCAGACCGGGCGCAACGATGACGGCACCGATTCCTGGACCATGTCGCACATGGAAGTCCCCGTGGGACTCAAACCCTATGACACCTGGCCAGGCGGCGAATCGAAACGCCACTTCGTCGACCGCCTCGGCGCCGACCTCGCGCGGGATCTGCCGGGTTACGCCATCGGCATCAGCCAGCCCATCATCGATGGCGTCAACGATATGATCGGCGGGGCGCATAGTCCCTTGGTCATCAAAATCTACGGTGAGGACTTGAACGAGTTGCGACGCATCGGCGGCGAAATCGTCGACACGCTTTACAAGGTGCGTGGCACCGCGAGCGCCTCGCTGTTCCAGGAGCCGCCCATTCCGCAGGTGGAAATCAAGCTGGATCGCGACGCTGCGGCGCGCTATGGCGTCAACATGACCGACGTGCAGAATCTGATCCAGACGGGCGTCGGTCAAGCGCCGGTCTCCACCGTCTATGTGGGCGAGCGGACCTATCCGCTGACGGTGCGCTTTGTCGCCGAGGCGCGCGATGGCCCGGCTGCCCTCGGCAACCTACCCGTGCACACGGCGAGCGGCGCGCAGATTCCGCTCTCGCAGATCGCCACCATCCGCGTGCGCTCGGGCGAGAGCAGCGTCACGCGCGAGAACGGCACGCGCAACCTGACCATCCGCCTCGACAATCGCGACCGCGACCTGACCAGCTATCTGGAAGAGGCACAGGCGGCAATTGCCGCGCAGGTGCACTTCGACAAGAACGCCGTGCGTCTCGCCTGGGGCGGCCAGTTCGAGAATCAGCGCCGTGCGGAAGCACGGCTGTTGCTGATCCTGGGGTTGGTGCTGGGCCTGATGCTGATCTTCCTCACCATCGGCACCGGCTCGGTGCGCCAGGCATTGTTGATCCTGAGCGTGGTGCCGCTGGCGACGCTCGGCGGTTTGATTTCCCTGCATCTGACCAGCCAGAATTTGAACGTGGCGAGCGGCGTGGGCTTCATCGCGCTGTTTGGCGTGGCCGTGCAGAACGGCATCATCATGGTGTCGAACCTGAATCGCATGCGAAAATCGGGCTTCGAATTGCATGAAGCGATCATGAAAGGCGCGACCGAGCGCCTGCGCCCGGTCCTCATGACGGCCTCGGTGGCGACGCTCGGCATGCTGCCGGCGGCGCTGCACACCGGCGTGGGCAGCGACGTGCAGCGCGGTATCGCCACGGTGGTGGTCGGCGGCCTCGCCATTTCCACCATCCTGACCTTGTTCGTGCTGCCTTCCATGTATCACGTGATCGAGCATGCAGCCGAACAGCGCTACGGCGTGGCGAGGTGGGGGCGATGAACCGTCGGCTGTTGCTGTGCGCCGGCGTGCTGGGTTTTTCAGCCTGCGCCGTGGGTCCCGACTTCAAGCGGCCCGCACCGCCGCCCGCCCCGGACTATGGCAGTGCGCCCATGCAGGGGGCGATCGAGTCGTCCGACACCAGCGGCGGCGGCGCGCAGCACTTCGTCGCCGACCTCGACATCCCGAATCAGTGGTGGACCCTGTTTCAGTCGCCCGCACTCAACCGGCTCGTGGACGCGGCGCTCAAGGGCAACCCGAATGTGGGTGCGGCCCAGGCGGCGCTGAAGCAGGCGCACGAGTTGTACTCGGCGCAATGGACCAGTTTCTTTCCCAGCGTCAGCGGCAGCGTGAACGGTGATCGTTCGAAATTTCCCGCCGCGACGCTCACGAGCCCGACGGTGGCGCCGAACGATCTGTACACGCTGTTCACGGCCCAGCTCACCCTGAGCTACACGCCGGACCTGTTCGGCGGCACGCGGCGCGCGGTCGAGGCGGCGCGGGCGCAGATGGAGAGCACGCGGTTTCAACTCGAAGCGACCTATCTCACGCTCAGCAGCAATGTGGTCGTGACCGCCATCGAGGAGGCTTCGCTGCGCGGTCAGATCGACACCACGGTCCGCCTGCTCGAACTGCAACATCAGTTGACCGACAAGGTGCAGCGACAGAAAGCTTTGGGCACCGCCACCAACCTCGACGTGCTGGCGCAGCAGGCGCTCGAGGCGCAGACCGCACAGACGCTGCCGGCGTTGCAAAAGCAGCTCGGCCAGAGTCGTGATGCGTTGACCGCGCTGCTCGGACGGCTGCCGTCGGATGAACCGGCAGAGACTTTCCGCCTGGAGGACCTGACCTTGCCCGCCGATTTGCCAGTCAGTCTCCCGGGAAAACTGATCTCGCAGCGGCCGGACGTGCGCGTCGCGGAAGAAAATCTGCATGTGACCTCAGCCGAGGTCGGGGTTGCGATCGCGAGTCTCCTGCCGGCCTTCACACTCACCGCCGACGTCGGCTCGAGCGCGCTCAAATTGCAGAAGCTGTTTTC
>CAZZZU010000113.1:0-13207 GCA_964658805.1 uncultured Steroidobacteraceae bacterium
GTCTGAAGCGATGAACCTGGGGGCTGCGCTCGGTATCGATGCCAAAGTCCTCGCCGGCGTGATCAACACCTCCAGCGGACGCTGCTGGAGTTCGGACACCTACAACCCCTTTCCAGGGGTCATGGACAACGTGCCTGCGGCACGCGGCTACACCGGGGGCTTCGGCGCCGATCTGATGCTCAAGGATCTCGCCCTCGCGACCGATGCCGCGCGGCAATCGAAGCAGCCCGTCGTGCTCGGCGCGCTTGCACAGCAGCTATACCAGCAATGGAGCGCGCAAGGTCACGGCGCCCAGGACTTTTCTGCCATCGTCAATCTCTACCGTCAGGCAGCGCATTCATGATTGACCAGAGCATCGAGGGACCGGTCGCCCTGCTCACCTTGAACAACCCCTCCGCCAACGTGCTTACATCGGCGGGCCTCGAGCGCCTGGCGCACACCGTGGCGGCGCTCGACGCCGATCCTGCCATTCGCGCCGTGATCGTCACGGGCCAAGGTGGCAAGTTTTTCAGTGCCGGCGCCGACCTCAAGGAATTCGCGACCGGCGACAAGGCGCATGCGCGGCACATGGCGCAGTGCTTCGGTCGCGCTTTGGAAACCTTGCAGGAAGCGCGAGCAGTGGTGATCGCGGCCATCAACGGCTACGCCATGGGCGGCGGACTCGAATGCGCGTTGGCATGCGACCTGCGGATTTGCGAGGAGCATGCGCAACTCGCCCTGCCCGAACCCTCGGTGGGGCTGCTACCGGCAGGTTGCGGCACGCAGACGTTGCCGTGGCTGGTGGGCGAAGGTTGGGCGAAACGCATGATTTTGACCAATGAACGCGTCGACGCCGCCACGGCGCTGCGCATCGGGCTGGTCGAGCAGGTGGTACCGCGCGGCACCGCATTGCAGACCGCACGCGATATCGCGGCACGCGTCTCGAGCTTGAGTCCGGATGCGGTGTGCGCGAGTAAACAGCTCATCCATCAGGCGCGACGTGGCGTGCCGCGCGCGGCTGCCGTGGCGGTCGAACGGGAACGCTTCGTCGACCTGTTTGACGGTCCCAACCAGCTCGAAGGCGTCAATGCCTTTCTTGAAAAGCGCGCGCCGAGATGGAGCTGATCAGCGAGCGCCGTAACGGCATCGTTTTCATCACGCTCAATCGTCCGGCAGCGCTCAACGCGCTCTCCTTGTCCATGATCGATGCGCTGACCACGTTGATGCACGACGCCGCAGACGATCCAGCGGTGCGCGCCGTGCTGGTGCGCGGCGCCGGCGACAAGGCATTCTGCGCCGGGGGCGATATCCGCGCATTGTATGCAAGCCATCGCTCGGGTGGCACGCTGCACCACGAGTTTTTCGCGCGCGAATATCCACTCGACTACTTTCTGCATCACTATCCAAAACCGTACGTCGTCCTGCTCGATGGCATCGTCATGGGCGGCGGGATGGGTATCGCGCAAGGCTCGCGACTGCGCATCGTGGGTGAACGCACGCGCATGGCCATGCCGGAAGTGGCCATCGGTTTTTTCCCCGACGTGGGCGCAAGTTATTTTCTGTCCCGCCTGCCGGGGAAACTTGGCCTGTACCTCGCGCTCACGGGTCTGCAGATCAAGGCAGCCGACGCGCTTTACGCAAACCTGGCCGACATCTATCTCGGGCGCAGCGCGGTCGCGGCGCTCGATGCGGCGCTTGCCGCCATCTCGTGGGATGAGCGCGAGGAGGATGCCGCCGCCATTGCACGGGCTGTAAGCGCATTGGCGACGGATCCGGGGCCGGCGTCGCTCGCGGGGCTGCGGCCTGCGATCGATGCCCATTTCGACGCCACCCATGTCACGGACATTCTGGCCTCGCTTGCCCGTGAAGCCCGCCCCGAATTTCAGTCTTGGGCAGACAGCACGCGCCGACTCATCGAATCACGCTCGCCCACCATGCTGGTCACGACGCAACGGCAACTGGCGCTCGGCGCCAAGATGACGCTGGCAGACTGCCTGCGCATGGAAATCGGCATGGCGAACCGCTGTTTCGCGCAGGGAGACTTCATCGAGGGCGTACGTGCCATGGTCATCGACAAGGACAATGCGCCCCAGTGGCGCCCGCCGACGCTGGCCGATGTCCAGAGCGCCGACATCGACCGGCTTTTTACGAGTCCCTGGTCAGACTCCGTGCACCCACTGGCTGACATCGAGCATTAAGGACGCGCCTGCATGCAATTGAACGAAGTGAAGGCACTCATCAGTGGCGGCGCGTCCGGCCTCGGTTTCGCCGTGGCCGATCGCATCGTGCGCGGCGGCGGCCAGGCGGTCCTGCTCGACATGAATGCGACCCAAGGAGCTGCGGCGGCAGCACGCTTGGGCGACGCGGCTTTTTTCGTTGCCGCGGATGTCACGGATGAAACCGCCGTGGACGCAGCCGTCCAGGCGGCTTGCGCACACCTGAACGGGCTCAATACGACCGTCAATTGTGCCGGTGTGGCTACGCCCGGCCGCCTGATCGGCCGACAGGGTCCGATGCCGGGCGCTGCCTTTCGCAGGGTGATCGACATCAATTTGGTAGGCACCCTGTTGGTCACCAAGGCAGCAGCAGTGGCGATGCAGTCCAATACGCCGAACACGGCGGGAGAACGCGGCGTCATCATCTTGACGGCATCGGTGGCGGCGTACGACGGTCAGATTGGACAGGTGGCCTATGCCGCCTCAAAGGGCGCCATCGTCGGCATGACGTTACCGCTCGCGCGCGAACTCGCCTCGAGCGCCATTCGGGTGGTTACGATTGCCCCCGGCATTTTCGCCACACCGATGCTGCAGGGCCTGCCGCAGGAGGCCCAAGACTCGCTCGGCAAACAGGTGCCGTTTCCGCCGCGGCTGGGGCATCCGGACGAGTACGCGAGGCTCGTCATGCATATCCTTGAAAATTCGTTCTTGAACGGCGAGACCATCCGTCTGGACGGTGCGATTCGCATGGCGCCGCGTTAACATCCGCCGATGATCGAGCGCCTCGGATGGATTGCTGTCGTGTCGTTCGCGCTGGCGGGCTGCCATGGCGGGACGCCCGCAGCCTCGCCCGGCATCAGCGCCGGCGACGCGCGTGCCGACATCGAGCGCGCCCTGCCGCGTTATGTCACGGATCGCCCGGGCTGGAGCGCCGATATCTATGCTGCTTTCAGCGCCCTCAAACTGGCGCCCGATCATGCCAATGTGTGCGCCGTCATTGCGGTCATCGAGCAGGAATCGAGCTTTCGCGTCGACCCGGTGGTACCGGGACTCGGCGCGATCGCATGGCGCGAGATCGATACGCGTGCGGCGCATGCGCACGTGCCGACCGTGCTGGTGCACACCGCTTTGGGATTGAAGTCGCCCGACGGCAAGAGCTACAGCGCACGCATAGATGCCGCCCGCACCGAAAAAAACCTGAGTGACGTATACGAAGATTTGATCGCCGAAGTGCCGCTTGGTCGCACCTTGTTCGAGGATCATAATCCGATCCGCACCCGGGGCCCTATGCAGGTGAACGTCGTCTTCGCCGAGGCATTCGCGAAGGTCGCCTCATATCCTTATCCGATCGCACGCAGCATTCCCGACGAGTTGTTCAACCGTCGCGGCGGCTTGTATTTTGGGATCGCGCATCTGCTTGACTACCGCGCACCGTACGATGCCTATATCTATCGCTTTGCCGATTTCAATGCCGGCCAATACACCAGCCGAAATGCGGCGTTTCAAAAGGCCGTCAGCATCGCCGCCGGCACTCCGCTCATCACCGATGGCATCCTGCTGCCCACGGACCCGGCTGTCTCAGGCCCGGGTGAAACGGAACTCGCACTGCGTTCCATGAGTGCCCAACTGGACCTGTCGCACGATGCGATCCATGCCGCATTGGGACACGCACGCACGGCAGAATTCGCCGAGTCTCGTCTGTATCGACAGGTATTCGCAATCGCGGACGCCCGCTTGGATCATGCGGTGCCGCGCGAACTGCTACCGCGCATCAATCTGGTCGGCCCCAAGCTCAAACGCAAGCTGACCACGGACTGGTATGCGCATCGTGTCGAGCAGCGCTTCCAGCAATGCCTCAAGCCGGCTTAGGGAACATCCCGGCGCGGCCCAACATGCCCGGGAGTTCGCGACCCATGACACCGCTCAGCCACTGTGCCGCTTCGATCAGGCCTTCGATCTTGAGGGACGTCGCGATACCCGAGCGTTCGAGCAGGTAGACGACATCCTCGGTCGGTACGTTGCCGGTGGCCAACGGCGCAAAGGGACAGCCGCCGAGGCCACCTAAGGAGGCATCGACAATCTGGGCGCCCGCCTCGACCGCCGTCCAGACGTTGGCGAGCCCCGTGTTGCGCGTATTGTGAAAATGCACCCGTACCGGCAACGGCGCGATCGCCGAGCGCACGCGAGCAACGAGGTCGGCGACCGCGCGCGGCGCGGCCACGCCGATGGTGTCGGCAATGGCAACCTCGACCGGACCGGCAGCCGCGGCCGTCCGCGCCATCTCCACCACGTGCGCCGCATCGACTTCCCCGTCAAACGGGCAGCCAAATGCGGTCGAGATCGTGATCTGCGCGCGACGACCGGCGGCACGGGCCAGTCGCACGATATCGCAGCACACTTCGAGCGACTCAGCCGAGGTCATGCCCTGGTTCTTCTGCGCGAAGCCGTCCGAGGCCGCACACACGGCGCCTAATTCCGGCAGCCCGCTCTCGATGGCACGCAGCGCCCCACGCTTGTTGAGCACCAGCCCGACGTACGTGACATTCTCACGCTGTGGCAAACCCGCGACCACCGCCTCCGCGTCCGCCATCTGCGGCACCCACTGCGGATTGACGAAGCTCGCCACTTCGATGCGGCGTACGCCGTAGTCGAGCGCGCGGCGTACGAATTCGATCTTCTGCGCCGTACTCAAATGCACGCTTTCGTTTTGCAACCCGTCGCGGGGTCCGACTTCGACTATTTCAATGTGCTGCATGAGCGGGAGAATCTTACTCCGCTTCCTCGGTTCCGAAGCCGCCACCACCGGGGGTCACGATGACCATTATGTCGTTCGCCTCGAGCTCAACCTGTCCAATGTGTTCCAGATGCTCGATTCCACCGCCACATCGCGCCACGAATGTCTCGCCGGTTGCACCCGGCTCGCCGCCGGCCATGCCGAAAGCACCATGCCGCCTGCCGTTGCTCAAGATGGACGCTGTCATCGGCTCCAAAAACCGGATTCGTCGCGTGGCGCCGTTGCCGCCGTGCCAGCGACCGCGGCCGCCGCTGTGTGCACGGATCTCGTGCGATTCCAGCCGTACCGGAAAGCGGGCCTCGAGCACCTCAGGGTCCGTGAGCCGCGAGTTCGTCATATGTGTTTGTACGGCATCGGCGCCATCGAAACCGTCACCTGCGCCCGAGCCGCCGGCGATGGTTTCATAATACTGATGTCGCGCATTGCCAAAGGTAAAATTATTCATGGTGCACTGACTGGCTGCCATCACCCCAAGCGCACCGTATAACGCGTTGGTGATGCACATGGACGTCTCGACGTTCCCGGCGACCACGGCGGCAGGCGGTGCGGGATTCAGCATGCACCCGGCCGGCACGATGATCTCGAGGGGCCGTAAACACCCGGCGTTGAGCGGGATGTCATCATTCACGAGCGTGCGGAACACATAGAGAACCGCCGCCGTGGTGATGGCACGCGGGGCATTGAAATTATTGGCGAGTTGCGCGCTGCTGCCGCTGAAATCGATGACAGCAGTGCGGCGCTGTCGGTCGATGCGCAGCGCCACCTCGATATGCGCACCATTATCGAGTTGCAGCCGGAAATGCCCATCAGACAATCGATCGATGACGCGCCGGACGGCGAACTCGGCATTGTCCTGCACATGTCGCATGTAGGCCGTGACGGTGTCGCGGTCGAATCGCTTGACCAGCGCCCGCAGTTCTTGCGCACCCTTTTCATTCGCCGCCACCTGCGCCGTCAGGTCGGCCAGGTTTTGCTCGGGATTGCGCGCGGGATAAGGCCCGGATTGCAGCAGCGCCAAAACCTCGGCAGCGCGCAAGGTGCCGTCGCGCACCAGCAGAGCGTTGTCGATGAGCACGCCCTCCTCGTCGATGCCGCGCGAGAACGCTGGCATCGACCCCGGCGTCGTGCCGCCGACGTCAGCGTGGTGACCACGCGAGGCCACGAAAAATGCGGGCTGGGCGTCGTGCGCATCCAGGTACACCGGCGTCACCACGGTGATGTCCGGCAGGTGGGTACCGCCGTGATAGGGATCGTTCAACATGAATACATCGCCGCTGCGCATAGCAGCGTTACGATCGATCACCGAGCGCACCGAATCGCTCATGGATCCCAGATGCACGGGCATATGCGGCGCATTGGCGATCAGCGCGCCGCTGGCGTCGAACAGCGCGCAGCTGAAATCCAGTCGCTCTTTGATGTTGACCGAGTGCGCGGTGTTTTGCAGCCTGAGGCCCATCTGCTCGGCAATATTCATGAATATGTTGTTGAACAATTCAAGCATGATCGGGTCTGCGCCGGCGGTCAGCGCCGCGTGCGCGGTGCGCGGCATCACGCGCTGCATCGACATTCCCGCCGCACCAACCTGCAAGCGCCACCCGTCCTCTACCACGGTGGTCGAATGCTGATCGGCCACGACGGCGGGTCCGTCGAGCACGTCGCCCGGTTGCAGACTCTCCCTGCGGTAGAGCGGAGCCTGCGTCCACTGGCCGCCCGATTCAGGAGCGAGTGTGTACATCGGCGCCACGACCGCGGCTGCGGGCTTGCTGGCAGGCGCCGCGCTCGCGTTGCGTACGGCAGGCGCGGCAACCCGCACCGCGCACTCTGCCGTGACTGCTTCGATCAGCAGCGGCCTGTCCGCATTGAAAAATGCATAACGTCGCCGATAAACAGACTCGAATTCGCGGCGGACGCTCGCCACGTCGCTGCCCGATGACAACGCGCAGGCCAATGCGCTATCGCTCCCGGCGTAGCGGATGTGAATCTGTACCTGCTCGCGAACCGACGCTCGCAAGGCGCCTCGATCCACGAACTCGCGAGCTGCATCGGCCACCAATTCCTGGCTGATGCGGCGCGCGGCATCCAGGCCCGCAGCGTCGAGGGGTTGATCGACGCTACGCTCGCGCATCGCATGCTGTTCCGCCAGACCCATGCCATAGGCTGACAAGACTCCCGCGAGCGAATGAACATAGACTCGCGGCATGCCGAGCGCATCGGCGACCAGGCATGCATGTTGGCCGGCCGCGCCCCCGAAACTCTGCAACGTGTACTGCTCGAGATCGTGCCCGCGTAGCACCGAGATCTTTTTGATGGCGTTCGCCATGCTGCCCACCGCGATGCGCAGCGCTCCGGCAGCCGCCGCGGCTGCGTCGATCGCGTGACCCGCAGCTGTCGACATGCGGTCAGCCAGGTCGGCGAAGCCGCGTTGTGCCGCGCCGATCTCGAGCGGCTGGTTGCCATCGCCGAAAACATGCGGAAAATAAGCAGGCTGGATGCGGCCGAGCAGGACGTTCGCGTCCGTCACGGTCAAAGGACCGCCGCGCCGGTAGCTGGCGGGACCCGGGTCGGCGCCCGCAGATTCCGGGCCCACGCGCAAGCGTGCACCATCGAATCGAATGATCGATCCGCCACCCGCCGCGATGGTGTGAATGTTCAGCATCGGCGCGCGCACCCGCACGCCGCCGACTTCGGTATCGAACGCACGCTCATACTCCCCGGCAAAATGGCTCACATCGGTCGATGTGCCGCCCATGTCGAAGCCGATCACCCGGTCAAAGCCGGCTGCGTGAGCGCTGCACGCCATGCCGACGATCCCGCCGGCGGGTCCCGACAGAATCGCATCCTTGCCTTGAAACTGTTCGGCGTGCGTCAAGCCCCCGGAACTTTGCATGAAGAAGAGGGGTACGCCGGGCAGCGCAGTGCGCAGCCGCTCCGTATAGGTTTTGAGGATCGGCGAAAGGTATGCGTCCACCACCGTCGTGTCGCCGCGCGGTATCAGTTTCATGAGCGGGCTCACCTGATGCGACACCGAGACCTGGGTAAAACCGCAACGCTGTGCGATCACAGCGGCAGCTGCCTCGTGTAGGGTCCAGCGATAGGCATGCATGAAGACGATCGCGCAGGCGCGAAAGCCGTCACGCACGGCGCGCTCCAGTTGCAGTTGCAGGCCCTGCCCATCGAGCGGCCGGATCACGCTGCCGTCAGCAGCCAGGCGTTCGTCGGCTTCGATCACGCGCTCGTACATCATTTCCGGCAAGACGATCCGGCGCTCGAACAGTTTGGGTCGGGCTTGCGTCGCGATGCGCAGCGCGTCCGCCAAACCGCGCGTGATCACGAGGACGGTGCGCGCGCCCTTGCGCTCGAGCAGCGCATTGGTGGCCACCGTCGTGCCCATTTTGACGGCGCCGATACGGGTCGCATCGAGGGCAACGCCGGCAGCTATCCCGAGCAGCCGGCGAATGCCCTCCAAAGCCGCATCCTGATAATGCGCCGTGTCCTCCGAGAGCAGCTTGGCGGTTTGCAGCCTGCCGTCGGGCGCGCGGCCGATCACATCCGTAAAGGTGCCGCCGCGGTCGATCCAGAATTCCCATTGACTCATGATGCCGACGCATCCGCATCGAGCACGCGGCCGCGCGTTTCCGGTAGCCAACAGCTGGTGAGCACCACCAGTGCATAGGCCGCCACCGTGAAGCCGGCGATCGAATCACCCAAGGCGACGTGATTGCTCAGGCGGCCGATGATCAAAGGACAGAAGCCGCCCAGCCCCCGGCCCATGCTGTACGTGAATCCCTGTCCCGAACCGCGCAGCGCGCCGGGAAAGAGCTCTGCGAGGAACGCGCCCATCCCGGAGAAGACTCCGAGCAGGAAAAACCCCAGCGGAAAGCCAATCAGCGCCATGCCGATGCCGGTCAGAGGCAGGCGTGTATAGAGCACGATCAGTAATGATCCACATACGGCGAAGAGAATGAAGCCGCGGCGGCGGCCAATGCGATCGGCCAACCAGCCGCTGGTCAGGTAGCCGGCGAGCGAACCCAGTATCACCGTCATGAGATAGGTCGTGGTGCCGTCCACCGACAGATGTCGCTCGGTGGCCAGGTAAGTCGGCAGCCAGGTCGTCACGGAATAGTAGGCGCCGAGCATCCCCGTGGCGAGCAAAGTCGCAAGCACGGTGTGCAACAGATAGGGTGGCTGGAAAATGCTCATGAAATGGCGGCGGTCTTGCCTGCGGGTGCGCAGGAACATCGGCGGCTCCTCGACGTTGCGGCGGATGTAGATCAGCAGCAACCCTGGCAGGATGCCAAGTCCGAACACGACTCGCCAGGCGACTTCGATCGGCAGACAAGCGTTCGCCAGCCAAAAAGCCACCGCGGCGCCGGCCCAGCCGACAGACCAGCTGCTTTGCACCAGGCCCGCCGCCTTGCCGCGGTGACGCGCATCGATGCTTTCGGCCACCAGGATGGAGCCCACCGCCCATTCGCCGCCGAAGCCGAAGCCTTGTAGTGCACGGGTCATAAATAGCTGAGTGGCCGAGTGGGTGAATGCACTCAGAAACGTGAACAGCGAGAACCAGATGACGGTGAGCTGCAGCAACCGGGCGCGTCCGTAGCGGTCTGCAAGAACGCCTGCAGCCCAGCCGCCGATCGATGAGGTAACGAGCGCAGCGGTTGCGATGCTCCCCGCCTGCGCCTTGCTCATGTGCCATAACGTCAACAATGACGGAATGACGAAGCTGTACACCATGAAATCGAAACCATCGAGACCATAACCCGCATAGGCAGCGAGCAATACGCGACGCTGCCCGCGGCTGGCTTGCGCGAGCCACATGGATTCAGCTCACGGCCGCGCCGGCATGCATGTCGAGGCCGATCTGTACGGCGTGCGCGAGCGACACGGCGGTCTTGTCCGCATCCGTAATGCCGTTGATGTGATCGACTCCGGCGGGTGCCGGTTGCAGCAGCATCCCGGGCAGAAAGACCGAGATGATGCAGGCCTGCGGAAAGCGCCGTCGCGTTGCCGCCGCGGCCGCATCGCCGCGCGTTCGCTCAGCACATGGAAAAGCACTCACGATATAGGCGAGCGACACTGCTTCGGCGGCATCGACAGGCGGCGTGAAATCAAGATCTTCCACCGCCATGTGGCGCGCGTCTATTTTTTGATCGCGCAGGATGCGCACCAGCAGTTCCGTCGCCAGATCGTCGGCCAGTGAACCGAGTCCCACGCACACCACCACCGAGCCCGGCGGCACCACCAGCGGTCCCTGCCAGCGGCCGATGTCCTGTTCGCGTTGCTGCCGCAACAGGCGCCCGGCGCTGGTCTGCGCGAGGACGGATGTACTGACCTTGCGACGCCGCCGGCCACGATTCTCCTCGCCGCCGATCGCGCCGATGACAGCCACCATCGAGGCACGCACGCGGGCCTGTTGCTCGGCGTTGATCGCCCCTGTTTCCAGATCGAGGCGCGCCAGATGCAAGGCCGGCAGCAGCACGGCGTCGCAATAATTCGCGAAGCTGTTGCGCTTCAGGAAGTCGCGTGCGCTCGCGATGATTTCATCCGAGTCGGCGGATAGAGCGCGCTGATAGAATCGCTGCGGCATGGTGAGTGCCTGCGTATCCCCCAAGAGCACATCGAGCAGGCTCAGCGCCTTGATGTGCCTGCCCGCAACCAGCAGACACAAGGTGAGCGGCGTGGAAACGATCAGTCCGATCGGACCCCACAGCCAGCTCCAGAAGATGGCCGCCACCACCACGGACAGCGGCGAAAGGCCGGTGGTGTGGCCGTACAACTGCGGCTCCACCATCTGGCTGGCAATCAGCTCAACGACGACGAACAGGCTCAAGGTCGCGAGCGACAAACCCCATGACGGTTCGACCGCCGCCGCCAGCAAGGTCGCCAGCAATGCCGCAATCCAGACGCCGACGTAGGGAACGAAGCGGAGAACCGAGGTGAGCGTGGCCCAGAGCAACGGGTGCGGCAGTCCCATCAGACTCAGGCCGATAAAGATCATGACGCCGACGCCTACATTGACGGCAAATTGGGACACGAAAAAGCGCGACAGACGATCGCCCGCGTCGTTGATGGCAAGCGTGGTGCGCCGAATGTCCGCGCCGCCGGCGATCCGAATGAAGCGATCGCGCAGCGCCTCCTGCTCGAGCAGCACGAAAATCAGCACGACGATGACGATGCCGGCCATCTCGAGGGGCACCCACACGGATCCGGCCACGCGCCTGACGACCTGTAGCGCATTTGGCTGGGGTGTGTGCAGTTCCACCGCTATCGGCGCACTCGCGGTGCCGGCGTCGTCCGGCGGCACTGCCGGGTCGCGCGCCGTGAGCCGGTTGACCGCTTCGCGTGAGGGAGATATACGTCTGGCTGCCGCGCGTCCCGATTGATTCAAGAAGCGATCGAAGCGCTTTACGGTCAGATCATCCAGCTTGTCGAGTTTGTCGCCGATGGTTTTTTCATATTCGGGCACGCTGTCTGCCATGTGGACCAGCTGTGCACCGATGACGGCGGCGATCGCGCCGAAGGAGAAAACCATGAAAATGACCGACAACAACACGGCTAACGTATGCCCCGCCCCCCAGCGCTTCAGCGCGCGGGTCAGCGGCGCCACCAGTAAACTCAAAATCATGGCCAGGGTGATGGGCACGAGCACATCCCGGGCGAAGTACACCATCGCCAACAGCGTCGCCAGGGCGATGATCCCCAAGGCACGATCGCGCAGACGAACAGCAGAGACATCGGCAGGCAAGACGGGCGATTCCATGCGTTATATTGGCACACACCTAGCGGAGGGTTTTGCCAAGTGAGCAGCGGTTTTGGGGTTCACAAACTGCCGCGCATCGTGCGCGGCCAGGGCAGTTATGTCTTCGATGCGGCGGGCAAGCGCTATCTGGACGGCTCGGGCGGTCCGGCGGTGTTCAGCCTCGGGCACGGCCACGCGGGTGTGAATGCGGCGATCGCACAGCAGCTCAACGAAGTGGCATTCGGTTATCGCTACCTCTTCACGAGCGTCGCGCTGGAAGAGCTGACGCAGATGCTCTTGCGTCTTACCGGTGGCCATTTCAAGGATGTCATTTATTCGAGCGGCGGCTCGGAGGCGGTCGAGTCGGCACTGAAAGTCGCGCTTCAGCACTTTGCCGCGCGCGACATGATGCGCAAACGGCATTTCATCTCCCGACGACGTTCCTGGCACGGCAATACGCTGGGGGCGCTTTCGGTATCAGACTTCACTGCACGGCGCCGCGCCTTCGAAGGCGCGCTGTTCGACGTATCGTTCGTATCGGCGGCGAATGCCTACCGGCTGCCGCACGGCGCGACGCGCGAAGGACTTGCTGCACACCTGGCCGCCGAACTTGAGCGGGTCATCCTGGCCGCGGGCCCCGAGAACGTCGCCGCCTTCATCTTTGAACCCATTGTCGGCGCAGCGGGCGGGGTGGTGCCCGCTCCTGAAGGTTATGCGCGTGCCGTTGCTGAGGTCTGTCGCAAATACGATGTGCTCGTGATTGCCGACGAGGTGATGTGCGGGTCAGGACGCAGTGGCACCTGGCGAGCGCTGGAGCATGACGGCGTTGTGCCTGACATCATGTGCGTGGCGAAGGGACTGGCGGGCGGATACATTCCGCTCGCTGCCACCCTCGTCGTACCGCACGTGGCGGTCCCCATCCTGGCCGAACATGGTGCCTATCAAACGGGTCACACTTTTTCCGGGCACACCACTGCGTGTGCTGCCGCCCTGGCCGTGCAACGCATCATCGAGCGCGACAAGCTCATCACGCGGGTCAAGACGGTCGGTGTGAAGTTCCAGGAGGCACTGCGCGGCGCGTTGCATAAATTCGACGAGGTGGGCGACGTGCGCGGCCGCGGCTTTTTTATCGGCATCGAACTGGTGCGAGACCGGGCGACGAAGACGCCATTCCCGGAAAAGCGCGCACTAAGTCTCGACGTCGGCACGCGTGCGCTCGCCGACGGGCTCATCTGCTATCCCTGCAGCGGCAATGTCGACGGCATCGATGGCGATACCATCATCGTCGCCCCACCCTATAACGCGCGCGACAGTGAACTCGAAGAAATCACCGTGAAGCTGGCGCGCGCCATCGAAAACGCTTTGAGCGGAGAAAGTGAATGGTCACGTCGTTAGCCCTGCCTTCCGCAAAGTGGGTGGTCCTCGCGTTGGCAGCCGCCGGCGCGCTCGCGTCGGCGGCGCCGACCTGTCTGGCTG
>CAZZZU010000114.1:0-13042 GCA_964658805.1 uncultured Steroidobacteraceae bacterium
CACGCCGATGATCAGGCCGACGATGATCATCCCTGTGGGCAGGGTGCCGCCGAACATGCCCTCGGCAACCGACCGGACCAGATTCGCCTGCGGCGCCGGCAACGCCTTCACGCCGGGATGCGCGGGTTCGCCGATGCCGTAGGCGTACAGCAGCACGTTGAGCACCGGCGCCATGACCGCCGCACTCGCGAGCACCCCGACACATAACATGACCTGCTGCCGCCACGGCGTGGCGCCGACCAGTTGCCCCGCTTTCAGATCCTGCAGGTTGTCGCCCGCCACTGCGGCCGCATTGCACACCACGGCACCGATGAAGACCACCGCCACGGCACCGATGGATGAGTTACCCCCCAACAGCCACATGAGCACCACCGATGCAAACAGGATGGTGCAGATGGTGATGCCCGAGACGGGATTGTTGGACGAGCCGATGAGTCCGGCCATGTAGCCGCTCACCGAGGAGAATAGAAAGCCGGCGACGATCATGATCACGGCCATGGTGAGCGCCACGCCGAAGCTGTTCACCACCAGGTAATACAGGATGAATAGCGGCACCACGAACAAGGCGATGCACAGCAGCACTGCACTCATGGGCAGATCCCGTTCCGTGTGCGGCACGTCGGCCGACACACGTGTGCCGGCTTTCAAACCGCTCTGTACCGCGGTCCATAAGGATTTGCGCAGCGACCAGAGCGCCCACACTGCACCGGTCAGCATGCAGCCCACGCCGATGTAGCGGATTTGCGCGCGCCAGATGGCAAAGGCCGCGTCCTCCGGGTCCAGGCCGCCGAGCTTTTGCAGCAGCACCGGATCGTGCGCTGCGAAGAACACGTTGTAGAGCGGGATCGCCAGCCACCAGGAGAACGCGCCACCGGCGAAAATGAGAATTGCGACGTTGAGCCCGATGATGTAGCCGACGCCGAGCAGCGCCGGCGAGAAGCTGTAACCGAAAAAGGCGATGCCGCGTTCACCGATGAAACTCTTCGCCACGAATGACTCGGGCAGATTGCGAAAGCCGGAGGTGACCAGCTTGAACAGGCCGCCTGCCACGGCGGCGGCGGCCAGGAATTTCGCACCGGCCTTGGGATTGGCGCCGACTTTGAGCACGGCCGCTGCCGCCACGCCTTCCGGGAACAGCAGCTTCTGCTCGATGATCAAGGTGCGTCGCAGCGGCACGGAGAACAGCACGCCGAGCAGGCCGCCCAGCCCGACGATCGCGAGCGTCCAGAAGTAATTGAACGTCGACCAGTGGTGCATGAGGATCAGCGCGGGCAGCGTGAAGATCGCGCCCGCGGAGATCGACGTGCCGGCGGACGCGCCTGTGGCGACGATATTGTTCTCGAGGATGTTCGACTTGCCGAACAACGGCAGGATCGCCATCGACAGCACCGCGGCAGGAATCGCCGTCGACACCGTCAAGCCGACGAACAGGCCCACGTACGCGTTCGCCGACGCCAGAATCGCGGTCAGAACGATCGACAGCAAAATGGCCTTGAGCGAGAGTTGCGGCGCGGGATTCATTGCACGTCGCCCATGAGCTTCCTGACCGGACGGCTCAGCACCAACAGCACCACGCCTATGCCGACGGAGAAGTAGACGATGTGCATGTATTGGCCGGGCATGGCGGCGACATTATTCGCATCGAAATCTCCTGCGATCAAGCTGGCGATCAGATTGCCCAACGACATTGCGAGAAACCACATGCCCATCAACTGACCGACGAAACGTTTCGGCGCGAGCTTGGTGTAGTAGCTCAAGCCGACCGGACTCAAGCACAGTTCGCCGAAGGTGTGCAGCAGATAAGTCACGATGAGCCAGGTTGGCCCGGCCTTGGCGCCGCCGGCCACCAGCAGCGCCGCTGCCGCCATCACCAAAAAGCCCGACCCTTCGAGGATGACGCCGATCGCAAACTTCGCCGGTGCGGAAGGATTCAGGCGGCGTTTCGCAAGCGCCACCCATGCCCAGGCGAAGAACGGCGCAAAGAAGAAAATGAAGAACGAATTGAGTGATTGAAACCAGGCCGTGGGAATGTCCCAATCCAGCCAGCCCACATGGCGGTCGGTATAGCGCTCCGCAAAAAGATTCAACGACGAACCGGCCTGCTCGAAACCGGAGAAGAACAACGCGCAGCCGATGAACAGAACCACGAGCACCACGCCGCGGCGACGTTCTTCGCGGTTGATGTCGGCAATGAAAAAATAGTAGAGGAAGTAGAGGACTGCCATGGCGACGATCACCCACGCGCCCCATTGTGCCAGTGACACCGCACTCACCTCGATGAGCCCCGTCATGATGGCGCCGATGGTCAGGGCTCCGATCACGAGCGCAGCGCCGAGCTGCAGCCAGTGCGCGCGACGCGCGTCGACCGTGGACGCCGCATCGATCCCGGAGCTCCCCAGATGGCGCCTGGTGAGGAAGAATTGCAGCACGCCGAAGGCCATGAAGATCGCGCCGCAGGCGAAGCCGGCGCGGGGTCCGATCGCGACCTGCGCCCAGCCGGTGACCAGCGGGCCGAGAAAGGCGCCCACGTTGATGCCGATGTAGAACAACGTGAAGCCCGCATCGAGGCGCGCGCCGCCTTCCGGATAGAGATCCGCAACGATGGCGCTGCAGTTGGGCTTGAGCAGGCCGACGCCGAGCACGATGACCACGAGTCCCAGGTAAAAGGCGCCCGGCGTCGTGGTGAGCGCCAGCATCGCGTTGCCGATCGTGATCAGAATGCCGCCGAGCATGACGGCGCGCTGTGCGCCGATCAGCCGGTCTGCCACCCAGCCGCCGGGCAGGCCGGCAAGATAGGCGAACGCGGTGAACAATCCGTAGATCGCCGTGGCGCTCTTGTCGTTCAGGCCGAAGCCGCCCCGTTTGACCGTGTCGACCAGGAACAGCACCAGCAGTGCGCGCATGCCGTAGTAGGTGAAGCGTTCCCACATTTCGGTCATGAACAGGGTGGCGAGGCCCCGCGGCTGGCCGAAGAAGGTGGCGCTCAAATGTGATCCCTAGCCTGAAATTTGTTGTTCGCGTTCGCGTTCGCGTTCGGCTTGCTCGCGCGCGGCAATCTTATCCTTGAGCAGAAGTCCCGCCATGATGATGCCGATCTCGTAGAGAACACACATCGGCACCGCCATGGCACTCTGCGACAGCGCATCCGGCGGCGTGACAAAGGCGGCGAAGATGAAAAGTCCCAGCACCACGAAGCCGCGGTTTTTCTTCAGCGTCTTGATCTTGACGAAGCCGGTCCACACGAGCAGCACGGTTGCCACCGGCACCTCGAAGGCGAGCCCGAACGCGAGCAGCAACACCATGACGAAGTCGAGGTAGTTGCCCATCTCGGTCATCATCTGCACGCCGGGTGGCGTGGTCGAGACGAAGAACTGCAGCATCACCGGGAACACGGCGAAATACGCGAAGGCCGTACCGAGATAAAACAGGATGATGCTGGAAATGAGCAGCGGCACGGCCAGCTTCTTCTCGTGCCGATACAGACCGGGTGCGACGAATGCCCAGGCCTGATACAGCACCACCGGCATGGCGAGGCCGACGGCGAGTATCAACGCCATCTTGAACGGCACGGTGAACGTGCCGACCACGCTGGTGGCGATGATATTGGCGCCGGCCGGGAGCTTCTTTTTCAGCGGCTCCGCAATGAACGTGAACAGCGGATTCATGTAAATCACGCACGGAATGAAGGCGATGCCCACGGCCAGCAAGGCGCGCAGCAGCCGGTCGCGCAACTCGAGCAGATGCGAGATGAGCGTGCCTTCGGCGAGCTCGCCCGGATCGCCGGGCTCAACCATTGGGCGGTTTGGACTCGGTCGGTGTCGGCTGCCAATCGGCGCCGTGCGGCGTCACGCCCGGATCGTAGACGCCAGGTCGCGGGGCGTCGGGCGTGTGAATCGTATTCGCGGCAGGCATCGCCGAGGTATCGAAGGATGCGGGTGCAGGGTCAGCCGGTCGCGGCGGTGTAGGGCTTTTTTTGCGCGTCTCGCGCAGCAACTCTTCGGCGTCCACTTCACGTTCCAGCTGCTCGGTCAGCTGCCGCGCCATGGAACGCGCACGTCCCATCCAGTTACCCACTTGGCGGGCAACCTTGGGCAGCCGCTCAGGTCCCAGCACGATGAGTGCTATGGCCGAGGTAAGGACGATCTCCGAGAAGCCGACATCAAACATGCGTCATCAGGCGCTGGTTTTCGGCGGTACCTTGCTGCTGTCGTGCGACGCGCTTGCTTGAAAATCGGCATCCTGCTGCTGCTTGAGCTGCTTGGCGGCTTCTTCCTGCTCACCCTCGCTCATGGCCGACTTGAAGCCTTTGACGGCGGCGCCCAGATCCGACCCAATGCCGCGCAGGCGCTTGGTGCCGAAAATGACCAGCGCAATCGCGAGAATGACCAAGAGCATCTTTGAATCGAACATAGTCACTTCTCCGGAATCACGTAAATCGATGGCCTACGAGCACAATAATACGCCCTAGGAGCCTGCTAATGATCATGACATTTGACCGCGGGCGCCCGCTGCGCGTTCAGTCTAACTTTCCAGCCAGAAAGTCACAGGGCCATCGTTGACGAGCGCGACCTGCATATCCGCGCCGAACACACCCGTTTCGACCGGATTGTGAAGCTTTCGTGCCAGCACGACCACTTGCTCGAACCGCTCGCGCGCGATCTCTGGAGGGGCTGCGGTGGAAAACCCCGGGCGCAGTCCGCCCGCCGTGTCGGCTGCCAGGGTGAACTGGGGCACCAGCAGCAGGGCGCCGCCGGCCTGGGCAAGGTTGAGATTCATCCTGCCGGCCGCGTCGCCGAAGATACGGTAGAGCAGCAGCCGCCGGATCAGGCGCTCACCGCTGGCCGCGTCATCCTCGCGTCGCACGCCGATCAGCACCAGGAGCCCTGGACCGATTGCCCCGATGCGCTGGCCGGCGACGTCGACGCTGGCCTGTGTGACGCGCTGCAGGAGTCCAATCATATGATTTCGTTACTATTTCTTGCGCTGCGCGCAAAGTGCCCGGAATCCCGCGGCCACATAGGGCACGAGGCGTTGATGCACCCCTTCGAGGTCGGATGACTTGCACAGGCCCCCGGACAGTTTGTCGATGCGTCCGGTCTCGGCGAAGGACAGGGTCAGTGCGCCCGTCAGGAACTGATAGCTCCAATACACCTCGCGTGCCGGACATTGCGGCAACGCCATGCGCAGGACGGCGATGAACTTCTCCACCAGGGGGTCGAAGTACTGACTGATCAACATCGGGCCCCATTCGGCCGAGTTGTTCACCTGCGCCACCAGCGCGAAATAGTTTTTCCACCCCGGGCCGCCGCGCGCTGACACCTCCAGCATGGGCTGGATGAACGCATCGATGATGGACTCGAGCGTGGGGACACCGGGCAGCGCCGCAAGCCGGACTTCTTCCAGGCGGCTCATGCGCTGCGCATTCAACAGCTCGGCGCGCCGCTGGAAGAGTGCCGCGAACAGCTCGCGCTTGCCGCCGAAGTGATAGCTCACCAGTGCCACGTCGACGGCGGCGGCATCGGTGATGTCGCGTACCGAGACGCCGTAGAAGCCATGCAGTGCGAACAACTTTTCGGCCGCGTCGAGGATACGCTCCTTGCCCGGCTTGACGGCGTGCCTGCGTTTGACCGATTTGCGGGCCGGGGGCATCGACAGGCTACTTGCGCCACAGAGTCGGCGTGAACAGCACCAGGATGGTGAACACCTCGAGCCGGCCGAGCAACATGGCTGCCGAACACACCCAGGTCTGAAAGTCGCTGAGTACACCGTAATTGCTGCCCGGTCCCACCAAGCCCAGCCCCGGGCCGGCATTGTTGATGCAGGCAATGATGGATGAAAACGCGGTCATGAAATCGAGACCGCTCGCCAACTGCACGAACACCAGCGTCACCACGCTAGTGAAGTATAGAAAAACGAAAGCCAGCACCGCGAACACGACCCGGTTTGCGATCACCACGCCGCCGACTTTGAGCGGCCGCACCATGTTCGGATGCACCAGCTGGTTGAGTTCGCGATTCGCCTGCTTGGCGAGCACCAGCGTGCGGATCATCTTGATGCCGCCGCCGGTGGAACCGGAACTGCAGACGATGCAGCTGAGGAAGATCATCCACATCGGCGCAAACGTCGGCCAGCGGGAATAGTCCTGCGTGTGCAGACCGCTGTCGACCGCCACCGAGACGACATTGAATGTGGTGTGTCGTAGCGAGGTGAGGACGTCGGGTTCGACGCCCTTGTAATGCAGGAACAGGGCGATGCCGATACAGCTCACCGCGAGCACACCCAGAATGGCCTTGGCCTCGGCATCGCGCAGGTACGCCTTGATGCCGCGCTCCCGCCAGGCAAGGTAATGGGTGCTGAAATTGAGCGCCGCGAGCACCTGGAAGACGATCAGCACCGACTCGATGGCGAGCGAGTTGAAATGGCCGATGCTGGCGTCGTAGGTCGAAAAGCCCCCCAACGAGAGTGTGGAAAAGCCATGGCATACCGCCTCGAACCAGGTCATGCCCGCGAATTTCAGGCACAGGATGCAGGACACCGTGAGGCCCGCGTAAACGGTCCAGAGCAGTTTCGCGGTTTGGCCGATGCGTGGCGTGAGCTTGGTGTCTTTCATCGGTCCCGGCATCTCGGCGCGGTAGATCTGCATGCCGCCGACACCGAGCATCGGCAGGATGGCGACCGCCAGCACGATGATGCCCATGCCGCCGAGCCAGCTGAGCAGATGCCGCCATAGATTGATGGAGCGCGGCAGGTATTCGAGCCCGGACAGCACGGTGCCGCCCGTGGTCGTCAAACCTGACGCCGCCTCGAAGTACGCGTCCGTGAAATCGATGGGCAGGAAATGCCACAGCGGAAAACCCGCCACGGCCGGCAACGCCACCCAGACCAGCGCCACCAGCATCAGGCCGTCGCGGGTCTTGAGCTCACGTTTGAAGCGCCGCGTTGTCAGCCACAGCACCGAACCCAGGATGAAGGTTGCGACCGCCGAGATCACGAACGACTCGAGCGCCGGATCGAGTTCCCACACCGCCACGATCAAAGGCGCGAGCATGGTGGCCGCAAACACCATCATGACGAGGGCGAAAACGTTCGCAACCGGCAGCAGCGTGTCTTTCACAGAAAGCTGGCGGAGCCCTGAAACAGTTTTTCGACCGCCTCGATGTGACGACGATCCGTGAGGAAAAGAATCAGGTGATCATCCGGCTGCACCGTCGTGTCGTGATGCGCGATGATCACGTCGTCGCCACGCACCAGGGCGCCGAGCGTGGTGCCTTCGGGCAGCTGGATGTCCTCGATGCTGCGGCCGATGACCTTGGAGCTGTCGGCGTCGCCGTGCACCACCACCTCGAGCGCTTCCGCTGCACCGCGCCGCAGTGAATGCACGCGCACGACGTCGCCGCGCCGCACATGCGCCAGCAACGAACCGATGGTCACGGTCTGCGGCGAGATGGCCACGTCGATGGAGCCGCTCTCGATCAGTTCTGCATAGGACGGCCGGTTGATAAGCGCCATCACCTTGCGGGCACCGAGGCGCTTCGCCAGCATGGCCGAGAGAATGTTGGCTTCTTCCGAGTTCGTCAGGGCGGCGAAAATGTCGGCGCTGTCGATGTTCTCCTCGAGCAGCAACTCTTCATCCGCGGCATCGCCCTGCAGGACCGTGGTGTTGTTCAATATCTCGGAAACGCGCCGCGCCCGTTTCACATCGCGTTCGATCAGCTTCACCTGATTGCGATCTTCGAGTTCACCGGCGAGGCGCAGACCGATGTTGCCGCCGCCCGCGATGATGACGCGCCGCGCCGGCCGTTCTTCGCGGCGCATCTCCTTCATGACGGTGCGGATGTTTTCCGTGGCGGCAATGAAGAACACCTCGTCGCCGTCCTCGATCACCGTCGTGCCTTCGGGTTTGATGCTCTTGCCGGCGCGGTAAATGGCCGCCACGCGTGCATCCGCCGAGGGTATGTGCTCGCGCAGCGTGCGCAACGCCTGGCCTACCAAGGGGCCGCCCTGCAAGGCGCGAATCGCCACCAGCCGTACGCGGCCATCGGCGAAGTCCAGCACCTGCAGCGCACCGGGATAGCGGATCAGTCGTGCGACGTACTCGGTCACGAGCTGCTCGGGGCTGATCCAGACGTCGACGGCCACACCGTTCTCGCCGAACAACTTGTCGCGCTCGGTGAAGTCCGCCGAACGCACGCGCGCGATTTTCTTCGGCGTGCGATACAAAGTCCAAGCCACCTGGCAGGCCAGCATGTTGACTTCATCGCTGTTGGTGAGCGCCACCAGTATGTCCGTTCCCGCGATGCCGGCCGCTTCCAGAATGCGCGGGCTGCAGGCGCTGCCGTTGACGGTGCGGATGTCGAGGCGATCCTGCAGGTCGCGCAGAATCTCCTCGTTCTGATCGACCACGGTCACATCGTTCGCCTCTTCGCGAGAGAGGTGGTAAGCGGCCGTCCGGCCGACTTGTCCGGCGCCCAAAATGATGATTTTCACGACCCGGCTTACTCTACACGACCACCAGGTTGGCATAGGACGCCATCAGCCATTTGGTGCCCTGCCGTTCGAAATTGACCTGGATGCGGGCGTGTGGTCCGTTGCCTTCAAAGTTCAGAACCACGCCGTCGCCGAACTTGGAATGCCGCACCCGGCTGCCCATCTTCATGGCCGGCACCGGACTCTCATCCAGGCTCGAGCTACGTTTGACATATACCGGACGCGACACCTGCAGCCGGGGCCGGATCTCCTCGACCAACTCGGCCGGTAGCTCGCTGATGAAGCGCGAGGGTGCGCCGTACTGATCGACGCCGTAGAGCCGTCGCTGTTCTGCGTAGGTGATGTACAGCTGGCGCATGGCGCGGGTCGCGCCCACGTAGCACAGCCTGCGCTCTTCCTCGAGCCCCGCCAGATCCGCCACCGAACGCTGGTGCGGGAACAGGCCGTCTTCCATACCGGCCATGAACACCACCGGGAACTCGAGTCCCTTGGCCGAATGCAGCGTCATCATCTGCACGCAGTCATCGTACGGATCGGCCTGGCCCTCACCTGATTCGAGCACGGCATGGGCCAGGAACGATTCGAGCGGCGAGAGCTCGGCTTCCGCCTCGGTTTCCGGCGAGAAGCCCTTTGCAGCGCTCACGAGTTCCAGCATGTTCTCGATCCGGCCTTCGCCGCGTTCGCCTTTTTCCTTTTTGAAGTGTTCCACCAGACCGCTCATCTGGATGACGTGGTCGACCTGTTCGAACAGTTCGAGGCCCTGCACCTCGCGCGCCAGCTTTTCGATCAGTTCGACGAAACTCTGCAGTGCCTGGGCCGCGCGTTGCGGCAACGCGCCATGCAGGCATTTGAGCGCGCCGTTCCAGAGTGAGGTCGATTCGGCGCGTGCGGTCTCGCGCACCGAGTCCATGGTCTTGGCGCCGATCCCGCGCACCGGCAGATTGACCACGCGCTCGAACGAGGTGTCGTCGGCGCGGCTCGAGATGATACGCAGGTAGGCGAGCACGTCCTTGATTTCGGCGCGTTCGAAAAAGCGCAAGCCGCCATACACCCGGTAGGGCATCCGGGCATTCATGAACGCCTCTTCGAACACGCGCGATTGGGCGTTCGAGCGGTACAGCACGGCCACTTCGCGTCGCGCTCCGCCTTGTGCCACCCAGTCGCGAATCCGATTCACGACGAAGTCGGCCTCATCGCGTTCGTTGAATGCCGCATAGATCTTCACTCGGTCGCCGTCGGCACCGCTGGTCCACAGCGTCTTGCCGAGGCGCCCGTTGTTGTTCGCGATCAGCGCGTTGGCCACCTTGAGAATGGTGCCCGTGGAACGGTAGTTCTGTTCCAGCTTGTAGAGCACGGCCTTGGGGAAGTCGCGGCGGAACTGGTTCAGGTTCTCGACGCGCGCGCCGCGCCAGCGGTAGATGGAGTTATGCGTGACGACGCCACCGGCAATGAAGTTATGCGTGCGTTCGACGTTGATGTCGTAAACCTCGGCGTCGTGGCGTTCGCTCTCGATCCGTTCGACGACATCGAACTGGCCGGACTCGAGCGCCATGACCATGCCGGGCCGGATGCTGGCAGCCGTCACGAAAGGCAACGACCGGTTGAGCATGTGCCCCTGCATGACCAGGCGGCTGTCGAGCCGCTCCCGGATGGAACGCGCAATCGTCATCAGTTCGCCGAAATCGGCGCGCACGGTCTCATAGCGCCAGCTGCCACTCTGCGCCTTGGCAGCGCGGACACTCAGGCCCATGGCCTGCAAAACCGCGCGGTCGCTCGTACTCACGCCCGCGACCGAGATGCGATGCATCGGCGTGCCACCGCGTTGGTCGCCACACAGCGTGATGACGATGTTACGCCGATTGGAATTGCGGCCCTGCGGGCGATGGTGCGGCCGGTCGATGTCCAGCCCGCCCTCTTCGAGCAGCCGTTCTGCGGCGACCAAGGTATCGAGCGAGCCGAATATTCGCTTCAGATGACTCGCGTTATGAACGAAGCCATTGACACCCTTGCCCTTGCGCGCCACAAACGGACAGGTTGGCAGGCCGAAGCGCAGCGACGTCAGTACTTCGTCAATGCGTGCCTCGTTCTCACTGGGGTGCGTGCGAATGATCCAGAGCGCGTCGGCACGCTCCTGTAACGCGCGCTGCTTGAAACCTACCATGGGCTTCGCCTGTCCCTGGGTGTAGACCTGCGACGTACCAAGGCGGAAACCGACGCCTTCCTTATGCATGAGGTACAGAAAGTACGTCTGCGGTGTCTCGCCGAGTACGTAACCCGCAAAGTGCACGTGCTCCGGCGTAGTCTTGATGACGGCGCCGGAGCGCAGGTACAGGCAGACGATCCTCCCTTCGCGGCGTTTCGCGAAACGGTCGGTAACGCGCGCCGGGCGCAGGTCGCCGGCACCATAATTCGACATGACGAAATCGCCGCGAACGATCGACTCGATCGCGCGCGTGCCACCATCGCCCATCGTCACCTGCGTCCCTGCCGCCAGGCACTGATCGTCATCGCCCACCACGAACGGCATGCCGTCCGGTCCGGCCAGCAGCATCAGCCATTTGTACTGGATTGTATTGGTATCTTGAAACTCGTCCACCAGTACGAAGCGGAAGCGCGCGCGGTAATGCGCAAGAAGTTCGGCGTGGTCGCGCCACACCTCGTAGGCACGCAGCAGCAGCTCGGCGAAATCCACGACGCCCGCTCGCTGGCAGGCCGCTTCGTAAGCGGCATAGATCTTGACGAACTGACGGCGCGTCGGATCGCCGTCGTCCTTGATGTGCTGCGGTCGGTGACCCTCGTCCTTTTGTGCATTGATGAAATACAGGATCTCGCGCGGCACCCAGCGCGTGTCGTCGAGTTCCATCGCCTTCAGCACCTTGCGCAGCAGGCGTGCCTGGTCCTCGGAGTCGAGGATCTGGAAGCTCTGCGGCAGACCCGCCTCGCGCCAGTGAATGCGCAACAGACGATGTGCCAGACCATGAAAAGTGCCGAGCCACATCGCCCCACCCGGGATGCCAAGCAGCGACTCGATGCGGCTGCGCATCTCCGCGGCCGCCTTGTTGGTGAAGGTCACCGCCAGGATGCTGTTCGGCGAAGCGCCTTCCACCTGGATCAACCAGGCCACGCGGTGCACCAGCACGCGCGTCTTGCCGCTGCCCGCGCCGGCCAGAATCAGTGCGGCACACGGTGGCGCCGCTACGGCATTGCGCTGTTCGTCATTGAGGCCGTCGAGAAGGTGGGATACATCCATCAGGGCGCGAATTGTACTTCAGCCGCCGCCCTGTGAATCGCTGCTTTTTTACGAAGATTCGGCTTGCGTTTCTTCCGCAAATTCGATCAGCGCAATGACCAGTGAAATCAACACCGGCCCCACGAAAACACCGATGGCGCCGAACGCCGGAATGCCGCCGAGCACGCCGATGAAGACCGCCAGCGCCGAGATTTCCGCGCGTCCCGAAATCAGGATCGGACGGATCACGTTGTCGATGCCGCTGATGATGACGCCCCATACGGTGAGGAAGATGCCGTAGCCCCAGTGCTTGTCGAAAAACAACCAAAGCGCGCCCGGAATCCACACCAGCGCGCTGCCGCCCACCGGCAACAGCGACAACAGCGCGGCGAGAACGCCGAACACCACCGGTGAGGGCAGGCCGGCAATGGCGAAGCCGATGCCCACGAAGGTGCCTTGCAGGACGGCCGTCACGGCCGTGCCAAACACGATCGCGCGGGTGACATCGCTCAGTTGCTTGAAGAGACGGCCCTTGCGCGCTTCATCGAGCGGAATCAGGCGCCGACCGCGTGCGATCATTTCGTCGCCGTCCTGAATCAGAAAATACAGCAGGAACAGCATGATCAGGAACGACACCACCGAGCCGAGCGCGCCCAGGAAGAAAGTGCCGCTCCAGCCGGCGGCGCGCTGCATGATCTCCCGCGTACCGCTCAGGAACCAGGACTGCACCTGGTCGGCGGAGACACCGGCGTGTTCCTGCAGCCAGATGTTGGCGCGCGCGATGGTCGGAAATTGCTGCACGTCGGAAAACGACTTGATGTCTTCTTCCTTCGCCGAGGCCTGCACCTTGTGCAGCAGTGCGGAAATCTGCGCGACGAAATCAACCGACAGCGCGCTCAAGGGCAGCAGGATCACGATCGGCGCGAGCGTCGTCAGCAATGCAGCAGCGAGCGACTTGCCCTTGAAGCGGCGCCGCAGGCGGACGTTGATGGGATAGAGCAGAAAGGCCAGGAACGCGGCCCAGCTCAACGGGATGACGAAGGGCTCGACGATCAGCACCAGCGCATAGCCGAGGATTGCGGCGATAACAAGCGCGAACACGCGCGGATAAAAGGTGCTCTTGGTTACCATTCGCGCATCCTAGCATTCAACACGCGTTCAACGGCCGCCGGCCACGTCCAGCAGTGCGCCCGTCGTATACGACGCGGCATCGCTCAGCAGCCAGACGATGGCCTCGGCAATTTCTTCCGCATGGCCTGCCCGGCCGAGCGGCGTGGTCACGCCGACCCGGTCGGCGCGCCCGGGCTCACCGCCGCTCGCATGGAT
>CAZZZU010000115.1:0-13021 GCA_964658805.1 uncultured Steroidobacteraceae bacterium
ATGCGGTCAGCGGCGGCGATGCCGGCGATCAGGGTGCCGGCCAGGCCCAGGGCCAGGCTCAACGCGAGGGCCGCGGGCGCACGGCCGGCGAGTTTGATGATGGGGCGCATGGACATCTCCTTAATATTACAGGTGCAGCGCAGAGTAGACGAATACGACGCTCACGGTCAGGGCGAACAACACCGTGTACAGGGCAACCAGGACGAGGGTCTTGAAGACTGTGGCGACCCAACCGCGCCGAAAATAGCGCCGCACCGCGAGCAGCGTGTACAGCGGCAGCGACCACAGGAGCAGCGCTTCCAGCCAGTCGGCCCCGTCGGCAACCGGTTGCCAGCGCTCGGCAGCGAGACCCAACAGCGCCCAGAGCGTCAGCGCGGCGAAATAAAAGGACTGCAGGTGCAGAAAGAAGAGCAGTTGCTCGGCGTAGCGATGCCGTGGGTGCCAGTAGAGGAGCATGTTCAGGAAGGCGATGACGGGAAGCAGCACGAACATCGCCTTCGGCATGGTGCTGACCATGAGATGGATGAGCCCCGCGCCATTATCGTCCGTGATCGCCACGCAGGCGTGATGGATTTTCGGTTGATACTGCGCAAAGGCGGGTGCGTCGGAGAAGTTGAGATTCTTGCACAGTTCATCGGTCGTCTTTAATGACGCTTGACCTTGATCGAACTGGATTACTTTGAAATCCGGATTCGGGTGCAGGAACGAGGCGCACAAAAAGAAGATCACACTCAGCACCAGATACAGGCGCACCGGCGGCAGATAAGTCTGGCGGCGTCCCGCAACGAATTCCTGCGTGAGCAGTCCGGGTCTGATACACAGATATTGAAGCGTCAGCCAGAGGCGCGAATCGGAGTGCGTGAAGCCCTCGAGCGTCTCGTGCAGCAATTCCTGCAGTGACGGCACGTGCACGTCCGCAGTCTGCCCGCAGTGGGCGCAGAACCGGTCAGTGAGTTCAGCGCCGCAATTGCGGCAGGCATGTGAACTCATATCAAGTCTTTGACGCCATCCCTTTCTTCCAGCAATTCCGCGTGTGTCGCCTGCATCTTGACGCGGCTGAAGTCATTCACCTCCAGGCCTTGCACGATGTGATACTCGCCGTGCTTGCATGTCACGGGATACGAATAGATGACCCCTTCCGGAATGCCGTAGCTGCCATCGGACGGTACCGCCATGCTGACCCAGTCATCCGCGGGCGTGCCGAGCATCCAGTCGTGTATGTGATCGAGCGCAGCGGCGGCGGCGGAGGCGGCAGAGGATGTGCCGCGAGCCTTGATGACGGCGGCGCCGCGCTGTTGCACGGTGGCGATGAACCCGTCCTCAAACCATTTCCGATCGAGCACGTCGAGCACGGGCCGGCCCTTGATCGTGGCGTGATGCAGATCGGGGTACTGCGTGGCCGAGTGGTTGCCCCAGATGATCACCTTGTGAATGTCGGCAAGCGCGCTGCCGGATTTTTCCGCCACTTGCGCGCGGCTGCGATTATGGTCGAGGCGGGTCATGGCCGTGAAATGGCGCGGATCGAGCGAGGGCGCATTGCGTTGCGCGATGAGCGAATTGGTATTGGCGGGATTGCCGACCACCAGCACGCGCACCGCGCGGCTCGCCACGGCATCGAGCGCCTTGCCCTGCGCAGAAAATATCTTGGCGTTTTCGAGCAGCAAATCCTTGCGCTCCATACCCGGTCCACGCGGGCGGGCACCGACCAGCATGGCGAAGTCGCAGTCCCTGAAGCCGACTGTCGCGTCGTCGGTGGCCGTGACCTTGTTCAGGGTGGGAAACGCACAGTCATTCAGTTCCATCAGCACGCCGCCGACCGCGGTCTGGGCCTGCGGAACTTCCAGCAGATTCAGATTGATCGGCTGGTCTGGCCCTAACATCTGGCCGGAGGCGACCCTAAATGCAAGCGCATAACCGATGTTGCCGGCAGCGCCGGTGATGGTGATGGTGACTGGTTTCTTCATGATTCGCGTCCGTAAAGGAGGCTGATGTTAGCGCATCACTCGCGCAGCGGCAGCGGCGGCTGCGCTGCGTGCGTCAAGCGCACCTCGAGGACCTGGGCCACGGTGGGCGCGATACGCCGCATGTCGATATCGCCAAGATCGCGATGCTGCGCGATACCGGGTCCCGTCACGAAGAATGCGGCGCGCATCTCAGGATACTCAGGCGAGAAGCCGTGTCCGCCGGTTCCCTGGGTCGCAATCGCGGGTTCGCTGGCCGGATTACCCGCCACGTAGTAGCCGGATTTCATCACGACGAGGAAGCTTGCTGTCGGGAATGCGCCGACCCGCTCCATTTCGTCTTTCGCCAGAATGTTCGCAATCCCGTTGGCCGAATCGTCCTGCAGAATCTGCAATGCCGCGCGGGTCGCGCGCAGCGCGGCGTCCGAGTTGTCCCGCATCACGACCGCCGCCATGCCACCGGCGGGCCACAATTGTGCTTGCGGCGCGCGCTGCTGCAAGGCCGGCACCAGATTGATCCGGTGCGTGAGATCGACGAATCCATGGTCCGATACGACAAATAATGTGACGGCGGGATCGGCGCGCCGCGCCGCAGTGGCCAACTGCGCTATCCAGCCGTCGATGTCCTCGAGTACGCGATCGGCCTGAGTGCTAAAAGGACCATGCTCGTGTTCAGCTTCGTCCAGGGAACTCAGGTGCACGGTCATGAAGCGGGGTTTTTTGTGCTCGATGATGTCGAGTGCGAAGCGCGTCTTGATCTCGTCGCCGGGGCGAGACGGATCGTTGCCGGCCATGTAGGGGCCCAACCGTGCCTGCATCTCCTCGAGCACGCCCGTCGGTTTCGACAGCGACGCAAGCAGGTAAATGTCGGAGGGGTTCAAGGACTCGCTGGGCTGGAAGCTGCGCCAGTACTCGGGAATCAGCGTGTCGATGGCCGCGCCCACCGTGACCGGCCAGCCGACGCTGGCCGTGGATAGCCCGGCCTCATGCGCTGCCTGCCACAGCGTCGGGACCCGAATCTGCCGCGCGTACCAGTACCAGGCGTCGCCGAACGAGTGCCGCGGATCAAATTCGAGATTGTTGTAGATCCCGTGCTCAGCCGGCGTTACGCCCGTCACGAGCGTGGTGTGATTGGGATAGGTGACGGTGGGCCAGACCCCTTTGACGCCACGGGCATAGGCGCCGTCATGCAACAGGCTGCGCAGGAATGGCACCTTGAGTTGATGCGCATCCGCGTCGAACACGTACCCGGGCTTCATCCCATCCACTGAAATCATCAGGACGGATGCCGCTTGTGGCGCGTTGGCGAGGGACATTCCCAGGATCGCCACCAGTCCAGGGAAACTAAACCTGATGAAAAACAATTGATTATCCCTCAAAAAAGAATTTTCAAAAAAACGTGTGTTGGTGCTTGTATGTACCAGTGTTGTATGCAACTATATCACCACGTCACCGATACAGGTCGTTGACAGAACTGAACCACACTACTTTGGAGAAATGACATGAACACCACAATCTCGACGAAACTCGCCGCCCTTGCCTTGGCCCTGATGATGAACACCTTGCTCCTTGGCAGCGTTGCTTACATTTTTAACGTGCAGTTGCAGCAGGGCATCGCCTCGGTCGCCTGAGGCAGGGAGCAGCGCTCTGGTAGATTAGCGTGCTAGATGTCCCTTACAGCAGAGGCGGCGACGAGCGAATGGATCCGAACTGGAACGACAGCCAACCCATCTATCGCCAACTGCGCGATCGAATGGTGGCCCTCATCCTCGAGGGCACGCTGAAGGAGGGCGACCCGCTGCCCTCCGTCAGGACGGTGGCTGCTGACTTTCGGCTGAATCCGTTGACCGTCCTCAAGGGTTATCAGCAGCTGGTCGATGAGCAGTTGGTCGAGAAGCGCCGCGGCCGCGGCATGTACATCAGTAGCGGCGCACGCCGGCTGCTGTTGGCGGGTGAGCGCGAACGCTTCCTGAACGAGGAATGGCCGCGGATTCACGCCGTCATCAACCGGCTGGGTTTCTCCGCTGCGGAACTCTTTGCCCAGACGCCCGAAGCCACCCCCCAGGCCCCGCCTGCGCGCGGCTCTGACCCAAAACAAGACTGAGATGCACTCATGGCTGCCCTGATCGAAGCTCGCAATCTGACCAAGAAATACGGCAAACACGTCGCCCTCGACAACATCAACCTGACGATCGAGGCGGGCCGCATCGTCGGTCTGATCGGTCCGAACGGTGCCGGCAAGACGAGCGCGTTACGCGCGTTCCTCGGACTCACATCGTATGACGGGCAGCTGCAGGTACTCGGGTATGAACCGTACCGCGAGCGCCCTGCCCTGATGCGCGACGCCTCCTTCATCGCCGATGTGGCGGTGTTGCCGGGCTGGCTGCGCGTGAGCGATGCCGTGGATTTCGTCGGCGGCGTGCATCCGCGCTTCCGGCGCGAGCGCGCCAATGAGTTGCTCGGTCGGACGCAGATCGGCGGCGCACGGCGCATGCGGCAACTCTCCAAGGGCATGAAAACGCAGGTGCATCTTGCCCTGACCATGGCCATCGACGCGAAGCTGCTGGTGCTGGACGAGCCCACCCTCGGCCTCGACATTCTGGCGCGACGCGCTTTTTACGATGCGCTGGTCAACGATTACATGGACGAAACGCGCACGATCGTGATCACGACCCACCAGGTGGAAGAAATCGAAAATCTGCTGACCCACGCGGTCTTCATCGACAAGGGGCGCATTGCGCTGGATGCGTCGCTCGACGAAATTGGTGAACGCTACGCAGCGGTGGCGGTGCCTGCCGATCGGGTCGCGGCCGCGCGTGCCCACAAGCCTTTCTACGAGCGCCTCACCCTCGGCAAAACCGTGCTGTATTACGACGGCGTCGAGCGCGCGGCGCTGGATGAATTCGGCGAGATCCATACGCCCAGTATTTCCGATCTGTTCGTTGCGAAGATGTCCGGGGGTGTGCAATGAACGGCTTTCCATGGTTGATACGGCGCGAGGTGTGGGAAAGCCGCGGCCTCTGGTTGATTCCCACCGTCACCGCCGGCGTCATCATCCTGGCTGCCCTGTTCACACAGGCCGGCCATGTGGAATTGGACTCGGGCGTCGAGGTCACGCAGCTGTGCCGCTATTTCCTGCTGATTGCGGGCGGCATCTTCTTCGCCTTGGTGTTGCTGTACTCCTCCTGGTACTTCACCGACTCGCTGCACAACGATCGTCGCGATCGCAGCATCCTGTTCTGGAAGTCGCTGCCGATCTCCGATACCGCGACGGTCTTGAGCAAGCTGACGGTGGGTTTGTTGTTGGCGCCCCTGGTGTATTTCGCCATCGCGGACGTGACGGCACTGCTCACCGCGTTCGTCCTGTCGATTCGTTTCCACAGCATGTTGGGCGCGTCCCTCTGGCAGGGTAACCTGTGGTTGCAGGCGCAGGTCTTATGGCTGTACGTCATCCTCACGTCCGCGATCTGGTTCCTGCCGGTGTCCGGATGGATCTTGCTGGTGTCGGCATGGGCCAATCGGGCGGTTTTGCTCTGGTCGATCCTGCCGTTGGTCGCCGGCACCTTTCTGGAACACTGGATCATCGGCAGCGACTATCTGCTCGGGGTCATCAAGGTTCGCCTGTTCGGCTATTTTGCCTTCGCGCTGCATGGCGAGTACCTTGAGAACGAGGCGACGATCGGCGCGAAGAGCATCTGGCCCCTGATGGATGCCGGCGGTTTTTTTGCCAGCCCGCAAACCTGGATCGGCCTGGCGGTCGGGGCCGCGCTGATCGTGGCCGCGATCCAGATGCGCATGCGACGGGTGGAGATTTAGGAATGGTGGATACGGCGACGGATGCGGGACTCGAACGGGCCCTGGCCACGCTCAAAGACCTGCTGACCACGGGCGAGACGCTGGAGGCATGGGCCGTGCAGCACCGGCTGTTCGCGCTCACGCATCGACGTCAATGCATCGCCGCGACCAGCGGACGTTTTCTGTCGCTGACGCGACGTCTGCTCGGCGGCTACGACTCAGCCGACATCCGCTGGCAGGATCTGAAGGAAACGCGCATCCGGGCCGGCATCCTCAGCGCGGAACTGACCGTCGTTGCGCAGGACAGCACCGACCTGAATCTGGGTGCCGAGGTGAATCGCGTCTGGACCTTCACGGGACTGCGCAAGGACCAGGCGCAGTCGATTTATCGTATCTGCCAGCAGCACGACCAGGTGTGGCGCGAGAAGCGCAGAGTGCGTGAACTCGAGGAGCTGCGCGCCAAATCCGGCGGCGTGCAATTGGGGGCGCAGTCGCTTTACGGCAACCCGGGCGACAGCGCGGCCAGCGCCGGCGGCGAGTCAGAAGCCACGCGGCGCCTGCGGCAGGCGCGCGAGATGCTCGATGCCAAACTGATCAGCGACGCCGAGTACGAGTCCATCAAAGCCAAGATCGTCGCGGGACTCTGATCTACCCCAGCAGATAGGCGAAGTAGCTGTTGCGCACGCGGTTCAGCGGATCGGTGCGCTGGCGCAATGCCTGAAACAGCCTGGCGCGTTCACCGAAGGCTTTCTTGATGTGCTCGGGTTGCAGCGCGCGTGTCTGATTGAACGTGGGCGTCCCGCCGAGCTTGCTGGACAGATCATTGAAGTCGATGAGAAATTCGTCCCAACCGCCTTCACCGGTCGACGAGGGCTCCAGGGTGAACATGGGGCCGGCGTAGCTCACGCTGAACAGCGAGCTCTTGTCCTGATGCAGACGACTCGCGCCGCTGACCACGTTGCAGCGGTAATGGTTTTCCTTGTAGTGCGCCTTGCAGAAGGCGAAATACTCCGCGAGCACGCGCGGGTAGTGGGCGATCGGGAACGCCCACATGCTGTAGGTGTGGCGCGCGCGCCAGGATTCCTTCGGCAGATCACGCATCCATTCATGCGCATACATCGTGACGCCGCGAGCGGCCGGATCCAGCGTTGCGCGCAACGCGCGGTGCACACCCGACAGCACCGCAGAGCGCAAGCCCGGACCCGCCAGCACGCTGCCCACCGTTGAGCCAAAAGCCGGCAACACGTTGCGCATCACCGAGTTACGAATCTGCCAGATGCCCGAACGCGTCATTTCCGCGGCATTATCCAATGAGCGGCGTTCCACCGTGATGCGGTCCTGGAAGGGCGAGATATGCAGGCGCATGGCGCCCGGCAACTCGACCAGCGCCGCGAAGCGCTGCGTGAAATCCTTCAGCGTCAACACCTGATAGTCGATCTTGACCGGGATGCTGGGACGAACGCGCAGCACCACTTCATGCACCACGCCCAGCAGGCCGAAACTCGAGCGCAGCACGCGCATCAGGTCGGCGTCACGTTCCGTCACGGTCATGGCTTTGCCTTGCGGCGTGACGATCTTCATTTCCGTGACGAGCGCGGACATCTGCGCGACGCCTTTGCCATAGGAGGCCTGCGGCAGCGTCGACATGGCGATGGCGCCGAGCGACATGTTGCCGATCTCCGGCGTGAGTAGCAATTCCTGGCCGCGCTCGGCGAGCGCGCGTACCAGCGTGCTGAGGCGCACGCCGGCTTGGGCACGCACGCTGTGGTCACCGAATTCGATGATGCGATCCAGCCCGCTGGTGTCGACCGTGGTGCCGCCGTCGCCACCGACGCAGCGCGTCTGCGAGTAGTCGGCGCCGACCATGCGCACCGGTGTGGGATAGCTCTTGGTATTGCTCAGCAGGACGGGAAGATCTTCGGCACGCTTCAGTCGCAGTACGAGTCGCGGACGACGATATATGCCGGACGCATCGGCGCCGCGGGCGGCTTTGGTCTTACCTATCATGTGTTCACCCCGAGACTGGCAGCAATTCGAGCGACGTCTGCTGTGGGGGCGGCGGCAAAACCGGGCGGACCGGGAGCGCGGATGGTTTCTTCTGGCGACCCCGCTATCGTCAGGCTTCCGAAGAAGCCCATTAGACCGGTGGTTTTGCGTCCCCACCTTTCGGCGGGTTTGCCCTTCATACAGCTGCACGGACTATGCGATGGGGCGGTCGTGCAAACTGCGCAGCAGTTCTCACTTCACCCCATCAACAGAACGCTCTCCGCATGTTCCACCGCCTCGGGGGTGCCGTAGAGGACCACGACGTCGCCCTCCTTGAGCAGGGTGCTCGCGTCTGGGTCGCGCCCGACGATGCCGTCGCGGCGGACTGCGCTCACCGCTGCAGGCGCGCCGCGTTCGGCAAAGTCGCCGATGGTGCGGCCCACGGCCCAGGCCTGTGGCGGCAGGATGACGCTGTGCAATTCTTCACGGAAGGCGTGCGAGTCGTCGAGCGCGATCTCGCCGCTTTCGCGAAAATACTGCCGCAGCATGACGTAGCGGTCGCTACGAATATCGTTGACGGTGCGGATCACCCGACCCACCGGCATTTTCATGAGCAGCAGCAGATGCGACAGCAGCATCAGGCTCGCCTCGAGCGTCTCCGGCACCACTTCGGTGGCGCCGGCGGACTGCAGCTCCTTGAGCTTGGTGTCGTCCTGCGTGCGCACCAGAATCGGCAGCTCGGCGCGGGCCGCGCGTACCGCACGCACAATGCGCAGCGCCACGTCTGGATTGGCGAAGGTGATGACCACACAGCTGGTGTGTTCCAGACCCATGCCTTCCAGCACTTCGGCCGCACCCGCGTCGCCGAAGATCACCGGATCACCGGCCTGACGACCGCGCCTGATCCGCACCGGGTCGAGATCGAGCGCGACGTATTCGAACCCGGTGCGCTCGAGCACGCGGGCAATGTTCTGCCCGACGCGCCCAAAGCCGCAGATCAGAACATGCTCCCGTTCGGTCAGCGCCAACGTGGCACGCTGTTCGCGCAAGGCAGCACTCACGCGCGGGCCGGACTCCTGCAGCAGGAGGCGCGCGATGCGACGGTTGTGCCGGATCAGCACCGGCGAGATCACCATGCTCAGCACGGTGGCGGCAAACAGCGGCTGCACCACCGATGCATCCTGCAAGTCGCGACTGAACAGCAGGGTCAGCAGTGCAAAACTGAATTCGCCGCCCTGCGCCACGACGATGCCGGTGCGCAGCGATTTGAACCAGCTGCCGGTCACGGCCTGCGACACCAGGGTGGTGATGCCGACTTTGATCAACAGGATGACGCTGAGTGTCACCGTGACCAACAGCAGGTGCTGGAACAGCAGACGAACGTCGAGCAGCATCCCCACCGTGATGAAGAACAAGCCCAGGAACACGTCGCGGTACGAGCGGATCGAGGCTTCGACCTGATGCCGGAATTCCGTTTCAGCGAGCGCCATGCCGGCGAGAAACGCACCCAGCGCGAGCGAGAGTCCCACTGCCTTCGTGGCCCATGCTGACGCCACCACTGCCAGCAGTACTGCCAGCGAAAACAGCTCGCTGGATCGCACTGCGGCAATCCCGAGGAACAGCGGTCGCAGCAACCAGCGGCCTGCCGCCAGCACCAGAAGCAGCGCCACGGCCGCCTTGCCCACGGCCGTGCCGACCTCGACGAGGTTCGGCGTGCTGACGCCGGCATCCACCACGGAAACCAGTGTCAGAAACAACGGGAAACTCAAATCCTGAAACAGGCAGATGGCGACCGCCAGCCGCCCATGGGTGCGGTTATTTTCCGATTGCTCGGTAAGCTGCGAGATGATGATGGCCGTCGAGGACATCGCAACGGCACTCCCCATCACGACGGCGGCTGCAGTCGTGACGTGAAACAGGAAAACCGTGGCGGATGCCACCAGACCGGTGGTCAGGACCACCTGTGCGCCACCGACGCCAAGCACCTCCCAGCGCATGGCCACCAGGCGCGGCAGGGAGAACTCGAGGCCCAGCGTAAACACCAGGAACACCACGCCGAGTTCGGCCAGCAGCTGGATGGTTTCATTGCTCGCCGTCAGCGCGAGTGCGTAGGGACCGAGCAGCATGCCCACGGCGAGATAGCCGAGGATCGCGGGCAGCGCGAGCTTGCGCATCGCCGCGACCACGCACACCGAGGCGGCCAGCAGGATCACGATCTGCAACAACGGGTCGATATGCATGATTGCCTGATAGCATAAAGTGATGCGTGCCAGCACCATGACTTCGATGGCGCTCGAGGGTGCAGGCCAGGCCTGGCGCCTCGCGCTGGTCGGCGACTGGTCATTGCGGGGCTTGCCGCATATCGAAGCGGCGCTGCGCACGCTGCCCGTTTTACGAGGCACGGTGATATGCGACTGGTCGCGCGCGACCACACCCGGCATCGGCTCTGCATGGGTTTTGCTGATGCGCCTGAGTGCACCGGGCGGAACGTCCCTTGAGGTGCGTCACGAGGGAGACCCGCCGCACTGGCTGCGTCTGCTCGACACATTGCACGCCGCGCGTGACGCCGCGCACGCGCAACAGCCGGCACAGCCGACGGCGCAGGGGGGCCTGGCCAGACTCGGACACTGGGCCGTACAGCAGGGCCGGCTGGTGGAAGGTCTGCTCGCGTTCTTCGGCCGCATCGTCATGGTGCTCGGCGCGGCCTGCAGACGTCTGAGCGCGCTGCGATTCTCCTCGCTGGTCCGGCATATCTATGAAACCGGCATCACTGCCATCCCCATCGTCTCGCTGATCGCGTTTCTGATCGCGGTCATCGTCGCGTACCTGGGCTCGCAACAGCTGTCGCGCTTCGGCGCCGATATCTTCGTGGTCGATCTCGTGACCATCGCGGTGTTGCGCGAGATGGGCGTGCTGCTCACCGCGATCATCATTGCCGGGCGCTCCGGCAGCGCGTTCGCTGCCGAAATCGGCGTCATGCAATTGAACGAGGAAACGGATGCGCTGCGCGCCATGGGCATGAACCCTGTCGAGATCCTGGTGGTGCCGCGGGTACTGGCGCTGGTCATCGCGCTGCCGTTGCTCACCATCATTGCCGACGCCATGGGGCTCGCCGGCGGCGGCCTGCTGTCCATTCTGACGTTGCATATTCCCGTGCAGCAGTTCATCACGCGTATGCACGATGCACTGGCGCCGACGACATTCTGGTCCGGACTGGTCAAGGCGCCGGTATTCGCGCTGATCATCGCCGTGGTCGGCACGTATCGCGGCCTGCAGGTGCGCAATTCTTCGCGTGAACTCGGTCGCCTCACCACCGAGGCCGTGGTGCAGTCCATCTTTCTCGTCATCCTCGCCGACGCGGCCTTCGCCATCCTGTTCGTACAGCTCGATTTTTGATGTCAGACGCCGTCATCCGTGTGCGTGGCCTGACGAACCGCTTCGGTCCTCAACTCGTGCATGAGGGTCTGGACATGGACGTCAACGAAAACGAGATCTTTGGCATCGTCGGCGGATCCGGCACCGGCAAGTCCGTGCTGTTGCGCTCCATCCTGGGGTTGCGCCGTCCCAATGGCGGCTCGGTGGAACTGTATGGCCGCGATGTGGAGCATCTGGCCAGCGCCGACCGCAGCGCGCTGGTGCAGAGCTATGGAGTGACCTTTCAGAATGGCGCGCTGATCAGTTCGTTGACGGTGGCGCAGAACATTCAGCTGCCGCTGCGCGAGCACTACGGGCTCACCGAAACCACGCTCGGCGAACTCGCGGAGATGAATCTGTTGATGGTCGGGCTGAGCGCGGCAGACGCCGCCAAGTATCCCGCGCAGCTGTCGGGCGGCATGGTGAAGCGCGCCGCTTTGGCACGCGCGCTGGCACTGGAACCGAAGCTGCTGTTCCTGGATGAACCGACCGCGGGTCTCGATCCCATATCCGCGGCTGCCTTCGATGAGCTACTGTTGTACCTGCATGCACAGCTGCGCCTCACGGTGGTCATGGTGACGCACGACTTGGACACCTTGTTCAGGACCTGCAGTCGTGTCGGCGTCATCGTCGACCGACATATGGTCAGCGACACGCTGGATGGCCTGCTGAAGAGCACGCATCCATGGATACATGATTACTTTCACGGGGCTCGCGCCCGTGCGGTGGAAGGTGCGCATGGATAGGGATGCAAACTACGTGGCCGTCGGCGCGTTCGTGCTGCTGGTCTTGGGCATGGGCGCCACCTTCCTGTTCTGGTACACGGACCAGGGCGACCGGCATACCTACGATCGTTACGAAATTTATTTCAAAGGCTCGGTGAGCGGTCTGAGCGCGGGCAGTCCGGTGCGATTCCTCGGTGTGGACGTCGGCAAGGTGGTCCGCATCGGCATCGACCCGCAGCAGCGCCACCGCGTGGAGGTGGTGGCGGACATCGACTCCAGCGCCCCCATCGACTCGAGCACCCGTGCGTCGTTGAGCATGCAGGGCATCACGGGGCTGCTGTTCATCGATCTCGAGCAGGACTCGACGGTAGAGGCCGGTGCGCCGCTCACCCAGGGCCTGAAGTATCCGGTGATCGGCTCGGGACAATCGAATATCGATCTGCTGCTCGCAAGCCTGCCCGAGCTGACCGCGCACATGACCGAACTCGTGCAGCGCTTCAACCGGGTGCTGAACGACGACAATGTGCACAACATCCAGCTCACGCTCGAGAACGCCCGCCTGGCGAGCGAGCGCGTGCCCGCGACTTTAAGCGATCTGCAAGGCGTACTGGCGGACGCGCGGCGCGCCACGCAGGAGATTCACGGCACGGTCGCCGACCTGCACGGCGCGGTGACGCACGTGGCTCCCGACATCGAGTCCGCCGCGGCCAGCATCAGGCGGGCGACCGGCACCCTCGATGCCGCTTCCCTGCGCCTCGACACTTTCATCGCCGGCAATGAACCGAACCTGTCACGTTTTACGCAGCAGAGCCTGCCGCAGTTCGAGCAGCTGCTGCGTGAGAGCCGGCAGGCAGCGCGCGACTTTCGCGACCTGTCGCGCAGCCTGAAGCAAAACCCGTCGCAGCTGATCTACGAGTCCGCCTATCGCGGTGTGCAGGTGCCCCCGTGAGGCACCTGCTCGCGGTCGCCGCAGCCGTCGTGCTGACACCCGGTATGGCGGGTTGCGCGGGCTCGTTGTTCGAGACCAAGGTGGCGCCACCCACCACCTATCTGTTGTCGGCAGTGTCTGTGGCGCCAGGCGCCGCGAGGACGTCGGCGCCGGCGCCCTCGCCGGATCTCGCGGTGCTGCGGCCGCGGGTG
>CAZZZU010000116.1:0-12888 GCA_964658805.1 uncultured Steroidobacteraceae bacterium
GTGTCGCTGCACTTCACTGGTGCCGTCCCAGATTCTCTCGATACGCGCGTCGCGCCAGATTCGCTCCAGCGGCAGATCGGTCATCAAGCCCATGCCGCCGTGAATTTGCAATGCCTCATCGGCCACCATCGCCAACATCTCCGTCGACTTCAATTTGGCGATCGCCATGTCCATGTCAGTATCCGTTTTCTGATCTCGCTTCCATGCCGCCTCGAGCACCAGCAACTCGGCAGCCCGTAATTCCACCGCCATGTCCGCGAGTTTGAAGCTGACGCCCTGAAATTTGCCGATCTGCTGGCCGAACTGCACGCGGTCCACCGCCCATTGCTTCGCCAATTCGAGCGCCCGCTCGGCGCGGCCGAGGCAGGTAGCGGCCACCTGCAGCCGGGTCGCACCGAGCCAGGTGTTGGCGACCTCGAAACCGCGATGCACCTCACCCAACACCGCGGCCTGCGGCACCCGGCAGTCGTTGAATTCCAGGATGCTGTTGGTATAGCCCCGATGCGATACGTTTTTGTAGCCGGAGCGCACCTTGAAACCGGGATGACCCATGTCGATGAGGAAGGCCGTGATCTGCTTGCGAGTGCCTTTTGGGCCCGACTCCTCGCCCGTCGCGGCGAACAGGATGACGAAATCGGAATGATCGGCGTGGCTGATGAAATGTTTGGTGCCGTTGATGACGAAGTCGCCGCCCACCGCAACCGCAGTGGCTTTCATCCCGCGCAGATCCGATCCGGCCCCCGGCTCGGTCATTGCCAGGCATTCGGTGCGTTCGCCCCGCACCGTCGGCAACAGATAGCGCTCCCGCTGCTCGCCCGTGCAGGCCAGCAGAATGTTCGATGGCCGGCCCACGCAGGAGTAATGCAGCGCGTAACTCACACGGCCCAATTCCTTTTCATACAGGACCCATGTGACGGTATCGAGGCCGGCACCGCCCACCTCCACCGGCATGTTGGCGGCATACAAACCCGCCTTGATCGCCTTGGTTTTCAGTTGCCGATGCAACTCCGCTCTGAGAACGCCGGTCTCCTCGACTTCCTGCTCGAACGGCAGAAGTTCGTGCTGCACGAAGTCACGGGTCGTCTTGATCACCAGCTGCTGTTCTTCTGTGAGCGCAAAGTCCATCAGGTTCTCCCCGGAAAGCTTAAGCCGCCCGCTCAATGCGCGCGTGCTTCGCCCACGCCCTGAGCAGGTCCAGTTGCAGTCGCAGCTGCTCGATCTGACGTGCCGGCGGCCAATCGCGCGGACTGGTCACCGCGCTCGCGGTCAAGCCATTGATGAAGGTCATCAGGGATCCCAAAACCTGTTGGCGCACCGCCGGCGGCCACGTTGACCAGTCGGGCCAACGCTCATCCAGGCAGCGCGCAAACAGACGGGCGTAGGCTCGGTGCACCCACGCATTCAGACGCTTGAGTTTCCTGTCCGCGGACACTTGTCCCCAGAAAGCCATCCAGAACGCACACTCGATGAAGCGCTGCTTATCGAGCGGCAGCGCCTCCGCGAATACCGCGACGAGGTCAGCCTCGCCGCTGCCGCGCTCGCGCGTCAACCGCTGCTCGATGCGCAGCAAAATCAGGCGCAACGCAGCCAGGATGATTTCCTGCTTCGATTCGAAGTAATGCGCCACCATTCCGGTGGTATAGCCGGCGGCCTGCGCGATGCGCGCCACCGTGGCGCGCTCGAACCCATGATCCGCGATCACCCGGCAGGCAACGAGCGCAATTTCGTCGCGGCGCTTCGCGTGATCGACGATCTTGGGCATTGTTTCGGGTTAATGCACGAAACCGACCGAACGCCCCGCCTCGGACGGGATACCGAGGCCCGCGTGGTCCTTGAGGATAGCGTCGAGGCGTGCCCTGATCGCGGGATCGACGGCGACGGCTTTAGCGGCCGCCGTATCCACGTGCAAATGCATCTGCTCGCCCGTGGCAACAAGCAGAGCGTCGCGCGCCTGATGCACGCGATGCATGACATGCAGGCGCTTCGCGTCGACCGCCAGCAACTGCGTGGTGACATAGAGCGCGTCCCCTTCCTTTGCCTCACCCCGGTGCAAGACGTGGCTCTCCACCGAGTAATACATGTGACCGCCGGCGCGGTACGCCGCATCGACGCCCACCTGTCGAAACAACGCATCCATGGCGTCACCGAACAGCTGCGCATAGCGAAAATCAGACATGTGCCGGTTGTAGTCTATCCACTCCGGCCGCACCACCGTGTCGAGCAGCCGCAGGGGAGCGCGGGCGGCGTCGGGCGCAACGTCCCCCGCTGCGGTAGTCGAATCGCGATAAAGACGCTCCTCCAGAGCCCGCAAGGTGGCCCCCGCGCCGATGTTGAACTGGCGCAGCGACTGCTGGACCGCGACCAGCGAATCATCCCGCAGCCGCTCGAGTTCCCGAATCGAACGGCCCGCTGCCTGACGGCCGGTTCCCTCCACCATCCGGTCGATCAGCGCCTCGCTGAGCTCCGGGGCTTCGAGCTTGGTCCACGGCCATTTTAGACAGGGGCCAAATTGCGCCAACATATGCCGCATGCCGCTTTCACCGCCGGCCAAGTGATAGATGAGGTTCGTCCCCATCGCTGCCCATCGCAATCCCGGTCCGTAGATGATGGACTCATCAAGCTCACCGGTCGTCGCAATGCCATCGTTCACCAGGTGCAGGATTTCGCGCCACAACGCTTCCTGCAGACGATCCGTCAAATGACCCGGGATCTCGTGCCGCACGCGCAGCGGATGCATGCCGATGTACGTGAAGAACGTCGCCGCTGCTTCAATCGTCGCGGGCTCGGTCTTCTCGCCGCCCACGAGTTCCACCAATGGCAGCAGGTAGACAGGATTGAAGGGATGCGCAACGCAGAAACGTTCCGGCGCTGTCATTTCGAGTGCTATTTCGGTGGGCGTGATCCCGGAGGTGCTGGACGCAATGACCGCGTCCGCGGCAGCATGGCGGCTCACCTCGGCCAGCATGCGTTGCTTCAAAGCGAGCTGCTCCGGGATGTTTTCCTGGATGAAGTCCGCCTGTCGCGCCATCACCCGAAGATCGGTGGTGAACGATAACGTGCCCTTGCGCGGCAGCGGCGCGCTCGTCAAGCGGGCAAGCGCAGGCTCGGCATTCGCCACCGCACCCCGCAGCCACGCTTCCATTTCGGGTTTGACGTCTGCCGCGATGACATCGATGCCGAAGTGCAGCGCGCGTGCGGCCCAGCCGCCGCCGATGACTCCGGTCCCGAGCAGCCCCAAGGTTTTCACTTTGCGCATACGCCAGGCCCCGTGACGACTGCTTGTAATGTTATGAGTATAATATAAAAAATGAGCTGCGCGCAGGGGTGACGCCCTGAGGGGTCAGTGCTCCAGCACGACCGCGCACCTTCGCTGTCATCGCACCCTTTCGCTGTTAGCCGTCGCTCCATCTATGGCACGATAGCAGCACCCCATCTAGTCAGGAGTCTCCTCATGATCAAAGTTAGCGTGATGTACGCCAACACACCCGGCGCCAGGTTCGACCATGACTATTACCGCGACAAGCACATGCCGCTGCTGAAACAACGCATGGGTGCGAAGTGTCTTTACTACACGATCGACAAGGGTTTGGCGGGCGGCGCGCCGGGCACACCTCCAACTTACATCGGCATGTGCCATATCTTCTGCAATAGCGTCGGAGACTTCGAGAGCGGCTTCGGCCCGCATGCCGACGAAATCATGGGTGACATCCCGCGCTATACCGATCTCTCGCCGGTGATTCAGATCAGTCAAGTTGTGGTGGAAAGGTAGCCTGCAGACGGCAGGAGCCTATTCTCGGGGCGAAGAGCTTGCACACTCGCTGACGGCGTCGGTGGGCGTCGCGGCGATGCTACTGGGAATTCCATGGCTGGTGGCGAACGCCGCAGCGCAGGGTGGCGCGTGGCGGGTGATCGGCGCACTCGCTTTCGGTTGTGGCGGTCTGATGATGTTTGCGACCTCGACGCTCTATCATGCGGCACGACGGACGACCACCAAAGCGCTACTGCGGCGATTGGACCATTCGGCGATTTACATACTGATCGCCGGAACGTATACACCTTTCACCATCGGCGCCGTTCGCGGTCCGCTGGGCTGGTGCCTGCTGGGGATCGTCTGGGGACTCGCGCTGTTCGGCGTCATCGCAAAACTGTCGGGCGGCATGTTACGCATTCCGGTCCAGTCGACGTTGCTGTATGTGGTGATTGGCTGGATCGGTGTCGTCGCGTTCAGCCAACTCTGGAATAACCTGACGGCAGCGCAATTCGGCTGGATGGTAGCCGGCGGCCTCTGCTACACAGGCGGAGTTCCTTTCTACTTGTGGAAACGACAACCGTATTCGCATGTCATCTGGCACATCTTCGTGCTAGGCGGGGTTGCATGCCACTATGTAGCGATCTTCAGCCTGATCGGCATGCAACCCGCTTGAACGTAGAGCCAGCGCGCTAATCGGCGCTGTTCACACTCCCTACGTTCAGCGACGCGGTCTGACGACGCGCCATGCCTTGATGTCTCAGCATGGTCAGCAGATCGGCCGTGGCCCGCGATTGCGTCGCGAGTTGCGACCTGAGCGCGGCAATCTCCTGGTCCTTTATTTTCATTTGCGCGCTCAATTCCTTGATCGCTGCGAGACTGACGCCGGCGATGTCTACTTCGCCGATATGCGTCTCATCGTCACCGTTGAGACCAAACGCCGCATGAAAGTCTTGCGCCATCGGGCCGATATGCCGGCGCGTCGGGTCGCTCTTGTAATCCCAGGAAGTCACTGGCAGATGATCGATTTTATCGAGCAGGCCGCGGCCATCGATCGGCCTGACGTCCTGTTTCAGACGCTTGTCGCTTGAATAAACGGTCATGCCAACCTTGAGCGTGCCCGCGATATGCACATCACCCACGAACTGACCCGCCAGACCGTACTCGCTCTCTGCATAGACAGCCACGCCGGTCGGTCCATTGTTATAGGCGTACACGGTCGCGTCGCCGCTCGACTCTGTATAAATTCCGTAGCCGGCAGCACTGGCGATGTAGGCGCCGGTGCCTTGCTGGCTGTAAATCGACGCACCGGTGCCTTCATAGCTGTAGGCGTTCAAACCTTCACCTTTATTGGCGATGCCATACAGCCCGACGCTCTCGATATCATCTTCCGGCGCCGTCATCCCCTGCACGCCCACGGCAGTGCCAACCGCCAGGACGCCGACCGCAAATCGCGTGTGATTGAGATTCTCGGCGTAGATCGCCGGCGACCGGCCCGTAAAGTTTGCGAGCGTGTTGGTCGCAACGATTGCCGGGCCCAAGCCGGTGGTCGTCACTGAGACGACGGGCTGCTGGCTATTTGGATTCGTGATCGCAAACTTTCCGGCCGGTCCCGTCGTGCCACTGTTGTAGCCGGTCACACCGCCACCGCCGCCGTTGGTCTGACCATAGACGGCACTGGCCAAGCTCTTGTCGTTCATGATCAACGACTCGACCCCCTTGTTCGGACCGCTGGTCTCGATGAGCAGGGTTGGCGAGTTACCGCTATAGCTCAACGTTACCGGGGGCAACAGCGCAGTACCGATACTGGGCACAGCCGATGGTGCGAAGACGGCAGTGGACCCCATTCCCGCGTTCGGGGTCGAGACCGATTCAGCCATGGGAGTGACAGGCTTGGACCACTTCACCGGATCGTGCTGGGGTGGCCTCGATGGCGCCTTGAGTTCCGCCTTGACATGCTGCGCTGCCGCGGATCCGCTCACTGTTGCCAACAAAGCTGCAGCGACCATCATCATCGTTTCGTTTAATTTCATTGTCATCCCTGTATTCGTAGTTCTTCCACCCAATGGTCAATACCAATTATTGAAGCCGATCCCGCCAGCTACTTTCATTACACCTGAAATTGCTGACGGTCCCCTCGCACGACTCAGTTTAGTCGGAAAATTCCCTACCATATGCGCCACGCGAGCCGCCGGCCCGCGTTTATCTTAAATTGAACAGGGTGCGCAATCGCCTGACCACGGGTGCTGCCAGTGTGTCGGTTTTGCTGCTCGGAATGGGAGTTTCGCAGTTTGCCAGCGCGGCTTGCGGGCCATATCGCCCCGCCTCGGCCACCGCACCAGTCGACAGCAGCAGCGCGTTTCTTAAAACCTTTATCGCGGCTGATGCAGATACCACAACTAGCACGCGCCATCCGTGACGCTTCTTTGTCCGAAGGCAATGCGGAACTCAAATCCCGGACGGCGCTGTTGTCCAAGAAGGTATACGGTCTGGTTCGCGGACGGGAAGAATCAACCATGTCCGGAATGCGGGCTCCGGTGTCGGGCGACGCGTGTCTCGGCGTCTAGAAAAAAACGGCTGAGTTCAGCTGTCAACTAAACCATATCGCCCTGTCATGGGACACGGTCATCAATGCGCCCGGCGGCCCAGCCTTCATCAAGCAGTCGGTGATCTTCGATCGTGGCGGCGACGCGTACACGGGGACCTTCGATATTCGCCAGCTTGCACCTGACGGTAAGACGCTCGAAGTCGAACTCAAAGGCAAGATCGTCGCCCCGACGAGTCACCGTTACCACAGACACGCAGACCTGATCAAATGGATGGATGCCTCCCGATCAGGTATCGGAAGGCATCCGCGTGCCGTGAGTCGCGGTTGACGCCTGCACCGCGTTAGCCCATCGTTACCGCTATGCTTTCCACACGCCAGGCGGCGCTCGCAACCCTTGTCGCGCTGCTGTTCGGCGCAGGTGGTCCATGTATGGCAATAGAGCGCCCCGAATACAGTATTAAGTTGAGCTCTCCGCCGCTGGAAATACGCGATTACGCACCGACCATCGTTGCACTGGTGCACGTCGAAGGCGAGCGCAGCAAAGCGGTCAACGATGGATTTCGGATCCTCGCGAACTACATTTTTGGCGGCAATCAGCCGCACGCCGCGAATGGGCAGACCGCGCCCGCAGCGGCCAAAGGTGAATCAATCGCCATGACCGCTCCGGTCGAGCAACAATCCAAGGCCGGTGGTTGGGAAGTTCGCTTTATGATGCCCAAGGCCTACACCATGAGCACGTTGCCCAAACCCTCGGACGATCGCGTGCAACTGCTCGAGATCCCTCGACACCGGGTCGCCGTCAATAAGTTCTCAGGTTTCTGGAGCGATGCGAATCTGCAATCGCACGAAGCACAGCTGCTGCAATGGCTGCAGGCGCAGAAGTTGACTGCCACCTCTGCACCCTCCTACGCCTACTATGATCCACCGTGGACGCCGTGGTTTCTCCGCACCATCGAGGTCATGGTGGACGTCGCGCCCGACACGACGTCTTAACGTGATTTGCGGGCGCGGCAAAGAATCGAGAGCGCGGCATCGCGAGAATTCGGATCGAGCCCTGATACGCGCTGCGCGATTCGATATTTGGCGCGCGCCCGACCGATGTCGCCCTGCAGAGCGGCTGAGCCCACTTCATTGTTGTGGAAGAATGTTTCCACCTCGAAGCCGAGCGGTGCCAGTACTTCCTCGTACAGATTCTGGGTGACACCCCGCCCCGGCGCATGGTGAATCTCGCTCTGCAGTGCAAGGGACTGCTCCTCAACGGTGCCGTGGAAGCCCTTCTTCAGCCAGCGGTATACGACGACGCGTGCGTTCCACGCCCACTTGGCCGGCCCTTTGAAATCCCAAGCACTCAACTGTGGATCATGATCTGTCACGAGCATGCCACCGGGCGCGACCAGCCGCGCGCTCTCGGCCAGCACGCGACGCATGTCATCGCAGTGATGCAACGTGGCGTTCAACACCACGATGTCGGCAAAGGCCGAAACGAACGGCATGGCATGCGCGTCGGCAAGCATCGGCTGGTAGCCGATCTCACGCGCCATTTCGAGCGCGCCGCGAGACACGTCGACACCGATCAGCAGCTTGGGCGCACCACCGATGGTGGCATAGACGTTGCCAGGTCCGCAGCCGACATCCACCACGATCTTGTTGTCCCACGCGCCTGTGGTAGCAAGCCAGCGTGATCGAAAGCGCGCGTCACGATGGCAACCATCGAAGTAACTTTTGGCCCAGCCGCGATTGTTGAAATACAGGCTGTTCGCATCGAGTCCCGGTGAACGATACCCGATGGGACACGTCGGCAAATTCTCATCTGCCCAGGAAACGACGCTGTGGTCTGCAAGATACGGCAGCAGCGCCGTTTTCAGCGCCGCGGAGTCTGCCGCTATCCCCGATTTCCCTCTAGGGTGCGGTACGACCTTGAGCTGGGACATCATCCTTAATACCCTTGAGAGAGTGACGCTAAAAAGGGTATCAGACATCCCTGCGGACACCGCCACGCCTTAACATACAACTGAGAAATCTCACGTATCTAATTGATTACGTTACATATTCCGTCGCGTCTTAGAATTCTGCAAATTTCGAGTATGTCAGCGTTTGCTGACAGGCGCTAGCATCTGCTGCGGCGCGAGAGAGGTCGATCACACAAAACACTGCCAGCACGCATCCGGTGGTAAGAAATTGCGGTAGCTCGGTCGAATGTGATCCGGCCACTGTACATTTGCCGCAAGCAACCATCGGCAACGGCGGCCGCCCAAGCGGCGAACGCATCGGCCTCGTTAGCTGACATGGGTCACTGAGGCTGCCCGGTCAACGCGCTCGGCGCCGCGCAACGTCACGGCCCAGTACACCGCATCGCGTCCTCTGCACACACCCGCGACCAACCGTCCGAGAGCCAGAGCAATGGGTCGCGATAGCCGCCGTCTCGCATGAACTCTGCCCATTCGCCATTGGTCACCAGCCGATCGGCGAGCGCAAAAGATTGCAGATACACCGCATGTCGCGGACCTTCGCAGTCAAATGCGAAGCCAGTAGCGGGACGTCCGATCTCGAGCCGGCATTGATGAACTTTCGCCTCCCTCATTAGAATTTCGATTACAGTTTGGGTGTCACACGCCGGTTAAAAAAACGACAGGGATCAACCATGCTTAGAAGCGGAATAATAGGCGCTGCGACGAACTTGACCCTGGCTTTGCTGCTGACCCTGATGGTCAATGCAGCGCTTGCCACCGATACTCCGCCGCCTTCGCAAGCCAGTGGAACGGGCGACATCATCAGCAATTTCAAAGCGCCCGATGCCATCCAGGACTACGTCAAGCGGGACGTCATGATCGAGATGCGCGACGGCGTGAAACTGCACACGATTCTGATTCTGCCCAAGGGTGCCAAAAATGCACCGATGATCCTGGATCGGACCCCCTATAGCGCCGACAAATCTACCAGCCACTCAGAGAGTCCGCAGCGCGCGCTCGCCTTGTCGACCAGCTTTGGAGAGTTGAGTGACGCGGGCTACATCATCGTCGTCCAGGATGTGCGCGGTCGGTACAAATCCGAGGGCGACTACGTCATGAGCCGGCCGCTTGTCGGGGAGCTCAATCCGACTGCCGTCGATCATTCTACCGATGCCTGGGATACCATCGACTGGTTGGTCAAAAATGTGCCTGAGTCGAACGGCAAAGTAGCGACGATGGGCACCAGCTACGATGGGTTTACGGTGCTGATGAGCCTCGTCAATCCGCATCCTGCGCTCAAAGCGGCCGCGCCTTTCAACCCCATGGTGGATACCTGGATGGGCGATGATTGGTTTCACAACGGCGCCCTGCGGCAAACCTACGCCGACTATATTTATCAGCAAACCGCCTCCAAAACCTCGGACGAAAAATGGATCGCGCCACGCTATGACGCGTATGAGACATGGCTGGCAGGCTCGGCAGATACCGTCGCGCGCAGCTTCGGCATGGATCAGCTGCCTTTCTGGCGACGGCTGGTGGCGCATCCTGCATACGATTCGTACTGGAGCGCGCAGGCGGTCGACAAGATTCTGGCTGCCCGGCCGCTCACCGTCCCCACTCTGTACGTACACAGTTTATGGGACCAGGAGGATATCTACGGCGCCCCGGCGGCGTTCGCAGCAACGCATGGCCAGACAGATGCAGGCAGCGCCAATTCCTATTTGGTGATCGGACCCTGGCGCCACGGTGGCGGCGGTGGCGATGGCTCGAGTCTTGGCGTCATCAAGTTCGACGGGGATAGCGGTCGATGGTTTCGTCGCAATGTGTTGTTGCCGTTCTTCGATCATTATCTCAAGGACGGGCCGCAGCCGGACATGAGCACGGTGACGGCGTTCGAAACCGGCACCAATGTATGGCGCCGCTACGACGCATGGCCGCAGTCCTGCGCCAGCGGCTGCCCGCAGATGTCGAAGCCTCTCTATCTTTCGTCCGGCTCGAAGGTCTCTTTTCAGAAGCCTGCCGACAAAGCAGGTTCCTACGACGAATACGTCTCCGATCCGGCCAAGCCGGTAACCTATCGAACGCGGCCCATCCGTCCGACGTATGCCGATGATTCAACCTGGGGTCGTTGGCTGGTCGATGATCAGCGCTTCGCGGCGGACCGACCGGACGTGCTGACGTACACGTCGGAGAAGCTGACCGCGCCGGTGCGCATCGCGGGCCAACCGATTGCGCAACTGTTCGCATCGACCAGCGGCACGGATAGCGACTGGGTGGTGAAACTGATCGATGTCTACCCGGACGACGTCCCGGGTACGCGCGACCTCGCGAGTTATGAACTGCCCGTCTCGATGGACATTCTGCGCGGACGCTACCGCGACGACCCCGCGCACCCGACCGCGATACCGGCAGGCAAGGTAGTGCACTACACATTGAAGTTACCGCAGGCGAACCACGTTTTCCTGCCGGGTCACCGCATCATGGTGCAAGTGCAGTCCACCTGGTTCCCGCTGTACGATCGCAATCCGCAGACGTTCGTGCCCAATATCTTTACGGCGAAAGCCGGTGATTATCGCAAGGCGGTGCAGCGCGTGTTCCACGGCCCGGAGGCGGCCAGCTACATTGACTTGCCGGTAGTCCGCTGACGCGGCTTCAGGTGATGGCAGCAGCCTGTTCGCCGGCTTTGCTGCCGTATTCAAGCGCCGATCCCCAGTGCTGCGCGCCATTCAATTCAGAATGCCCGATGGCAATACGTCCATAGCCTGAACGCACGCGTTCAAGGGGACTTGGATTGCCGCCGGTGCCATAATGAAAACCCGGTGGCTCGATCAGACGCGCGTGCCCCCAACGATTGAGGACGATGGCTGCGATGTCACGCTCGGGCCGGAAACCGTGACTGCCGAATAAACGCACCATCTGACGGCGGATTTGCTGTTCGAAGTCTGCAAAAGACGTGTTCAGCAAGCGCGCTCGAGCCGCCATGCCCTGTTGCGCCGCCGGCAGGCCTGGGACGGCGAGTCCCAGATAGAACGTCAACACCGCCGGCTGATCGGGATGCAATGCCGGTGCGTTCCCGGTTGTAACCATGTTCTGCCGCAGATTGCAGCAGTAGCCGAAGCCGCTTGCATCATCATCGAACCATCGGCATGCCGTGACGCCCAGGTCATACATGAAACGCCACTGCCGCAAAGCCACGTTCGCGATGAGCGCGGGGGCATAGGCAAACTGCGCATAGGCGGCACGCAGATCCGGCGGCATGTCGACGAGCACATGCTTGTTGATCCAGCCACCGCTCGCCATGACGACACGGGGTGCGCGTGCTGTGAACAGTTTGCCGTGGCGTTCGTAGGTAACAGCAACCTCCTTGTCCGCGACACCTTCATGTCGTACGCGCAAGACGGTGGCATTCAGGCGCATACGCGTTGGCTGAGCGTCGCGATCGAGGGCAGCAAAATTCACGCGCGCGTTCAGGAGACTGGCGAAATCACTGCCCGGCAGTGCAGTCGGCACCAGCGCACGCAGTAGCGCGCGAGGGAAAGGTGCATTGCCACCGGGATAAGAAATGGCCATTGGCCGATCGGGCGCCTCCACCAGCTGCCGACCCAGGCGCGCGCACGCCGCGTCCGTGCTCACGCCTGCGAGAAGACCGACGATGGGCTCAACCATTTGCGTGACCGCAGAATCGTAGCCGCGCACCTTTTCCAGGTAATCCCGGTATGTGAGCGTGTCCAGATAGCGATCTTCGGCATCCGTGATCGGGCCATGATTGGCACGCCAGCGCAGCAGATCGCGGCGCCCGAGTTCCGAGTACGGCGCATGGCTCAGATTCGAATTCCATATGTTTTTGCGCCAGGCGTCTGCCGGCACTCCCTGCCCGACAGCATAAAAATAGCCCACGTCTACCTGGTTTTCCTGAAAGCCGTCCATGCTCGAATAGTTGTCGCGGGCGAAACGCAATGGTTTCAACGCCGCATCCCAACCCTGCCACTGATAATCGCGCGGCAAGGCGAATTCCTCGAAAAACGTGTCGGCCAGCGTGCCGCTGCCGCGTACCGGTACGACAAAGTCGTTGGAACCCTGCGGTCCCGTCAAGCGCACGCCGCCCACGTCGAACTCGTTCTGCTTGGCTTCTCCGCCCAGCATGGCGTGATTATCGAGCAGCAACACGCGGCCGCCGCGCGCTTTCTGAAAACGGTGCGCCGCACTCAGCCCGGCGATGCCGCCGCCGACGACGATGAGATCGTAAGCGCCTCCGGGCGCAGCCGCGGCGAGCGCAGCCGCCGAATAAGCGCCGTCGCGGAGTCGATGCGCGGCCTGTGCAACGGCCCAGGTATTCCCATTGGCTTCAGCATAGTCGCCGACGCCGCCGTAGCCGCTGAAGGTATCGCTTGCGGGCGTGGCACGCGCAGTTACCGGGTCGACCCCCATGGCACTCAGCCCCACTAGCGTGCCATTCAAGAAATCGCGGCGCGTGATGTGCGCATCGTGGCTCAATGTGATCTACCGTAGCGGCATGCAGGCGAAGTCCTAATGAAAAAAATCATCGTCGCGATCATGGGTGGGACCGTGGTGCTGGTGGGCATAGCACTGCTCGTCCTGCCGGGTCCTGGTATTCCAATCATCGTGGCGGGACTGGCCATTCT
>CAZZZU010000117.1:0-12613 GCA_964658805.1 uncultured Steroidobacteraceae bacterium
AGACCGTCATCGACGCCTCGGGGCGCGACACCTTCCTCGGCAACCAGTTGCAAGCCAAAAAGCGTAATACGAAACATGCGAGTGCCGCCATGTATGCGCATTTCACGGGCGCGCAGCGTGAAGAAGGCAAGCGCGAAGGCAACATCACCATCTATTGGTTTGACCACGGCTGGTTCTGGTTCATTCCGCTGATGAACGGCATCACGAGCGTCGGCGCGGTGGTGTGGCCGAAATATCTCAAGACCCGCGCTACTTCGCTCGAGTCTTTCTTCAAAGCGACGATTGCCAAGTGCCCGCCGCTGGCCGCCAAACTGGCTGCGGCGGAGCTGGCCTCGCCGGTCGAAGCCACCGGCAACTATTCCTATGCGTGCGATCGCAGTTACGGCGACAACTATTTGCTGATCGGCGACGCGTTCACCTTCATCGATCCGGTGTTCTCCACCGGCGTGATGCTCGCCATGAACAGCGGCAGTGCGGCGGCGGACGCGTTTCACCAGTGCCGTACTGAGCCTGCAAAGGCCGCGCGTACACTTAAGGGTTTTGATCGCCAGATGCGCCACGGGCCGAAGCAGTTCTCCTGGTTTATCTATCGCGTGACCAATCCGACCATGCGCGAACTATTTTTGGGGCCCCGCAACCTGCTGCGGATGGAAGAGGCGCTGTTGTCCATGCTGGCCGGCGACATCTTCGGCAAGACGCCGATCTGGCGGTCGCTGTGGCTGTTCAAAGGCGTCTATCACTTCATGTCGCTTGCCAATCTGACGCGCACGCTCAAGGCCGCACGGCGCCGCGCCGCTAACATCAGTCCCGAGCTCGAACATGTGACCGGCGGTTGATGGCGGTGCGCAACCGCCCGCTGCGCGCTCTCTGCGCCTTTGTCTTCTGCATCTGTACGGCTCCGTTACACGCGACCGAGGCTCCGCTCTGGGAGTTTGGTCTGGGGGCCGGCGTCATCGGCTTCAACGACTATCGCGGCTCGAAGACCTCGCACGCCTACCCGGTGCCTGTGCCCATTGGTTATTACAATGGCCGCTTCTTCAAGGCCGATCGCGACGGCGTGCGCGGCCTGCTGTTCAATCAGGACTACGTTGAGATCAACTTGAGCGGTAACGTCACGACGCCCGTTCGTAACGACAGCGCCCGCAGCGGCATGCCGGACCTGCGCTCCACGCTCGAATTGGGCCCATCGATCGACGTTCATTTGTTTCGCAGCCCGGAGCGCAAGATCAAATTCGATCTGCGTATGCCGGTACGCGCGGCCACGATCCTTGAAGCGTCGCCCAAACTCATCGGCTGGACTTTCACCCCGCGGCTCGCCTTGGACATTGGTGATCCCTTCGGTCAGGCCGGCTGGAATCTGGGCTTGCTGAGCGGGCCGGTCATCGATGACCGGCGCTACCACCAATATTTTTATTCGGTGGCTCCCCAATATGCGACTTTCGCTCGGCCTGAGTACCATGCTTCCGGGGGATACGCCGGCATCGAGACGCTGGCGGCTGTCAGTAAGCGGTACAAGAAATTCTGGGTGGGCGCATATTTCCGCTACGACAACCTGAGCGGCGCCGCGTTTGCCGACAGTCCGCTGGTTCAGACCAAGAGTTACTTCTCGGGCGGCATCGGCTTTGCCTGGATGATCACGCACTCGGACACGATGGTTTCGGTCCCCGATTGAAACGCCCATGCCGCGTGTTCTCAAAATCGCTTATGAGTACTTCGCGCTCTACGCATCGCTGACGTTATTAGGGTTGATCTGCCTGACCTGGTCGGTCTTTGCGATACCGCTTTATTTCATTTTACCGCCCGGCCTCGGCACACGCGTGGGCCGCCGTGGGATCATGTACGGCTTCCGCCTCTACGTCTGGTCGCTCAAGGTGACCCGTTCCTACCGACTCGATCTGCGCGCCATCGATGTGTTGCGGGATGGACCTGCCCTGATCCTTGCGCCCAATCATCCGGCGCTCATCGATGCCTTGTTCATACTCACGCGACATCCGGACATCGTCTGCGTGATGAAATCCGAACTGATGAACAACGTTTTCCTGGGGTCGGGCTCGCGCCTTGCGCGCTACGTGCGCAATGGTTCACCGCGCCAGATGGTCAAGGAGTCGGTCGCGCACCTGACCCGGGGCGGGATCCTGCTATTGTTTCCCGAAGGAACACGCACCACCCGCAATCCCATCAATCCATTGGTCGCGAGCGTCGGCCTGATTGCAAAACATGCCGCGGTGCCGGTGCAAACCTTGTTGATTGAAACGGACTCTCCCTTTCTCGGCAAGGGCTGGCCACTGTTCAAGCGCCCGCGACTACCGGTTGTTTATCGGGTGCGTTTGGGGAAGCGCTTCGATCCCCCCGCGGACGTGAGCGCTTTCACCGCCGAGCTCGACGCATACTACCGGCAGGAACTCGCGCAAGCGCTGCAGACACGCTGGCTCAAAGGCTGTTGACGTGTCGACGCCCTCTGCCACGCATCTCGTGCTCATCCCCAGTTACAACCCCGGACCCAAAGTCGTCGACACGGTGGCCGCCGCGCTCACGCACTGGTCGCCTGTCTGGGTCATCGTCGACGGGAGTACCGATGATTCGGAGGTCCGCTTGCGCATCCTGGCGGCCGCTCGCGAAGGTTTGCAGATTCGAAGTCTGCCGCGTAACCAGGGCAAAGGCGCCGCTGTCCTGCATGGACTCATCGAGGCGCACGCGGCGGGCTTCACCCATGTCCTGACGATGGATTCGGATGGCCAGCACCCCGCGCAACTGATCGAAGCGTTCATGCGCGTCTCCATGCAGAATCCGCATGCCATGGTCTTGGGCGATCCCATATTCGATGCCAGCGCGCCGGGGCTACGGGTCAAGGGACGCAGGATCTCCAACTGGTGGACCAACGTCGAAACGCTGTGGGCGGGTATCCATGATTCGCTGTTCGGCTTTCGCGTCTACCCGGTCGAACCTCTGCTGCACATCATGCGGCGCCAGTTTTGGATGCGCCGCTTCGATTTCGATGTGGAAGCCGTCGTGCGCCTGTCATGGCTCGGCGTTCGGGCCGTCAACTTACCCGCGCCGGTGTGTTACTTCAGTCCCGCGGACGGCGGTGTCTCGCATTTCAATTACTGGCGCGACAACGTGTTGCTCACCTGGATGCACGCGCGACTCTTTGCCGGCTTGCTGCTGCGCCTGCCGCTGCTCCTCATGCGGGCCTGGCGGCGCGATACTCGGAAAAAATTGTAAGCTCGACGTGATGGGTGACGTCGACGAAGCCCGCGTCGCGCAAGGTGGCGACGATGGCATCCGGCGCCGCGCACGCCTCGATGGTGTCCCAGTAATAGCGCATCAGCAGCGGCGTCTCGTGTTGCCGCGCGACGCACCGACTGATCATGGGCACGACGCCCCGCATGTAGGCTCGGAGCAGCGTCTGCGAGATCTTGCCCGCTGGCCGGGTAATCTCGAGCAGGCATAGCCGGCCACCCGGCTTCAATACGCGCATGAACTCACGGAAGGCGCCGGACAAGTCGGCAATATGCCGCAACGCATACCCCATGCACAGAAAATCTGCCACCGCATCGCGCTCGGGAATCGCATCGGCGCTTCCCAGCTTGAGCTCCAGCGTGCGCGTGGCCCGCGCCTGGCCGATCATGCCGGGACTTGGGTCAACACCGAGGACGTGCCCGTCGGGTCCGACGACGGCAACTGCCTGACGTGCGGTGAGACCCGTGCCGGTGCCGACATCGACGACCTGCATCCCAGAACCGAGTCCTGCCCGCAGCAGCGCCTTGCGCCGATATCGGGAACCTGAACCCAACGCCATGATCCGCTCGACCCGCTCGTAATCCGGCGCGGTCCGGTCGAAGATGCCGTTGACCCAACCACGTCGCTCGGCTTCCTTCTGGTAATACGCTTTGAGGGGCGGGTGCGGTGCTTGCATGCGAGCGAAATATACCTCGGGGCGCGTCCCCTATATAATGAGCGGCATATATGACCGACAAAGCGTCGCTTTTGCAACACCCTGCGCCGCTGGCCACTGTCGGTTTACAGCGCGAACTTGGCCGCTTGTTCGTCGATGCCCTGAATCTGGAAATTGCGCCCGACGACCTTGATCCGGATGCGCCCATCTACGGCGAGGGCCTCGGACTCGATTCCATCGATATTCTCGAGGTCGCGCTCCTCATCTCCAAGCAGTACGGCATCCAGTTGCGCGCCGACAGCCAGGAAAATCAACAAATATTCAGGTCTTTGAAGCACTTAGCAGAGTACGTCGCGGCACAGAGAACGAAGTAGTCATGGCTCGTTGGCGCCGGATCCAGATGGGAGCCATCGGTGTATTGATCGTCGCCTATGCTGCGGCCTCCCATTACAGCAACTCGCATAGCGAGGCGCGCGGCATCGCCACCGGCCTTGCACTCGCGCCCATGCTGGCGTTTGGATTCGGCCTCGTGTGGCGGGTGCGCGGCGGCCGGATCGCCGGTGGCTTAGGGGTGGCCACGGCGTTGCTTTTATACCTCGGCTGGCCAGAATTGAGGGCCAACTTTGCACTGGTCTACCTCACCCAGCAGGTCGGTTTTTACGTGTTGATGGCGCTGACTTTTGCGCTGACCCTGCGTCGTGACAGCGTGCCACTGTGCACGCGACTCGCGGACCGGGTCCATGGTCCGTTGGGAGCGGCGGAGCTGCAGTACACCCGGCGGGTCACAGTGGCCTGGACCGTGTTTTTCCTGGCCAATGCCGCAGCCGCTTTTCTCCTCTTTGCCTTCGCGCCATTACGCATCTGGTCGCTGTACAGCAATTTCTGCGCGATGCCATTGATCGGCCTGATGTTCATTGCCGAATACGCGGTGCGCCGACGCGCGCTGCCGCAAGTCATCGAGCGCAGCGGCTTCTTCGCCAGCATGCGCGTATTTTTCGTCACCCCGCCCTGACGATGGACACGACGCCGCTGCTATCGCATGTCTCGGCTGCCGCGGTCGTGGCATACCGCAGGGGCGCCGCCATCACGGTGCGCGAATTCCTCGCCGACGCGCGTGCGCTCGCGGCCGAATTGCCCGATGGCCGACATGTGCTCAATGTGTGCAACGATCGCTACCGCTTCACGGTGGGACTCGCGGCGTGCCTGCTGTCGGGTCGGGTGAGTCTGCTGCCGAGTACTCACACGCCCGAAGTCATCGCCCAACTCAAGCGTTTCGCGCCAGACGCCTTTTGTCTCAGCGACGACACGCGTTGCGATATCGCGCTGCCTCGGCTCCAGTTTCCTCAGCACCTGCAAGCCCTACCCGGCGACGATGCGATCCCGGACATTCTGAATTCGCAACTCGCGGCGATCGTCTTTACCTCCGGCTCGACCGGCATGCCGCTGCCGCACCGAAAGACCTGGGGGCGTCTCGCAGCGTGCGTTCGCAGCGGCGCACCCTTGCTGGGACTCGACGACGGGCGCTGCTACAGCATCCTCGGCACGGTGCCCGCGCAACATATGTACGGTTTCGAGTCGACTGTGTTGTTGGCGCTGCAGAGCGGTCAGGCCTTCAGCGCCGAGCACCCCTTCTATCCCGCCGACATCGCAACCGCGGTTGCCGCAATTCCGCGTCCACGGATTCTGGTCACGACGCCGGTGCATCTGCGCACGCTGCTGCAATCGCAGGTTGCGTTCCCCGCCGTTGATCTCGTGGTGTCGGCGACCGCCCCGCTGGCGCAGGCACTCGCGCGCGAAGTTGAGGCCGCTTTCGGCTGTCGCTTGCTCGAAATATATGGCTCCACCGAGACGGGCCAGATTGCCACGCGCCGCAGCGCGACTTCCCAGCGCTGGCACTTGTGGCACGGCGTCACCCTGACAGCAGGCGCGGACGCGGTACTCGCCGCGGGCGGTCACATCGAGGCGCCGACGCCGCTCGTGGATGTGATCGAAATCCTGGAGAACGGCGAGTTTCTGTTGCATGGTCGTACCGCGGATCTGGTCAACATCGCGGGCAAACGCTCGTCGTTCGATTACCTCAATGCACAACTCAATTCCATACCGGGCGTGGTCGACGGCGCTTTTTATCTGGGTGACAATTCAACCAGCGGCACCGGCGTGGCGCGCCTCGGTGCCGCGGTCGTCGCGCCCACCTTGAGTGTGACCGCGCTGACCGAATTGCTGAAGGAACGAATCGATCCTGTGTTCCTGCCGCGGCCGCTCTTCAAGGTGGAAAAACTGCCGCGCAATGCCACCGGCAAGTTGCCGCAACAAGCATTGCTGACGCTTGCAGAGGAGCGTACGCGCGCGCATCCCACGCGCCTCCCGCTGTGCGTCCCTGCGAATCACCCCGCTTTCACGGGGCATTTTCCCGGTTTCCCGGTACTGCCGGGTGCGGTGCTACTGGACGAAATGCTGCGCCTGGCCACGCAGCGCTTTGGCGTAGTCCCGTCTGAATGGCGCATCGCCGGCGCGAAGTTTCTCAGCGTCGTGGCACCCGGTGACGCAGCCGAGGTCGAGTACACCTGCGGCGACGACGTCATCCGCTTTACCATCCGGTCGGGCGCGCGTCCAGCCGCCACCGGCACCTTGACCCGTACACGTCGGGCATCGACGTGATCACGGAAAAACATCGCAAGCCTTCCGAGTGGCGTGCCCATCAGGAGCGGGGCAGCCTGCTGCTTCTGCGCATCATGGCGTATCTCTCGCAGCGCTGTGGTCGGCGGGTCAGCCGCATCTTCCTGCATGGCATCGCGTTTTATTTTCTGCTGTTCGCGCCGGCTGCGCGGCGCAGCGCGAATGACTACCTGCGCCTGGCCCTCGGACGCGAGCCTACGTGGCGCGACCGCTATCGCCAGATTTTTAGTTTCGCGACCACCATCCACGACCGCGTCTATCTGGTGAACGAGCGCTATGAGCTGTTCAACATCACGGTGCAAAACGACGCGGTGATGGTGGCGCACTGCGCCACGCACCGCGGCGCCATGCTGCTCGGTGCGCATCTCGGCAGCTTTGAAATCCTGCATGCCATCGGCCGCCGCAAGCCGGAATTGAAGGTCGCCATGGCGATGTACGAAGCCAATGCCAGAAAGATCAGCGGTATTCTCGCGGCCGTGAATCCGCGCTTTGTGCCCGACATCATTTCCCTCGGCCATATCGATGCCATGCTCACCATGGCCGAGCGCCTCGACCAAGGGACCCTGGTGGGTGTTCTCGGCGATCGCACGTTGGGTCAGGAGCCGGTCCACGCGGTCTCGCTGCTGGGCGAGGTCGCTTACTTGCCGACTGGCCCCATGCGCGCCGCCGCCATCCTCCGCTGTCCGGTATATTTCATGGCCGGCCTGTATCGCGGCGGGAATGATTACCACGTGGTGTTCGAGACCATTGCCGACTTCACCGACGTGCCCGCGCGCGGCCGCGAGGCCGCGGTGCGTGCCGCCATCGAGCGCTACGCGGCCGTAATCGAGCAGTGCTGTCGCAGCGATCCTTACAACTGGTTCAACTTTTTCAACTTCTGGCGGCAGCTCCCCGCCGGTGCAAAGACATGACGGGCCCTGCGCGCCATGCGCTGCGGGCCGGCGCGTTGAGCCTCGTGTTGCTCGCGCTCAGTGCTCGCGCCTCGGATCTCGAAGCTGTCATGGGATTGCTGGCCCTGCATCGGCATGGGCACGTGGAATTCGTCGAGCAGCATTTCATCGCCATGCTCGATCACCCCATCGAGTCGCAAGGCGAGATGCGCTTCGACGCGCCCGATCACCTGGAGAAGCGCACACTGAAGCCGCATCTCGAGAGCCTGATCTTGAACGGCGACGAACTCACCGTCGAGCGCGGCGGCAAGCGCCGCGTTCTCGATTTGAAGGCCTATCCGCAAGTCGAGCCGTTCATCGAAAGTATCCGCGCCACTCTCGCCGGAGATCAGGCCTCACTCGCGAAGAATTTCAAGCTCGAATTTGCGGGCTCGGTGGCGCGCTGGACTTTGACACTTGTTCCCATTCAGCAAAAGGTGAAGCAGACCGTTGCGCAGGTGCGCATCGATGGCATACGTGATCAGCTGTCAAAAGTGGAGATCCGCCAGCCGGATGGCGACCGCTCGTTGATGACGCTGCGCCCCGCGACGACCCCATGAACGCAGCACGGGCGCGCTTGCTCGCGCTATGGGCGTGCTGCCTTGCATTCGCAAGCTTCGTGGTCATGCGAGCCGATTACGTCACCGATCTGTCTGCATTCCTGCCAACGCATCCCACGCCGAATCAGCAGCTTCTGGTCGATCAGCTGCGCGATGGGCCCGCCTCGCGTCTCATCCTCATCGCCGTCGAAGGCGGCGATTCGCCGACGCGCGCGGGTGTGCTGCGCGCGGCCACGACAGCACTGCGGCGTTTGCCGCTCTTCACATCGATCCACGACGGCGAAGCAGCCGCCAACCAGGGCGATCGCGAGGTACTGTTCAAGTACCGCTATCTGCTGAGCGATGCCGTCACCCCGGCGCGATTCAGCGCTGCAGGACTGCATGGCGCCATTGCCGACAGCATCGATGCGCTGGCCTCGCCTGCCGGGCTGCTGACGAAGTCACTGCTGCCGCGGGATCCGACCGGCGAGTTGCTTCATGTTCTCGAGCAACTGTCCGGGGCCGGCACGCCGACGGTACGCGACGGCGTCTGGGTTTCGAATACTGCACCACGCGCACTCGCGGTCGCACAGACCCTCGCTTCCGGATCGGACAGCGATGCCCAGGCTGCGGCCGTTGCCGCCGTCCGCAACGCGTTCGCGGCCGCGGTGACGGCATCGCAGGCCGCCTCCGCCCGCGAACTCTCGCTGCGTTTGAGCGGTCCCGGTGTCTTCGCGGTCGCCTCGCGGGACAAAATCGAAGGCGCTGCTAAAAGACTGTCCGTGATCAGCAGCGTGCTCGTCATCACCCTGCTGCTCGCGGTGTACCGTTCGCCGATCGCTTTGGGGCTTGGCCTGCTGCCAGTGGCCACCGGCGCCATCGTCGGAATCGCAAGCGTCGCGCTCGGTTTCGGCGTGGTACACGGCATTACTCTAGGGTTCGGGATTACGCTGATCGGCGAGTCGGTCGACTACTCGATTTATTTCTTCGTGCAGTCCCGCGGCAGCGGCTCAGCCCCCTCATCATGGGCAGAGCGCTGGTGGCCGACGGTGCGGCTCGGCATGCTGACCTCGGTATGTGGGTTTGCATCATTGCTACCGAGCGGTTTTCCGGGCCTGGCGCAACTTGGCGCCTATTCAATCAGTGGCCTCGTCGCAGCAGCGTTGGTGACGCGTTACGTGCTGCCGGCCCTGCTGCCTGCCGGCTTCAAGGTGCACGACGTGTCGCCGCTCGGTACCGCGATCGGGCGCGTACTCGTGCCGTTGCAGCAGCGGCGCAGCGTCACCGGGGCACTGTTGCTGCTCGGCCTGTCAGCGGCGGCGGTCATCGCCTGGCGCAGTCATGCTGGCGCGCTCTGGAATCGGGAGCTTGCGGCCCTGAGTCCGATCTCCGCCGCGGATCTCGACTACGACGCGGCGCTGCGCACCGATCTCGGCGCGGCGGACGTGCGCGAAGTGCTGATCGTCTCGGGCCGAAGTCTCGAGGATTCCCTGCAAAGCGCCGAACTTGCCGCGGCAGCGCTCGCGCCATTGATCGACGCCCGGGTCATCGCCAGTTACCAGAGTCCCGCGACCTATCTGCCGAGCAACGCGACGCAGGAACGCCGTCGCAGCAGCCTGCCGGCACCCGCAAGGCTATCCGAGAATCTTAAGGAGGCGCTGAAATCGAGCGCCGGCACGTTGCCCGTGAAGTTCGAGCGGTTGCAGCCTTTTTTGGAGGACGTCGACACCACGCGGCATGCCGCGCTCATGACGGCACGCGAGCTGCACGGCACGTCGCTCGGCGCCGCGTTCGACTCTCTGATGTTGCATCAGCGTGACCAGTGGAATGCGCTCATACCGCTGCGCGCCGCCAGTACCGGCGCCGACATCGACCTGCGGCGTATCAGGGCCGCCCTCGCCGATGCGCACCTGCCGCAGGCCCGTGTGCTCGACCTCAAAGGTGAATCTGACGATCTTTACGCGCAGTACCTGACCAAGGCACGGCGGCTGTCGCTGGCCGGACTGCTGGCAATCACGCTGCTGCTCGCGGTGGTATTGCGTTCACCCGCTCGGGTCGCCCGTGTGCTCGCGCCGTTGATCTTGTCGGTGCTCGTGGTCACCGCCGTACTCGCGCTGTGCCGCGTGCAACTCACCATCCTGCATCTGGTCGGTCTGTTGCTCATCATCGCCGTCGGTTCCAACTACGCGTTGTTTTTTGATCGGCAGACTGCCGTGCACGAGGCCGATGGTGCGCCACGCACGCTCGCCTCGCTTGCCATCGCCAATGCCAGCACCGTCATCGGCTTCGGCCTGCTGTCCTTCTCCGGCGTGCCGGTACTCGCGGCGCTTGGTACGACGGTCGCGCCGGGCGCGTTCCTCGCCCTGCTGTTCGCCGCATTGCTGGCCCGGCGGGTGTGAGATGCGCAGCCACCTGCATGTCTCCCCGCATCCGCGGCAGCCACCGCTCCGAATGATCTGGCTGCCCGGGGCGTATCACTCGGTGGAGGACTTCGAGAACGCCGGCTTCGCCCGCGAGGTGGCGCGCCGCAACGTGGCCATGGAACTCGAGTTCGTCGACCCGCAGCTCGAGCATTTGCAGGATCGGAACGTGGTGGCGCGCTTGCGATCACAATACGTGTTGCCGGCGCAGGCCGCCGGCCGCGAGGTCTGGATGGCGGGGATTTCCCTGGGCGGTATGATTGCGCTGTCGTATGCGGCGGCGCATGCCGCGGACCTCAAGGGGATCTGTGTGTTTGCGCCCTATCTGGGAAATCGCCTGATCACGGCCGAGGTGGGCCGGGCGGCGACGCTCGCTGAGTGGCAGCCTGGAACGCTTGCAGAAGACGATGACGAGCGTCGCGTATGGCGCTTTATTCAGCGCCGCGGCACAGAGCCGCCGCTGTATCTCGGTTTCGGTAAAGACGACCGCTTCGCGGCCGCGCACCGCTTGCTGGCCACGGCTTTGCCGGCCCAGGCGGTGGATGTCATCGACGGCGGCCACGAGTGGTCGACGTGGACTTTGTTGTGGGAAAGATTTCTGGCTTCGAACTTCTATGGTTGAACGAGATCCGAGTACCCTGCACTGGTCGCCGCCGGGGCTGTTGTACGCGAGTGCGGCCCTGCACCTGGCGGCTGCGGCCGCTGTGATGACGCGGCCTGCCACGTGGCCGTGGGCGCTCGGCGCAGTGGCTGCAAACCATGCACTGCTCACCGCCACCGGCCTGTGGCCGCGCAGTCACTGGCTCGGTCCCAACATGACCTCCCTGCCTGCTGCCCGCCGTGACCACGAGACGGTAGCCATCACCATCGATGACGGACCGGAACCGGACGTGACGCCGCGGGTGCTCGAGATCCTCGCCGAGCACGGCGCCACGGCGACTTTTTTTTGCATCGGAGAGAAGGTCGAGCGGCATGCTGAACTGGCACGCGAGATCGTGCGACGCGGCCACAGCATCGAAAATCACAGTCAACGCCATCGCCACAATTTTTCGCTGCTGGGCCCAGGCGCCATGCGCGCTGAGATCGCGCATGCACAGGGCAGCATCGCACGCGTCACCGGCAGCACGCCGCGCTTTTTTCGCGCCCCGGCGGGGTTGCGAAATCCTTTCCTGGATTTCGTCCTGGCCAAGCTCGACCTGCGGCTCGCGAGCTGGACGCGGCGCGGCTTCGACACCGTCAAGCACGATGCCGATGCAGTACTGCATCGGCTCGCCGACCCCCTGGCGCCGGGCGACATCCTGTTGCTGCACGACGGACACGCAGCGCGCAGCAGCAGCGGTCAGCCCGTGATTATCGAGGTCTTGCCACGTTTGCTCGAGGCCATGGCCGGGAGACGGCTCAAACCCATTGGCCTGCGTGCCGTGCTGAGCTGCGAAGCGCCATGAATCCCCTGCTGCTTTCGCACTACACGGCTACCAGCTGCATCGGCACAGGCCTTGCGCCGACGCTGCAAAGCTTGCTCGCCCAGCACAGCGGTTTGAAGCGCTGCGACTTCGAGACGGTCACGATCGACACTTACATCGGTGAAGTATCAGGCCTGGATGCGCAAACACTGCCGCCGGCCTTGCGCCTGTTCGATTGTCGCAACAATCGCCTCGCCGAACTGGCCTTGCAACAGGACGCCTTCGACGCAGCGGTGCGCCATGCAGTACGGCAGTATGGCCCGCGGCGCGTCGGCGTGTTTCTAGGGACGAGCACGGCGGGTATCTTGCAAACCGAGCTCGCTTACCGCGACCGCGATCCGGTCAGCGGCGCACTGCCCGCCGCGTTCGAGTATCGCACCACGCACAATGCCTTTTCTGTGGCCGACTACGTGCGCCGTCGCTTCGGCCTGAGCGGCCCGGCCATGGCGGTGTCCGCCGCCTGCGCCTCGAGCGCCAAGGTATTTGCCTCGGCGCGGCGCATGCTCATGGCGGGACTGATCGATGCCGCGGTGGTCGGCGGCGTGGATTCGCTTTGTCTCACGACGCTGTACGGTTTTCATTCGTTGCAACTGTCTTCGCCGCAACCCTGTCGACCGTTCGACGTCGCGCGCGACGGCATTTCGATCGGCGAAGCAGCGGCCTTCCTCCTGCTCGAACGCGCACCGGAACA
>CAZZZU010000118.1:0-11716 GCA_964658805.1 uncultured Steroidobacteraceae bacterium
ATGGCCGCCGCCGCCACCACCGCCATGTCCTCCGCCCCCGCCACCATGCTGGGCTACAGCCGGCGCAGCGCCCGCTAGCGCGGCACCCAACACACAGACTGCCAAAAGAACACTTTTACCCTTGCTGAACATCTTGATCTCCTCAAGAGGCGGCTTCCCTGACCACCCATTTGAAACCTAAAATCTGACTACTCACAGTACTCAACGCGCCAGCTGCAACACGGTGCACACGAATGTCTCATCGGTCGGTCTGGCTTCTCACGCTGGCCGCAAACATAACGTAGGCCGTTCTTCCGGGGGCCGGTTCGAAAAAGCGGGAGTTCGTCTCGTTCACGATGACCGAACCTACGTATGACCGATTGGCGAAGTTATCAAGGCGGGCGAATTCGCTGAGATGCCAATGCCGTGTATCTTGGGTGAACCCGGCCCGCAGATTTGCCACCCAGTAAGCGGGTGCAGCGTCGGAATTCCGATCGTCCGTGTATATTCGCGCCCGTGCCTGGGTTTCGATAGTGGTGGAAAAGCCCAGCGGGGCGTAGGACCAAGTGAGACCTAAATATAATGCGTTTTGCGGCACCGCCGGAAGGTGCCGTCCTGCTCCCACGACCACGTTATTGGGCGACGCCGCCGTGCTGCAGGGCGCTGCGATGCACTCGAAATACGACTGCCCGACGACAGCACGAATGTAGGTATAGGCCAGGCGACCGGTGAAACCGCCAGCCCAGTTGCCATCGAGCGCGAGTTCCAGGCCGCGCCGGTTGGTTTCACCGATGTTCTGGTTGACGGTGCGCCCCGCCGAGTTTTGCAGAACGCTCAGTTCGTCCTCGGTCTTGATGTAGAACGCCGCGAGATTGGCGCGTACGTAGGCCGTGGCCGCCTTGATGCCCACTTCATAATTGTTGCTGCGCGCCGGGCGCAGCGCCAGGTTCAGGCCCGGGAGGCTGCCGTCGATTGACCGATAGGCGAGATCGTTGAGCGTGGGGGTCTCGAAGCCTCGGCCGTATGAGCCGTAGAGATTGACCTGCTCGGTTGCGCGAAAGGTCACGCCGCCCACGGGATTGACCGCGTTGTAACGCACGCTGCTGTCAGCACCGTCCAAGATGGGAATGTGGCCATGCGAGCTGACCTGCACGGCATTGTTGCGCACCCCTGCAATCAGCCGCCAGCGCTGAGTCGGATCCCACTGGGCCTGCAGATATTGATCGAAGTCATAGACATGGTTCGCCTCGTCCCGGCGCAGCGCCCCCTCGACACCTAATTGGGTCCCGTTGTAGTTGGCATAGCCTTTACGGGCTTCGGCCAGATCGTCGTAACTGACGCCTGCCGTAATCGTCACGGGTGTCGACCACACCTCGCGCTGATCACTGACGTGCGCATCCACACCGTAAAAAGCCCGGTCGAGATCGATCACTGCCCCTGGATACAGTGGCGCGGCAGCCTGGGTCGCCTGAGGAATAGCCTGAAATTGGGTCGTCGCACGGTGTCCCGTGTACGCTTCCACCTGCAGCGTGTCGTGCGTCGTCAACTTGTCCTCGTAGACGATGCCCAGTTGTTCCTGGCTCAGCGACTTGCGAGTGTTGTAAGCCAACGCGTTCGTGCCCGCCTGGGTTCGATCCGACGTCAACTGCGCACGGGTCAATCCGAGGGGATCCTGCACGAAGGGCGTCTGCACGACGTTGCCGATCACCGTGAGCTTCGAATCCTGCGTGGGTTCGAAACGCAGCTTCGTGTTGGCGATGTTGCGTTCCGCCTCACTATGAAAGCGATAGCCGTTGGTCTGGAAGTGACTCGCGTCGAAGACGTAATTGACCACCTCGTTGTCGCCGCCGGTGTTCACGGCGTAACGCTGCGTGTTGAACGAACCGTAGTCCACGGCGCCGCCAACCTGGTAGCCGGGTGGCGCATCCTGAGTGAAGATCGCGATCACGCCACCGGATGAGTTGCCGTACAAGGCCGAGAACGGACCGCGCAAAACCTCGATGTGATCAGCTGACCCTAGGTCGAATTGCGAAAATTGACCCTGCCCGTCCGGCATGGTGCCGGGAATGCCATCCGAGTAAAGCCGCACGCCGCGAACGCCAAAGCTGGAGCGCGCGCCAAAGCCGCGCAGTGAAATCTGCAAATCCTGAGCGTAGTTCTGCCGGCTCTGCGCCGACACGCCCGGCACGGTCAGCAGCGTCTCGGAGAGATTGACCATCATTTGGCCGTTCTGAATGGTGGCCTGATCAATGCGATCGACGGATACCGGGAGATCGCGGCTCGACTGCTCGATACGGGTGGCCGTTACTACGATGGTGTCGAGTTCGGCGTCCGCGCTCGCCATGCCGCACGCGAGCAGACTCCCCGAGACGAAGGCTGCCTTGTGCATGCGCAGCCTGCGTAGTGAAACCAGTATGACCATCCCCACCCCCGTAAATTTTTCGTCGATTGCCCGTGAGATCCCGCGCAACGCATCCGCCAATACGGGGTTTGACCCAATTTTCTCACAAACATCGCCGCGACGCCGTTCAGCCATTCACTGTTGCTGGCGGGGATGCTACGATTCTGCGGCGCAACTTTAAGGCTTTTGCTTGCCCAAACTCCCGCATCGGTTGGAACTTCGCATTGCAGTGATTGCTGCGCTTGTGTTGTTCATGGCGCAACTCGGTGGTCTGGCGCATGCCTACTCGCATCATCCGTCTGCCGCGCCGCTTTCCTCGCATGTGCTCTGCGACGACTGCCTGAATTTCGCCCCACTGCTGGCACCGGCCGGCACCTCGGGGATGCCGGCACCAGTACTGCCGCTTGCCGTTGACGATGCACAAGCGGCTACGGTCGCGGCTTTTGTTCAATATAAGACGCTCCTCGCCTTTCGATCACGGGCTCCGCCCGCCGCACGCTAAACGTTCTCGGTTTGGGCTGCAGCGTCTGCTGCGGCATAGCGTGTTTGTCTTGAGGAGTATCGATTCATGTCCCATCTTCCATCAGTCGCTGCGCTGCGCGCGAGTGCGACGTCTTCGTTGTTGATTGCCGCCCTGAGCGTCGCCCCTGCCTGGGCAGATACCGTGGCTGAGGTAGCAGCACCTCCCGCCAGTTCTGACGTCCCGAACGTTGATGAAGTGGTCGTCATTGCGCAGCGCCTGAACGATGCTCGCAACGGCATCCAGACTCAAACCGGCGCTTCGACGTATGTGATCAATGAGGCCGCCATCCAATCGCAGCCGGGCGGCGACAACCAGTTGTTGAATCAGGTGGTCATGCAGGCGCCCGGCGTCGCCCAGGACTCCTTTGGTCAATTTCACGTGCGCGGCGAGCACAACGGTCTGCAGTACCGCCTGAACGGCATCGTTTTGCCGGAAGGCATCAGCGTCTTTGGCCAGGCGCTCGACCCACGGTTGATCTCCTCATTGACGTTGATCACGGGTGCCCTGCCGGCGGAATACGGTCTGCGCACTGCCGGCATCATCGACCTCAAGACCAAGAGCGGCGTGATCGACCCGGGCGGTTCAATTTCGCTCTATGGCGGCAGCCATGGCGAGTTTCAGCCGAGCTTCAATTACGGCGGCTCGTCCGGCAATTTGAATTACTTCGTGTCAGGCAGCTTTTTGCGCGACGATCTGGGCATCGAGTCGCCGGACGGCAGCTCGAATCCCATTCACGACCACACGACCCAGTCCCATGGCTTCGGCTACTTCGAATACATTCTCGGGGAAAACGACCGCTTGAGCGCCGTCCTGTCGACGTCCACGTCCAGATTTGAGATACCGAATCGCGCCGGTCGGCTGCCTGGCATTACCAATGCAGATGGCAGCCCGCTGATCGTCGACGGTCAAACGACCTATGCGAGTGCGGCGCTCAATGAAAACCAGCGCGAACTGAATCACTTTGCCATCGTGAGCTGGCAACACGCGCAGGGCGCGTTTGACGTGCAGACCTCGGCGACGGCGCGCTACTCGAGCCTCACCTTCGTGCCGGACGCCGTGGGTGACGTCTTGTTCAACGGCATCGCACAGCAGGCCTACAAGCAGAACGTCGCTTACGCACTCCAATCTGATGCGGCCTATCACCTGAACGACGCCCATACCGTGCGTGGCGGTTTATTTTTGCAGAGCGATCATTCCAAGAGCGCGACGACTTCTGCGGTGATCGCCCTGAACGAACTGGGTAATCAGAGCAGTGACGTCCCCACGAGCATCGGGGACAACGGCGACAGGACCGAGTGGATCGAAAGCATCTATTTACAGGATGAGTGGAAAATCATTTCTGCGTTGACGCTCAACTACGGCCTGCGCTTCGATAAGTTCACCGCCTACAGCTCGGCTCACCAGGTGAGTCCGCGCGTCAACGCCGTCTGGGTGGCGCTGCCCGGTACCACCGTACATGCCGGCTATTCGCGCTATTTGTCACCGCCGCCGTTCGAGCTCGTCGGCAATCAGACCATCGCCAAATTCGTGAACACGACCGCAGCCGCAACGGTGCAGGTCGCCGATTCGCCGATGCCGGAACAAGCCAATTACTACGATATCGGTGTGGAGCAGAAAGTCAGCGATCACATCACCCTCGGACTCGACAGTTATTACAAGCAGTCACACAACTTGATCGACGAGGGGCAGTTCGGCGCGCCCATCATTCTGACGCCATTCAATTATTCGTACGGCAAACAATACGGCGCGGAATTCAGCAGCAGTTTCAACTACGGCGATCTGACGGCTTACTTCAGTGCGGCCTGGTCGAGCGCGCGTGGCAAGAACATCGACTCGGCGCAGTTCAACTTCGCGGCCGAGGATCTTGCCTACATCGCGCAACATTACATCCATCTGGATCACGCACAGACCGTCACCGCATCCGGCGGCGCTTCCTATGTTTGGGAACACACCCGCTTCAGCGGCGACGTTCTTTTCGGTACAGGATTGCGGGCGGATGAACCTTTGCCGGACGGCAGCTCGATCCCGAACGGCGCGCACCTGGCCTCTTATACGCAGGTCAATTTCGGCGTGAGCCATGTGTTCCACCTGAGCGACGCGCTCGGCACCCTGACGGCGCGCATCGATCTCATCAACGCATTCGACCGGGTTTACGAGATCCGCGACGGCACGGGCGTCGGCGTCGGCGCGCCGCAGTTTGGCCCGCGGCGCGGGGTCTTCGTCGGCCTGTCCAAGTCTATCTAGACTGTAGCGAGTGCCGCTTCGAGATCCGCCACCAGATCGTCCGGGTGCTCGATGCCCACGGAGATACGGATGAGTGCGTCGGTCACCCCGAGGCGGTCCCGCGTCGCCTTGGCAACGCCCGAGTGCGTGGTGCTGGCCGGATGCGAGGCCAGGGTCTCGGTGCCGCCGAGACTCACCGCCAGCTTGATCACCTGCAGCGCATCGAGCAGGCGAAAGGCTTCTGCCTCACCTCCCTTTACGGCAAAGCCGAAAGTCGACCCAGCGCTTTCGCACTGCCGTTTGAAGACCACGGAACGCGGATCTTCGGGCGCCAGAAAACCGAGATAATTCACGGTGGCGATCTTCGGATGATTCCGCAGGTAATCAGCGACCAGCGCCGCGTTCTGTGCGGAGCGATGCATGCGCAGCGACAGCGTCTCCATCGAGCGCATGATCATCCAGGCCGTGTTCGGATCGAGCTGCGTGCCGAGCGCGCCGCGCAACCGTTTGATCGGTCCTACGGTTGCGCGTGATCCGATCACGCCGCCGGCGACCAGATCAGAATGCCCGCCGACATACTTGGTGAGCGAATACATGACGATATCGGCGCCAAACTCCAATGGCCTCTGGAACACCGGCCCCAGGAAGGTATTGTCCACTGCCACCGGTGGGCGGCCGCCTTCCTGACGCTTGCCGATCATTTCGGACACTTCGCGCATCAACGCGAGATCCACGATGGTGTTGGTGGGATTGGCCGGTGTCTCGCACAGGATGAGGCACACTCGCCCGCCGCTCTGCGCGGCCAGCGCGGAGGCCTCCTCGGCTGCAGCCATCACCGCCGCACGATCGTGACCCAGCATGAAGCCGACCGCGCGCACGCCGAATGCAGGCAGTGTGTTGTAGATCAGGGTCTCTGTGCCGCCATACAAAGGCTGGCTCATCAGCACCACGTCGCCGGGGCGCACGTGCGCCCAGAGCACAGTCGATATGGCGGACATGCCGCTCGAAAAGACCGCTGCCGCTTCACCCTCTTCCCACAGGGCAAGGCGATCCTCGAGGACCTCGAGATTCGGATTGTTGAAACGCGAGTACACCAGACCCGCGGCCTGCCCCGCCAACGGCTCGCGTCGACCGGCGCTGTAGTCGAAAAAATCTTTGCCGTCCTGCGCCGTTTTGAAAACGAACGTGGAGGTCAGAAAGATCGGTGGTTTGAGCGCGCCTTCAGACAAACTCGGATCGAACCCGAAGCCCATCATCTGGGTTTCAGGCTTGAGCACGTGCTTGCCGATTTTACGTTTATGATAGGTGTCGTAAGCCATAGCGAACAATATACCATCGTGTTTCTCGTAAGCATCGCCGCCGCGGCGTTCCTCAGTACCTTGGCGGGCGGCCTGCTGGCCTTGAAGCTGCGTGACAAGTTGCACCTGGTGCTGGGATTCAGTGCCGGCGCGGTGATCGGCGTGGCTTTCTTCGACCTGCTGCCCGAAGCCATTGATTTGGGCGCACGGCTGCAGTCCGCTTCCAGCCTGTTGACCTGGACCGCGGCGGGTTTCTTGCTATATCTGATTCTCGACCGGGTTTTACTGTTTCACGGCGACGGTGCGCAGCGCGGCCCCTTCGTCGCGGCGATCCTCTGCATTCACAGCTTGCTCGACGGCATCGCGGTGGGCGTCGCGTTCCAGACTTCACGCAGCGTCGGCGTCATCGTGGCCATTGCCGTGCTCACCCATGATTTCTCCGACGGCATCAATACCATGAACGTGATGCTGCGGGCGCGTGGCGAGCGTCGCCAGGCATTACGCTGGTTGTTCATCGATGCACTGGCGCCCGTTGCCGGCATCGCATCGACCAGTTTTTTTACGTTACCGGATCGGGCGTTCGGCAGCGCACTCGCATTGTTTGCCGGGTTTTTCCTGTACATCGGCGCCAGCGACCTCATCCCCGAGAGCTACCATGCGCATCCGAAGTTCCTGACCACGGCCATGACGCTGCTGGGCGCCGGTGTGCTCTACGCAGCCATCGCCTTGATCAGCTGATCAGCGCTTCCTTGGCACTCGCGCGGCCGGTGGCCGCACTGCCGGCGGAAGCGACCACGATGCCGATGACGGCGAGCCACTGTATCCAAGTCAAACGCTCTGCCAGGAAGACCCAGCCCGCGAGTGCAGCCAGCGCCGGGTCACCACTCATCATCACGCCAAAGGTGAGCGTCGGAATGCGCGGCATCGCATACATTTCCAGAGAATAGGGCAGCGCACTCGACAAGACTGCCATGCCGAGCGCCGTTGGCAGCAGCGCAGGCGCGAACAATTGCAGACCATTTTGCGCGAGACCCACCGGCAAAATGATGCAGGTCGCGATCAGAACACCGATGGCCGTGGTCTGCCCGCCGTGCGAAGCGCCCGCGCGCCGGCCCGTGAGAATATACAAGGCCCAGCAGGCGCCGGCTCCCAATGCCATGAGAATGCCGCTCGGTGCCAGCGCCTGCGGACCGACGCTGGTGCGCAACGGCAGCAACGCCAGCAACGCTGCTGCGGTCAGCAGAATCCAGAAAAAATCGACCGGCTTACGCGACGCAGCCATTGCCACGGCCAGTGGACCGGTGAATTCCAGCGCCACCGCGATGCCGAGCGGAATGCGTTCCAGCGAAGAATAAAACAGCAGGTTCATGCAGCCCATGGCGATGCCATAGACCAGAATCACGCGCCCTTCACGCATCGTGAAGCGCATACGCCATGGCCGCCACAGCACGCTCAGCAGCAACGCTGCAAGACTCAAGCGCAGCGCGGTGGTGCCGGCGGCTCCCACGAGCGGGAACAGCCCCTTGGCCAAGGCAGCACCCGCCTGAAAGGAAAGCATCGCAATCGTCTGCAACAGGATGGGCACCGCTGCCGGGTAAGATATCCGCATGATGTCCCCACAGGCTATCACCGACGTCGCGAGCATGCGCGCGACGCAGCGCCTCGATCGCACCCGACTGCCCGCGGACGCCGTCAGGCTCGCGCGTTACCTGCTCGGCAAAGTGCTGGTACGTCAACGCGGCGACGACATGCTCACGGCGCGCATCGTGGAAACCGAAGCCTATCTGCCCGGAGACCCGGCCTGTCATGCCTATCGCGGCATGACCGACCGCAACCGCTCGCTCTTTCTGGGCCGCGGTCATGCGTATGTATATTTGTGCTACGGCACCTCTTACATGCTGAACGTCGCGTCGGGTCCGGCGGGTGTGGGATGCGGCGTGTTGCTGCGCGCTGCCGAGCCGCTGCTCGGCCTTGCACTGATGCGCCATATGCGCGAGCACGTACGGGAAGCGGATGTGGTGCGTGGGCCGGGGCGGCTCTGTGCGGCTTTCGGCGTGGACCGGCGCTTCGATGGGGTGGATCTCTGCGCCGATCCGCAGCTATGGCTGGGCAGCGACGGCTATCGCGTCACGCGCATCGGCACCAGCGTGCGTATCGGCATCACCAAGGGCGCCGATCTACCGCTGCGTTTTTTTCTACCGGGAAGTCGTTATCTGAGCGGAGCGCGCTCTTTGAACTCGCCGTCATAACCCAAACCTCAGTGGGCCGAGAAATTGGGCTCGCGCTTCTCGAAAAATGCCCGCACGCCCTCCACGCAGTCATGGCTTTCCAAGGTCATTTCCTGCGCGCTGCGCTCGGCCCGCAATTGTTCCTGCAGGGTGTTGTCGAACGTCGACGCGTGCAGCGCACGAATCTGAGACAGCACTGCACCCGGCCCGGTTGCGAGCTTCATCGCCACGCAGCGCGCTTTGGCCGGGAGGTCAGCCGCCGGCACGACCTGGTAGACCAAGCCCCAATCCAGCGCCGTCTTGGCCTCGATTTTCTCGGCCAGCAACAAAGAAGATAGCGCGCGGCCGCCACCAATACGCCGCGCAAGATTGAAAGTAATCCCGGCATCCGGAACCATGCCGAGACGGGCGAACGACGGCAGAAAAGCAGCCGTGTCGGCAGCGACGATGATGTCGCTCGCCAACGCCAGACTCATGCCCGCGCCGGCGGCCACGCCGTTGACTGCGGCCACGATGGGGAAGCGAAATCCGCTCAGGCGAAGAATCAGGGGGTCCATGAAGCGACGCATCTCAAAGTGAGCCCGCTGGCGGGCTTCCTGCGTTCTCAGATCGATCGAGTGCAGATCGAGGCCGCTGCAAAACACCGCCTCGCTGCCGGTGATGACCACGGCCTTCGCACCCAGTTCGCCTTTCTGAATCTGATCGAGTGCCAGATGCATGGCACGGATGATGCCGACGTCGATCGCGTTGCACGGGGCGCGCTGAATGGCGAGCGTCGCAATCCCTTCCGAAACCGTCACTGCCAGTGAGCCCATCGTTAACACTCCTCGTGTTCGACCAGCATTTTTCGCGCAACTCATCATGCGCTCATCGCAAACGCAACGGCAAGCAGCGCGTTGCGGAGCGCGATTTGATCACGCAAACTTCAGCTGCGCACTCGCGCTGATATATGTTAACGAGGTTTATCGATGACGAATTTGCTCAAGCGCGCGGTGCTTTTCCTGTTTGCGTCGCTGCCGGCTTGCGGGATGGCATTTGCCGCCGATGGCCTGCCGAACGAGTCGCCGGCGGCGTTCGTGCCGCGGGTCGAGCGCTACGATTACCTCATCCGCGAGGTCATGATACCCATGCGCGACGGCGTGCAACTCAAGACGCTGATCATCGCTCCCCGCAATGCGCGCCGCGCGCCCATTTTGATGAGTCGCACGCCCTATGGAGCGAGCTCACGCATCGGCGGGAATGCCAGCGCCAATCTCGAGACACTGCTGGCCAGCAACGATGTCGCAGACGACGCCATACTTAAGAGCGGCTACATCCGCGTGATGCAGGATGTGCGCGGCAAGTACGGTTCGGAAGGCGATTACGTGATGACACGGCCGCTCATCGGCCCCTTGAACCCTACCCAGGTAGATCATTCCACCGATACCTACGACAGCATCGACTGGCTCATCAAGAACATCCCGGAGACCAACGGCAAGGTCGGCATCCTGGGCATTTCCTACGACGGCTTCACCGCTCTGATGGCGCTGGTGCATCCGCATCCGGCATTGCGCGCAGCCATTCCGATCAACGCCATGGTCGATGGTTGGCGCGGCGATGACTGGTTCCACAACGGTGCTTTCCGCCAGAGCAGCCTCGAGTATGCACACGACCAGGAAGCCACTCGCGGCAGTTCCGTGCGCTGGTGGTCCGACCACTACGATGACTACGACACGTGGCTGAGCGCAGGATCGGCGTCCGACATGGCGCAGCGACATGGACTGGAACAGGTGGGTTTTGCCGCAAAGCTCATGCAGCACCCTGCCTATGACGAATTTTGGCAGAGCCAGGCGCTCGACAAGATTCTGGTCCAGCAAGGTGTCACCGTCCCCACCATGCTGGTGCACTCGCTCTGGGACCAGGAGGACATCTACGGCAATATTGCGCTGTATAAAGCGCTCAAGGCAGCGCATCCCGATATGCCGTCGCTCTATCTCGTGATCGGGCCGTGGTTCCATCATCAGCAGCGACTCGACGGCAGTGCGATCGGCGACATCCGTTTCGGCAGCGACACCGCCGCCTATTTTCGCAAACACCTGGTGCGGTCGTTTTTCGATCACTATTTGAAAGATGATGCGCCGCCGCTCGATATCGCCCCAGTCACCGCCTTCGAAACCGGCACCAACGAATGGCGCAGCCTGCGAACCTGGCCGAGCGGCTGCGACGCCGACTGCCGCATTCAACAGCAGAAGGCGTACCTTGCGCCGTCAGGTGGACTCTCCCTGGATTCGCCCGGCGCCGCCGGTGTCGATGCCTACGTCTCCGATCCGGCCAAGCCCGTGCCGTATTTGCCACGGCCCATTCACATCGAAGGCGACGACGGCGCCAAGTCCTGGCAGACCTGGCTGGTCAGCGATCAGCGCGATGCGGCATCACGTACCGACGTGCTCAGCTTCGCAACCCCTGCGTTGACTCAGCCTCTCAAGATCAGCGGCGAGCCGATTGCCAATCTGGTGGCCTCCACCAGCGGCAGCGACGCTGATTTCGTGGTCAAGCTCATCGATGTATATCCCGATGAGGTCGGCCGTGAACCGAAGTTGGGCGGTTACCAACTCATGATTGCAGCGGACATCATGCGCGGTCGTTATCGCGACTCACTGAGCATGCCAAAAGCATTCGCGGCCGATCAGAAGCAGGTGATTCGCTTTGCCCTACCTACCGCGAATCACGTTTTCCTGCCCGGGCACCGGATCATGGTGCAGGTGCAATCGAGCTGGTTTCCGCTCTACGACCGAAATCCGCAAACCTTCGTGCAAAACATTTTCTTCGCGCAGGCAGGCGACTACAAAAAAGCCACGATCAAGGTATTCGAAGGCGGCAAGATGGGCAGCTTCGTCGAGCTGCCGGTTGTTCACGACATGCGCTAGCCGGCCACGCAACAGCCGGGACGCCCCGGCCGCCGCGTCTCAAGGCTTGTCTTTCTCGCGCGGCTCTCTGCGTTGCGCCTGCTGCTTCTGCGGCGGCGGCGGCGGGGTCGGCCTGGCATTATTCGGCGCGGGTCGCTGCGCGCCGTTCGGCGAGCCGT
>CAZZZU010000118.1:11726-12594 GCA_964658805.1 uncultured Steroidobacteraceae bacterium
TTGGCCGCGGTTGGCCGGCATACCCCTGGCCGGGCACACCGTTCGGTCGCGGTTGACCGGCGATACCCTGGCCCGGCGCCCCATTGGGTCTAGCCTGGTTGGGATTGCCGTAAGGTGCACCACCCCTAGCCGCGTTCGGATTACCCGGCTGCACACCACCCGCGTTCGGGCCACCTGCGGCATTCGGTCCACCGCGCTGCATATTGGGCGCGGCTCCCCGGGCACCCACTACGCCCGGACCACTGAAGGACGCCGGCCGTGCGGTCGCCGCAACGGCCGGATGCCCGCCATTCGCCCGCGCCTCAAGCGCGGGATTACGCGCCGCCTCCTGAAAATGTTGCCGCTGCTGGTTGGTCGCCGAGACGTGCTGCTCGGACAGGGCCACCCGCTCGCGTTCGGTCGGTGCCGCACGCACCCCGTTCGGACCGCCGTTGTAACTCACCCGGTTGACCGTGACGTTGTTGACCACCGTCTCGTTGTAGACGCGCACATTGGTGACCGACACATTGGTCACGGACCGGTTGTACGCGAAGCGATCGCCATCCCAGCGACCGCCGGCATAGCCGACGCCGACATAGCCAAAGCCGTAGTTCACGCCACCATAAAAGCCCACGTGCGGACCCCAGTAGCCACTGTGGAATGCATAAACCCCGCCGACGAAGCCCCAATACGGCGGCGTCCACAACACGCCCACTTGCGGCGGCTGCACCCAGGTGCCCGGCACCCAGTAATAACCGCCACCGCCCCAGCCCCAATAGCCAGGCGTCCACAAATAGCCGTCGTCCGGGCACGGCGGCTGATCGTATTCAGGCAACGGCGGCGGCGCCTCGTTGGTCGTTACTTCGCCATCCGACACCGGCTCCACATA
>CAZZZU010000119.1:0-12200 GCA_964658805.1 uncultured Steroidobacteraceae bacterium
GGCCCAGTGACGCCGCAGATACTTTCGCGCCCGGTAGGCAAGGCTCGGGGGGTGAGCGGACACGGGCTCGTTGCGCAGATATTTCTCGATGTCGGCGGCGAATTCCAAGGGCGTGGCGTAACGCCTGCGCGGGTCGATTTCCAGCGCCTTGAGCGCGATGCTGTCCAGATCGCCGCGCAGCTGCCGCAACAACGGCGCGACGTCCGTGCCGCGCGCGCGCGCCACCTCGGCGGACTGCGCCGCCGCAGTGCGCAGCTTGACGCTCGGCTTGCGCGCCTCGGTCTGCGCCGCCCGATGCAACGCCCTAAAGGATCGATCCTTTGGCGGGTCGAAGGGCAGCGCGCCCACCAACAATTCATAAAATATGACGCCGAGCGAATACACATCCGTGCGCGTATCGACATCGTAGGAGTTGAGGCCCGATTGCTCCGGACTCATATAGCCCGCGGTGCCGATCAACATGCCGACCTCGGTCAGCATCTTGCCGCCCTCGGGCAAGGCGAGCCCCTTGGCCACGCCGAAGTCGATGATGTGTGGGATCGGCTCGCCGTCTACCTCCGTGACCAGGATGTTGGACGGCTTGAGATCGCGGTGAATGATGGCCTTCTGGTGTGCGTGTTGTACGCCATCGCACACTTGACGGAAAAGCGCGAGACGTGCCGCGATAGACAACGCATGGTGATTGCAATATTCCGTAATCGGAGACCCGTCCACGTACTCCATGACCAGGTAGGGCTTGCCTTGTGTTGTCGCGCCGGCTTCGAAGATCCGCGCGATCGTCGGATGGTTCATCAGCGCCAGCGACTGGCGCTCCGATAGGAACCGCTCCAAGACATGTCGATCGTGGAAGCCGGCGCGAATCACCTTGATGGCGACCTGGCGACGCAGCGGCTCGGTCTGTTCAGCCAGCCAAACCTGCCCCATTCCACCCGCGCCCAACTCACGAACGAGACGATACGGTCCGATCTCTTCACCGACCTGATGACCGATCCCGGTCGGCGTATCGAACATGCGCAGACCCGCGGCGGGCGTCGTCAGGAAGTGACTGGCCTGGTCGTGCGCCGCGAGCAACGACTCGATCTCCAGTAGCAACGCCTGATCATGCCCACACATCCTTTCAACGAACGCCGGCCGCGCTGGCCCATCGAGCTCCAAGGCGCCATGAAACAGATCCGTGATCTGTTGCGAACGTGCAGTACTCACGTTCCGCTCCGGGGTGAATCGATTATCAAATGACAAGCTCCGGCGTCCGCGCGACAAGCGGCTCGTGCCGCAGCGACGGTCGAGTCCATATCATAAATTTAATCCACCGATCTCGAGCATTCCCGGAATTTCAACCGCTCAATCCGGGCGGTAATACGGTGAAGCAAAGCGCTTTTTGGCGACGCAGCGGCTTGGTCTGCTCCATTGAGCGCCGATGCTTCTGGACGAAGCGTAATATAAATGTCGTACCGGAGAAAACTGGAGTGGTGGCGTGCAGAAACGTTCGCATTCAACGGGCGGGAAAGCATTGTTGGCTTCAATTGGGTTAGTGGTCGGCGCGTTAGTCACCATGACCTCCGTGCACTCACACGACATGACCGGCATGGAAGGCCATATGTATTTGACGACGTTGAGGCCTCTGCAGCCGGAAGATCAGGAAAAAGCGAAGGCGACGATAGCGGCCGCCAAGGCGGCCATGGCGCCGTACCTGGACTATCGCAAGGCGTTGGCAGACGGCTATCAGATCTTCCTTCCTGACGTACCGCAGCCGCAATATCATTTCACCAACTATGACGCCGCCATCGATGCGCGATCGCATTTTGATGTCACAAAACCCACCTCGTTGTTATATCGCAAGACTCCGGATGGCGGGTATCAACTCGTCGGTGTCATGTACACCGACGCAGTCGGTGCCGATGAGACCGAACTGAATGAACGCATTCCGTTGAGCATCGCGCGCTGGCATCAACATATAAATTTCTGCAAGGCGCCCCCTCACCAGAAGGCTCTCTATTTCGGGCCTGACGCGAAATTCGGCTTGCTCGGTTCGATCACCACACGACAGGATTGCGAAGCGGCGGGCGGAATCTTTCACAAACACATATTTGGCTGGATGGTGCATGTCTACCCCAATGAAAAAGATCCAACGCGCATCTGGTCTGTCGACGATGATGACCAAGGACATGACAATATGGATCATGCAGCCATGCCTGGCATGAAGATGAACTGAATACTCGCGGCAAAGGCCGCGCATTGCGGGAAGAAACACATGCAAGCTATCCGACTGTATGAATACGGTGGACCGGAAAATCTCCGCTTCGATCTCGATGTGCCCGATCCCGTGCTCGGCGACGGGTCGGTGTTGATCGAAGCGGCGGCCACCAGTGTCAACCCGATCGACTGGAAGGTACGCTCGGGTGCGAGGCAGAAGGACTTTCCGCTCACGTTGCCCGCCATCCTGGGGAAAGACGTCAGCGGCATCGTGCGCGCCGTAGGCCGCAACGTACATACCTTCAAGCCCGGCGATCGAGTGCTGGCCCTGACCGACGCCGCCTACGCGGAACTCGTGGTGGTCGATGCTGCGGTGCTTACGCATCTACCGGACGGCTGCGACCTCGTCGATTCCGCCGCAATTCCGTTGGTCTCCCTGACCGGCGAGCAACTCGTGCGGCTGGCGGCGCGCGCTCAACCAGGGCAATCGATCATCGTCACCGGTGCGCTTGGCAGCGTCGGGCGGGCCGCCGTCCACACGGCAAAGAAGCTGGGTCTTCAAGTCATTGCCGGCGTTCGGGCGTCGCAGTGTCCAGAGGCCGCGGTGCTCGGGGTGCAGACCCTTGCCATCGACGATCTGTCCGCCATCAGCGCAATCGCAAAGGTCGACGCGGTCGCAGACACTGTCGGCGGCGAGAGCGCGGCTGCCTTGTTCGCGGCGCTGAAAGACGGCGGCTCTTTTGGGTATGCGTCGGTACTGCCCGAGGGCATTGCTGCCAAATACCCGGCGGTCACGGTCACTCGCGTGTTCGCCCGACCCGATGCCTCCAAGCTTCGGGAGTTTGCCGATGATGTCCGCGATCGCAAGTTCGTGCTGCCGATCAGCCGTCATATGCCGTTACGGGCGGCGGCCGAGGCGCATGCATTGGCGCAACGTGGCGGCGCCGGAAAAATCGTGTTGGTGAGTCGCTAGGACCGCGCCGTGTCATGCCAACTCGTCTCCTTGCAATAGCTGCCGCCGCGTCGTTGACGTTGGGGTGGTTGGCGGTTTTCACGGCGGAAGCGGACGCCGACCCCACCGTGGCACAGATCTACCGAGAATTTCGCGCCGGCCGCTTGGCATAGAATTCGGGCTATCGCCACCGATCGGAGCTGAGCTTGCGCCGTTTACTCCACGCCTTGGTTTTGCTGTCCGTGACCCTGACGGCAGGCGCCGACGGCGCTCCTCGGAAACTGTCGATCGAGCGCCTCTACAGCCTGCCTTGGGTGATCGGCACGTCGCCGGCCGCGCCGACCTGGTCGCCCGACAGCCGACACCTGGCTTTTTTGTGGAACGATGACGGCGGCAATTTCTATGACGTCTGGATGACCGATGTGAATTCCGCCCGGCCGGTGCGCGTCACGCAGATGCCGCGGCGGCCAATGCCGCGGCCGCCGGCGTCGGGACGGCCGGTGCCCGCCGGGGACATCGATGCGCTGACTGCGATCGAACGCGCCGAAAATGATCGCGGCGTGTCCGCGGTGTTGTGGACTGCGGACAGCAGTCATTTGATTTTCAGCTTCCAGGGCCAACTGTACGAAGTATCGCCGGGGCAAGCGCCGCAGCGACTGGCGGAGTCGAACGACGCGCAGTCGGAGGCCGCGGCCGCGCCAAAAAGCAATCGCATCGCCTATCTATCCGCCGGTGATCTGTGGGTGCTCGAGCTGGGTGACAAGCCGATGGCCAAAAAGCTCTACGCGCCGGGACTCGAAGGTGTCATCGTCGAGTCGCTCTACTGGTCCGCGGATGGTCAACAGCTCGCATTTGTCGAAACCGACCTGCGCCAGATCCGCGAGCGACAAATCCCAGACTACCTGGCCGATGAAACCCGCGCGGTTGCGGTAAAACGTGCCTTCCCGGGCGAGCCTTCCGAGTCGCGTCGTGTCGGTATCGTCAGCGCATCCGGCGGCACCGTGCAGTGGGCCGATCTGGGCGCCGCGCCGTTCGGTCAGATTTTCTCGGTCGCGTTCTCGCCGGATGGAAAAGCGCTGCTGGTCGACACGAGTGATCTGTACATCAAGGATCGGCGCCTGTTCACGGTGGATCCGTCGACCGGACGTTCCATGCTGCTGGTGCGCGAGGTCGATCCGAAGAACGTCACTGCCGAATGGTGGGCCGATTGGGCGCCCGACGCCAAGGGCGTGTATTTCATCTCCGACCGCGACAATGACTACCATCTGTACTACCAACCGTTGCGCGGCGGTGCGCCGAAGCGGCTTTCCCGCGGCGCTTGGGCGGTATTTTCGGCGGCTGTATCCAGGCGCGCAGCGGCCGTGTTCTTCATCGCCAATCCCAGCAATCCCGAAGAGCGGCAGCTATTCCGCATGCCGCTGCGCGGCGGCGCCCCGCGGCGCCTGAGCGCGGCGGCCGGCAATCACGATCCGCTGCTTTCGCCCGACGGCCGCTGGGTGGCGGACCTTTTCTCGAACGACGTGACGCCGCCCGATCTGTATCTGCTTGCATCGAATGAGGCCGGGGCGGCGCGGCAGGTCACGCATTCGCCGTTGGCAGAGTTCAGCGACTACCGCTGGGTCGCCGCCCGCTATGTCTCCTTTCCGAACGTCCATGACGGCACATTGCTGCATGCAAGGCTGACGCTGCCGCCGGATTTCAATCCGGCCAGGAAATATCCGGCGATTTTGGGATCGGTGTACAGCAACACGGTACACAACCGCTGGGGCGGACGCATTTATCACCCGACCTGGGGAATCGATCAGTACCTCGCGCAGCAAGGCTACGTGATCATGAACGTCGACATCAGCGGCAGTTCGGGGTACGGCAAGGCCTTTCGCCAGCGGATCGGCGAGGACTACGGCGGCGTCGATGTCGAGGACTTGTACAGCGGAGTCCAGTATCTGATCGGCCAGGGCTTCGTCGATGCGCAGCGAGTCGGCATCTGGGGCAGCAGCTACGGCGGGTTGCTGACGACCATGTCGCTGTTCAAGAAGCCCGGTGTGTATCGGGCCGGTGTCGCCGGCGCGCCGGCCACCAGCTTGTACCACGCCGAAACCGGCGAGATGCGTACGATGATGGCGCCCCAGGACCATCGGCAGCAGTACGCCGCATCCTCGGCGTTCTTGCAGTCCGGCGGACTGCAGGACCATCTGCTGATCATTCATGGCATGAAGGACGACGTCGTGCTCTTCAAGGACTCCATCAGTTTGACGCAGCGGCTCATCTTGCAGGGTGGCGATGTCGATCTCGTGGTGTTGCCGAATTCGCCTCACGGTTGGGATACCGAAGGCCTCGCGCAGACCCGTTTTGCCTATCGCAAATTGGCCGAATATTTTCGCACCTATCTCGGCGAGGGCGCGACGCCCTGATGCGTTTATGCGGGTTCGATCAGCGCCTCGGCCTCGATTTCGACCAGGTAGTCGCCCACCAGCCGCGACACCTCGATCAAGGTGTTGGCCGGGCGGATGTCGCCGAAATAGCGGCCGTGGATCTGTGCTACCGCCTCCCAATCATTGGCGTCCTGCAGATAAATGCGCGTGCGGATGACGTCGCTCAACCGGCCGCCCACGGCCGCGAGACTGGCGGCGATCTTGTCCAGGATGAAGACGGTTTGCCCGGCGGGATCGCCGGCGCAGACGACATCCCCCAAACCATTGGTGGCGGTGGTGCCGCTGACCAGCACCCGGTCACCGATGCGTACCGCGCGGCTGTAGCCGCAGATGCTCTCCCATACACTGCCCGTCGACACCTGCAGGCGGCCGGGCTTGCCCGCGACAGATAGCGCCGCAAACGCCCGCGGCATCGATTCCAAGTGATGGCTCAAGTCGCCCGAAGCCGTCAAGAAGGGCGGTTTGCGATATTCGTCGCCGCAATCGCCCTTGAGCGGCGTTGCCTCGGCCAATGCTGCATCGAGCATCGCGCGATCTTGAGCGTCCAGCGCGAACGAAAACAAGGCGAGATTGTCGGCGCGATGCTCGCGCTCTCCCAACCGTGCGCCGACGATCACCGCGGCCACCGCTGGATGTTCGAGCACCCAGCGGGTGGCGACATTCGCGATGGACACACGATGCCGCTGCGCGATGTGATCGAGGGCCTGAAGTATCCGCTGCAAAACGGCCCAGCCGCCGATGGCATCGATGAAGCGCCTGTATTTCATCTTGCTCCAATCAGCAATTTTCCCGGCGTCCGGCTCGGCCTGTCCCAGCCATTGCCCGGAGATCAGTCCGCCGCCCAAGGTGCCGTAGGCGAGCAGTCGAATGTTGTGCGCCAGGCAGAAGGCGCTCATCTCCTGTGCGGCGCGCCGGTCCAACACCGAGAACGACACCTGGTTGGTGGCGATCGGAATGCCGTGTTTCACCGCCAGGCGCAGATGCGCGGTATCGAAATTAGTCAGGCCGATATGGCGGATGACCCCGTCGCGTTGCAATTGCGCGAGCTCCGAAAGGGCCTCGAAATAACTCGGGTGATCGAAACTCCACCAATGAAATTGCAGCAGATCGATCGCCTCGACGCCGAGCCGCTCGCGGCTGCGCTCGACGCCTGCGCGCACGATCTGGCGGGTCATGGGGCCGGGCGTTGGGCACCATTTGGTGAATACCTGCGCGCCGGCGCCATTCAGCTCGCCCGCGCGCACACGCGCGAGAAATCGGCCGCTGATGAGCTCCGCGCTGCCGTAGTGATCGGCCATGTCGAAGCTGTCGAAGCCGGCGCGTGCGTAGTCGAGCATCGCGTCCGAAGCGATCTCCGGATCGAGCCGCTTACCGTCGCGTTCCATGTCGGCTACTTGCCAGAGGCCGGTGACGATGCGGCTGATCTCTAGATCCGGTGCGATCCGCTGGCGATCCGGGCGCATCATCCGCCGATCCTGGCCTTGAGCAGGGCCACATCCTCGACACTCATCTCACCTACGGTGGTGACCACTCCGTTCGTGATGCGCCACAACCGGAAAGGACCGGAAATGTCTCCCATCGCATCGAAGGCCACCGGACCTATGACACCCTCATACCGAATCGTCTTGCCGTCACGGATCAGTGCCAGCGCCCGGGCGAATTCTTCCTTGCCGGCGTGGACCACGGCTCCTTTGGGATCCGTCACTTTGGCGATCGCGGCACGGATCGACGTGGACTGGGCACCATCGGCGGCCGCCATCGCGAGCCCGGCGATGACGCCTGCATCGTAGGCGCGGTCGGCAGCGGGACTGCCGGGATCGAGATGCGCGAAGGCCGGGTAGTGGTCGCTGAAGTAGCGGGTCGAGGCGCTGACACTCGTGCCCGAGGAAGTGCCATAGGCGTCATTGAGATACTTCGCACCGACGCTACCGATGAACGCGTTGCTGTTCATGCCGTCGTTCAACAGAAATCGCCGCGCACCTCCCTGGGATATCCAGGCACGCGCGATTGCAGCGCCATCCACCGGTGTGGAAATCAGGTAAAGACCGTCGACAGGCGTGCTCAGCGCCGCCGTCACCTCCGACGCATAGCTCGCCTGGCGCTCAGCGTACGCGGTGTGCGACACGACGCTGCCACCCAGCGCCGTGAAGGCGCGCGCGAACTCCTGGTAGAGGCCCACGCCGAAGTCGTTGTTGACGTGGATCACCGCAAGACGCTTGAACCCGTGATCGAGCGCATATTGGGCGGCGACGCTGCCTTGGAGTGCGTCCGAGGTCACGGTGCGCAGGAACATGCCGTTGCTCTTGCCGTCGCGCGACAGCGCGGTGAGACGCGGCGACGAGGCGGCGGGCGAGATCAGCAATGCTTTGGCGGGCGCGGCCACCGAGGTCAGCACCGGAATGGTCGTTGAGGAAGCGATGGTGCCGATGATCACAGCAACACGCTTGAGCTGTACCAACTGATTGGCGGCATCGATGGCCACCGTCGCCTGTCCCTGCGAATCCTCGATGTCGGCGACGAGACGGCAGCCATGCACGCCGCCCGCCTCGTTCAAATCGCGCAGTGCCATCTCCACTGACTTGGCGGCAGCCTGCCCATACTCGCCGGCGCTTCCGGTCAGCTCCAGGATCACGCCGATGGTAATCGAACAACCGGCGGGGGCGGCCGGCGCACCAACGGGAAAAGCCAGCGCCATTGCAAGCGAACCTGCCGCAAGCCGGCGGGTGATAACGCCTTTATCCATTGGTGTCGTCTCTTGTGCATTGGCGGCCAAGCCTCTTGCTGGAGGGCGCCTCGCTCGTTACTTTATCTCATGCGAGATGCTCCGGCGAACGCGAACACCGAGGCGGCTCCCAATCCGATACTGCGGGCGGACCGAATATCGATGCGCTTCGGCGGATCGGCCGCGGTGGACGGCGTGTCGCTGGCCCTCGCCGCCGGCGATCTGTCCGGTCTGATCGGACCGAACGGCGCCGGTAAATCCACCTTGTTCGACATCTTGGCCGGTGATCGACGCCCCACATCGGGACGGGTCCTATTGCGCGGAGAATCAGTCGAGAGGCAGCCCACGCATGCGCGTCTGGCCGCTGGCTTGGGCCGGACCTTCCAGATTCCGCGACCCTTTGCTGCGTTGACGGTACTGGAGAACGTCATGCTCGGCTGTCAGCACCACCTGGGTGAACACGTGTGGCCCAATTGGCTGGCGCCGGGGCGCGTCGCGCGCCTCGAGACCGCCGCCGCCGCGCGCGCGCTGGAGATATTGGAATTCATGACGCTGCACAAGCTGGCGCATAACCCGGCCGGAATTCTCTCCGGCGGCCAACGAAAACTGCTGGAGCTCGCACGCGTGCTGATGGCGGAACCTTCGGTGGTGCTGCTCGATGAGCCCGCGGCGGGCGTCAATCCGGCACTGCTCGATACCATCATTGAACGCATTGCGCTGTTGAATCGCCGGGGTATGACGTTTCTGATCGTCGAACACAACATGGATTTGGTCGCGCGGCTGTGCAGGCACGTATTTGTCATGACCCGCGGTGCACTGTTGTGCGAAGGCCGGCCTCATGAGGCGATCGCAGATCCACGCGTCATCGACGCCTACTTGGGCCCCGCATGACGCGTCTTCTCGAAGTCGAACACCTGGTAGCCGGTTACGACCCGGGCCTGCCCATCGTCAATGCCGTCTCGATGAACGCGCAGCGCGGCGAGCTGGTCGCGATTCTGGGACCGAATGGCGCCGGCAAATCGACGCTGATCAAGAGCATCGCCGGCATCGTTCCGCCCGGTGCCGGCCGCGTTCTGCTCGACGGCGTGGACATCACCCGGCGACCGGCACATCTCCTGATTCGTCAGGGGGTCGCTTTCGTGCCGCAAACCGGCAATGTCTTCGCGACCTTATCGGTATCCGATAACTTGAAAATCGCCGCGCAGGTGTTGGCCGGCGGGCAGCGCGCCCCCCGCATCGCCGAGGTGGCCGCGCTGTTTCCGGAGCTGATGCAGCAGCAGCGTCTGCAGGCTGGTCAACTGTCCGGAGGACAGCGCCAGATGCTTGCGGTGGCGCGCGCATTGATCGTCAGGCCTCGGTTGTTGCTGCTCGACGAACCCACAGCGGGGCTGTCGCCCAAAGTGGTTGGCGAACTGCTGCGCAAGCTGGCGGAGATTTGCGCATCCGGCGTGGGCGTCGTGCTGGTGGAGCAAAATGTGCGCGCGGCGCTCGCGATCGCCGACCGCGTGTACATCCTGGTTGAAGGCCGCAATCGGCTCGACGGCGCGACGCGCGAGTTGACCTCGGATCCTGCCATTGCTGCGCTCTATTTGGGTGGCAGCCGTGGGCGGACGGCGGCCGACGTCGCGGCGCCATGAGTTTGCAATTTCTCGCCGACGGCTTGATCGTGGGGTCAACCATCGGGCTCGGCGCGGTTGGCATCACGCTGACCTACTCGATTCTGCGCTTTGCGAATTTCGCGCAAGGCGAGTTCATTTCCTGGGGCTGCTATTTCACGCTGATGCTGGCCAGTGTGCTCGGCGCGTGGCTGCCCTTCGCGGTCGAACCGATCGGTCCCCTGTCGGTGGGGTGGAACGTGGTCGTCGCGGGGCTCGCCGCCATGTTTCTGACAGGTGGGTTGGCCATTGCGCTCGACGCATTGCTGTTTCGTCCGCTGCGCGTCCGCGGCGCATCGATCACGGCTGTGATCGCGAGTTTCGGAGCCGCGATGGCTCTGCGCGCGCTGATCGAAGCCGCATTTCCTTCGAGACAGGCGTATCTAACGACGGAGTTACAGATTGCCATGCCGCTGCCGGGCGGCCTGCGGGTGACGCCTGACCAAATTGCACTGCTGTGTCTGAGCGCGTTGTTCGCGGCCGCATTGCAGTTGCTGCTATCGCGCACCAGCATCGGTCGCTCCATGCGGGCGGTCAGCGAAAATCAATCGCTGGCGCGCGTCGTCGGCATCGATGTGGCTCGGGTGATTCGGCTGACCTGGTTCATCGGCGGCGCACTCGCCTGCGCCGCGGGCGTGATGCTCGGGCTCATCGTGCAGATAAGGCCGTCGATGGGCGCGGAACTGTTGTTGCCACTGTTCGCCGCCGCCATAGTCGGCGGCATCGGCAGCGTGCCGGGCGCATTGATCGGTGGTCTCGTGGTCGGGCTTGCCGAAGCCGCGACCGTGCAGTGGATCGGCGCAGAGTGGCGTGCAGCGGTGGCGTTTACGGTGGTCATCGCGGTGTTACTGGTGCGTCCAACCGGACTCTTTGGGCGGCCCGCGTGATGCCGGGACCGATGGGTATGATGACGTATGCGAGCGTTTTCCTGACCATGGCGCTCGTCAGCGGTACCGCCTGCCTCGGACTCAACTTGCAGTGGGGACAGTTGGGCCTTTTCAATGTCGGGGTTGCCGGCTTCGTGGCGATCGGCGCCTACACTTCGGCGTTGTTGACCACAGCGCCGCTCGACGGGCGACTGGGTGGATTCGCGTGGCCCATCGGAATCGGCTGGCTGGGCGCGATGGTTGTGTCGGGCGGCGCTTCCGCCTTGGTGGGCGCGGCAACGTTGCGGTTGCGGGCAGACTACCTTGCGATCACGACCTTTGGCGTCGCGGTGTTCGTGCAGGTCATCTTGCGCAACGCGCAGCATCTGACCGGAGGCTCCTTCGGTATCAGTTTCATTCCGCGGCCCTTCGAGAGCTTCGCGGATCGACCGCTGCTGTTCGCGCTCGCCAATCTACTTCTGGTCGGCGTGTTGGTCGTCGCGCTGCTGGTCGCGCTCGAGAGACTGGTTCGCAGCCCGTGGGGGCGCGTGCTGCGCGCCGTGCGGGAGGACGAACGCGCCGCGCGCGCGCTCGGCAAGAGCGCCTCGCGCTATCGGCTGCAGGCCTTCACGATCGGCGGAGCGATCATGGGTCTGTCAGGCGCGTTGCAGGCGCATCTGATTGGGTTCGTCGCCCCTGAGAACTTCGAGGCCGCCCTGACCTTCCAGATCTGGACCATGCTGATCATCGGCGGATCCGGAAACAACTTCGGCGCCCTGCTCGGCGCCGGACTGGTCGCCGCAATATGGAGCGCGACCGGACTTCTGAACAACACACTATTTCCACCGGAAGAGCAGGCGCGCGCTGCCGCGCTGCGGATCGTGGCGATCGGTGTATTGCTCGCGGCGACGGTGGTAGTTCGCCCGCGCGGCCTCTTGGGCGAGCGCCTGAAGATATCGCGATATATCGCCGAGCAGCCGCGGAACTCTTGAGACTCACTGACCGCTGGCCGGCGTGATCGATCTGCCCAGCGCCTGGAACAAGGCGGCGGTGTCCATAAAACGCGCGGCGCGGGCTTGGATGTCGGAGACAAACGCCTGCTGGTGACGCATGACGTCCAGACTTCTCTGCGCGGCAGCTCGGCGCGACCGGCGGCGTCCAGCGCATCGACATCAACGCTTTGAGCACCTGAAGCGACAGGTCGGATAATTCATCGTCTTGTCCTTGGGCGGACCTTTCGCGCTGTAGCCGGACCGCGAGGCTATCTTTTTGCTTTTTGAGGCAGCGCAGGAGGAAGCCAATCCATGGTTCCCAATCGGCTGCATCGTTCTTGAGCGTCGTTTGCGTCCGTCGGAGCGCCTTGTAATAGAGTTCCTTGTT
>CAZZZU010000120.1:0-12074 GCA_964658805.1 uncultured Steroidobacteraceae bacterium
CGGGTGCCGCGCCACTGAAATGTTCAGGCACCGGTTCCTGTGGCGGTGTGAAATTGGGTCCCACCTTGCAGGCGCTCAAGATTCCGAGCAGGGCGATCGCCCAGAGCAGTCGGGCACGCATCAATGTCCTCCCTCACCCCCACCGGCTTTTTTGACCGGCGAGAAAAAAAATGTAAATGGCACGAAAGCAAAGGCGATGATGGCGCAGTACAGGAATACGTCCATGTAGGCGAGCAGGCCGGCCTGCGCAATCAGATTGGAATAGGTTCGACCCACTGCCGCGCTCGTGGCACTGCCGATCGATGTGCTGTAGCTCCTGATCGCCTGCGCAAGCTGAGAAATCGTCAGCTGGTAACGCCAGTCGGACGGCGTGAGATGGGCGCCGAGATACGCCATGTGGGTCTGAGTGCGTGACGTAATGGTGGCGGTCGCCAGCGAGATGCCCACTGAGCCGGCGACGTTACGGAACATCGTGAAGAGCGCGGCCGCATCGCCCTGCAGACGTTGCGGCACGGTTTGATAGGCGAGCACGCTTGCCGGCACGAACAGGAAGGCCAACGGCGCCGCCTGCGAGGCGCGCAATATGACCAGATGCCAGAAGCTGATGTTCGGCGTGATGTTGCGCGAGTAAAGCAGGCCGCAGCCCATCAGGAAGAAGCCCATGCCGAGCAGGTAACGGGTCTGCATGCGCGGCATGATCTGGACGATGAATGGAATGAGAAAAATGATGACCAGCGCGCCCGGGCTCAAGACCAGTCCCGCAAGCGTTGCCGTGTAACCGAGATGCTGTTGTGCCAGCTGCGGTATCAGGATCGCGCTGCCATAGAGGATGCCGGCAAAGCAGGCAATCGCGCCACAACCCAGTGCGAAATTCCGGTCTTTCAGCACCCGCAGGTCGACTACCGGCTTTTGTGCGTACAGCAGCCAGCCGATCGCCCCACACAGACCCGTCACAGCCAGCGCGGCGAAAGTGCGAATGAAATTGGAGGAGAACCAATCATCATCCTCACCGCGGTCGAGCATGATCTGAAACGACGCGAAGGTCAGCACGATGAGGCTGATGCCGATGTAGTCGATGCCGGTGCTCTTCTGGTTCTTCACCCACGGTGGGTCTTCGACCAGACTGATCACGGCGAATGCCGTCAGCAGTCCCACCGGTACGTTGATGTAGAACACCCAGCGCCAGCTGAAACTGTCGGTGATCCAGCCGCCAATCGTGGGGCCCAGCACCGGTGCCACCACCGTCGCAATGGCGGTGAGCGAAAAGGCGCGGCCGCGTTGCTCGGGCGGGAATGTATCGAGAATGATGGATTGCTGGTTGGGTTGCAGTCCGCCGCCGAAGAACCCTTGCAGGATTCGGAACACGACCAGCTGAAACAGATTCGAAGCGATGCCGCAAAGAAAAGAACAGATGGTGAACGCAATGATGCAGATCACGAAGTAGCGCTTGCGGCCGAGCAGCCGTGCAAACCAGCCCGAGATAGGCAGCACGATGCTGTTGGCGACGAGATACGAGGTGAGCGCCCAGGTGGCTTCGTTGTAACTCACCGAGAGCGTCCCGGCGATATGCGGCAAGGCGACATTGACGATGGTGGTGTCGAGCACCTCCATGAACGCCGCCAGGGTGACTACCACGGCGATCAACCACGGGTTGCCCTTCGGTTTCCAGTTGGATTCATTCGGCGGGGCCGCGTCACTCAAGGAAAATACACCACCGGTGTCGCAGACAGGCCCATGGGAAGCGGCCGATCCGCATCAAGTCCTTTGTCGATGACGATCTTGACGGGGATGCGCTGCACGATCTTGACGAAATTACCGGTGGCATTTTCGGCAGGGAAGGCCGAAAAACGCGAGCCGCTGCCGTACTGGATGCTCTGCACGTGGCCTTCGAGCTTGTAGCCGGCATAGGCGTCGATTTCGATATCGACCTTGTCGCCCGCGCGCATGCGACCGATCTGCGACTCCTTGAAATTCGCGGTGATCCAAACGTCCTGGGTGACCAGCAGGAACATCACCTGCCCGGCGGTCAGGTAGCTGCCCAGCTGCACGTTACGTTGGGTGATGAAGCCGTCGGCCGGCGCTCGTATCTCGGTGTAGGTCAGATTGAGATTCGCCTGATCGAGCTGTGCCTGCGCCTGTTCGACTGCCGCTTTGCGCTGTGCCACGGTACTTTGAGTCTGCCGGATCTGCTCAGGGATCAGACTGGCAATGGCTACCTGCGCGTTGGCGCTTTCGAGGCTCGCCTTCGCGTTTAGCTGCTGGCTGGTCGAAACGTCGATGTTTTCCTGCGTGGTGGCGCGCCTGTCGACTTCATGCTGACGTTTATACGCAGCGTCTGCCTGCGCGAGGCTCGCCGCGGCCGACTGACGCTGCGCTTTCGCGGTCTGCAGCTGCGCCGGATACTGCACCTGTGCAATGCGCAACGCGTCGTTCGCCGAGTCAAGCTGTGCCTGTGCCATGGCCAGTTGTGCATCCGCCTGGTTGCGTGCGGTGATGTAATCGCGCTGGTCGATCCGCAGCAGCAGATCGCCCTTGTTCACATGCGCGTTATCGTTGATGAACAGTTCGACCGCGTAGCCGGAAATTTTCGGCACCATCGTGACCGTATTGCCGTCCGTGAACGCATCGTCGGTGGATACCTGATTGCGGTGCAGAAACCAGACGATGAAGGCGACAATGCCCAGAATCAGCGCCACGATGCCCATGATGATGAGCGGCTTCTTGCTGCGTTTGCCCTTTGGTTTCTGGTCGTCCTTGTCCTGGGCGTCCTTGTTCTGATCGGCTGGTTTCTCATCGGCGGCCATGCGGGACCCTGCATTGAGAGCGTCCGCGACATGGGACGCCAAGAGCGGTATTTAAAATCTGCTATTGACGCCCGTCAAGCAGCTGCTTTAAATTTAGCTTTAAAGCAATTGCTTGAAAAAAGTGCAAAAATCTGAATCGCCAGCCAAAGACGATACGCATGCGCGCCTGCTGGAAGCGGGGGCGGCCATTTTTGCGGACGTCGGATTTCATGCTGCCACCACCCGCGATCTTTGCGCACGCGCTGCAGCGAACCCGGCGGCGGTCAATTACCACTTCGGTGACAAGCTCGGTCTTTACACCGAGGTGCTCAAAGCGGTCATCTTGTACGACAAGTCGCTCGGCGAACCGCTCAAAAAAGAGGAATCGGCAGAACGTGCGCTGGAGCTCTTCGTACGTTCGCTGTTCGACAATATGCGTTGCGACCTCGGCACTTATCGCTATGCCCGGCTCATGGCGCACGAGCTGGCGCAGCCCACGCCCGGCCTGGCCTTGGTGGTAGAGCAGATCATCCGACCGCGCGCCGAACGGCTGTGCGAGATCGTGGCGCGGTTGACCGGCTATCCCAGAACTTCCAGCCAGACCCGCCTGTACGCGCACAGCGTGATCGGCCAGATCATGCATTACTCGCAGTCACGCCCGGTACTTGCGCTGTTGTGGCCGGAATGGCCGCAAAACGAAGCGCAGCGCGAGAAAATGATCCAGCACGTCACCCGCTTCTCGCTCGCCGGCATGCTTGCGGCGAAACGCAAGCCGCGCGGTTCAGCGCTGTAGGTCACGCTCCAGCACGTCCGAGATGGCGGCGCTCAAACGCGTGGCCTCCTCGCGCAGCGCAGCGATTTCGATCTCCAGAATGTAAAGGCGATTGGCATGCTGCTGCGGTTCGAGCCCCTGCTGCTCGCTTTCCAACGTCTCGGCTTCCGCCTCGATGAGTCGATGCAGCGCGTAAAGTTCGTCGAGGTTGTTGTTGGCGGCCAGCGGCATACGGTTCTCCCGGAAGGTCAGTCTACCGCGCTTGACGGCGACCGCGCCCGCCCTGTACCAATGTGCGCACAATAAACGGGGATGAAACATGAAGATGCTATGGGGCGCGACCTTAAGCGTGCTCGCGGTTTTTCTGTATGCCGACGCGTGCGGGTTGGGAAAGCTCGGTCCGACCTTTGCGGTGAGCTTCCCGGCGGCGGCGAGTGCGCAGCCGCTCGACGGGCGGCTGATCCTGCTGATCAGCAAAGACTTCAGTCGCGAGCCCCGCACGCATGTGGAGGCGAATGAGCCGCTTGCCAGCCCATATCTGTTCGGTCTGACCGTCGATGGGATGGCGGCGGGCAAGGCGGTGATCATCGACGACGCCGCTTTTGGCTGGCCGGCCGCGCGCTTGTCGGCCGTACCGGCCGGTGACTACTCGGTGCAGGTCGTGTTGAATCGCTATGAGACCTTCCACATGGGGGACGGTCGGACGTTGAAGCTGCCACCGGATCAGGGGGAAGGGCAGCAATGGGCGACCAAGCCCGGAAATCTGTTCTCGAAACCGCTGCGGGTCCACCTGGACCCCGCGGGTTCCGTGCAGACCGCGCTTCGCCTCGATCAGACCAATCCGCCCGTAACGCGCGCGCAGGATACCGAGTACGTCAAACACTTCCGCATCCGCAGCGACATGTTGTCTCGTTATTGGGGCCGTGACGTGTATCTCGGCGCACACGTGCTCGTTCCCAAGGGCTTTGCTTCGCACCCGCAGGCTCGTTACCCCTTGATGGTGGTGCACGGCCACTACCCAGCCGACATCGACGGCTTTCGCACCGAGCCCCCGGACCCAGATCTCAAGCCGGATTATTCCGAACGCTTTCACCTTGCGGGCTACAACCGGATTCAGCAGCAGGAGGCCTATGCCTTTTATCAAAAATGGATCTCCGCCGACTTTCCGCGCTTTCTGGTGGTCGAGATTGAACACGCCAATCCGTTCTTCGACGACAGTTATGCGGTCAACTCCGCCAACCTCGGACCTTACGGTGATGCCATCAATCGCGAGCTCATCCCGGAGATAGAAAAACGCTTCCGCGGCATCGGCGCCGGTTGGGCGCGCTTCACTTACGGTGGCTCGACCGGCGGCTGGGAGGCGCTGGCAACGCAGGTGTTCTACCCGGACATGTATAACGGCGCCTTCGTGGCATGCCCGGACCCCATCGATTTCCGGGCCTACACGGTGATCAATTTATACGCGGACGCCAACGCCTATAAGCTGACGGGCGAGGCGAGCACGGTGGAGCGGCCGGGCTTTAGAAATTATCTCGGCGAGGTCTTCGCGACTCAGCGCGACGAGAATTATATGGAGCTCGCGGCGGGCGATCACAGCCGCTCGGGCGGTCAGTACGATATCTGGCAGGCCGTGTTCGGTCCGGTCGGCGCGGACGGCTACCCGAAACCGATCTTCGACAAGGTGACCGGCGCGATCGACCATGACGTCGCGCAGTACTGGCGTGAGCATTTCGATCTGTCACACATCATCGAGCGTGACTGGCAGTCGCTCGCGCCGAAACTCGCCGGCAAGATTCACATCTACGTCGGTAACGGCGACAACTATTACCTCACCGATTCGGTGTATTTCGCCCAGGAGCGGCTGGAGTCGTTGCAACCGTCGTACGCGGGCAGTGTGGCCTACGGTGACCGGGCGGAACATTGCTGGAATGGCGATCCGAGCATGTCGAATGCCTATTCACGCCTGCACTACAACACCCAATACCTGCCCATCATTTTGAAGCGCATCGAGACGGCTGCTCCGCCGGGAGCCGACCTCAAGAGCTGGCGCTATTGATTTCGCTACGAAACCGCTTGGTTCGGCTGCGGTACCACGGCCGGATCATTGAGGAAGGCACAGGTCCGATTAAACTCCTGCTGTAAGCGCTGCGCGACGCGCAGGAGTGTTTCGGGCGAGGACGTCGGCGCATCCGTTTCCAGGCTATAGGCCAGATCATGCAGCGAATGCGCATAGATGTTGGCGCAGCCGCCTTTGAGCTTGTGCGCCGCTTTGCCGACGGCGGTGCGGTCGACGGCTTCCACCGCCGCGAGCAGTTCGGCGATCTGCTGCTGACCGCTGCTGCTAAAGGTGGCGATGAGCTCCTGTGCGAACATCGCATCGCCGTCCGTGATGTCGTTGAAGGCCCGCAGATCCAGCGGCGGCCGCTCCGGTGAAGCGCTGATTTTCGGCACCGCCACGCCGGCGGTTGGGCCCTTCTGGCGTTGCTCCATGCCGTACTTGGTGAGGATACCGCGCAGGCGTTCGAGTTCGATGGGTTTGGTGAGGTAATCATCCATGCCCGCGGCCTCGCACCGCTCACGGTCGCCGCTCATGGCATTGGCCGTCAAGGCGATGATGGGGGTATGCCGGTCCGTTTCTGCCTCACGCATGTGGCGGGTCGCCGTAATACCGTCCATCACCGGCATCTGCAGATCCATCAGGACGATGTCGCAGGGTCGTGCCAGGTAGGTGGCCACTCCCTCGGCACCGTTACTGGCGACTTCCACCGTGCAGCCGAGTCGCTCGAGAAAACGCACGGCCACTTTTTGATTCACGACGTTGTCTTCCACCAGCAACACGTGACCGCCGAAGCGGCGCCGCGCGCCGGACTGCGCCAGGGTGTTGCGGGTGATCATCGGCTGCGTATCCATCTGCCATTGGCGCGGCTCACCGGCCATCACCTTGGCGACGGCATCGAGCAACTCGCGCACCCGCACCGGTTTGGTGAGATACGCGGCAAAGCCGAGCGCGGCAAGGCGCGGTGTGTCCCCCGCGCGATCGACCGAAGTCAGCATGACCAGCCGCGTATCGGCCAGGGCCGGCATGCTGATGATGCGTTCACCCAGCGCCGCGCCATCCATGTTGGGCATCATGTAATCGGTGATCACCATCTCGATGGCGCGTCCCGACGCGATGGCGATCTGCAGCTGTTGCACAGCGGCTGCGCCGCTGCCAACGGTCGTGACCGTATAGCCCGCGTGCGTGAGTTGCGCACTCAGGACTTTCTGATTGGTTGCGTTGTCGTCCACGATGAGGATCCGGCCGGTGGGCGTGCGCCGTGCGGGCGGCGGATACAGCATGGGCGGCGCGAGGGGCAGCGGCAGCATGAAGTGAAAGGTCGATCCCACGCCGAGCTCGCTGCTCACGCCGACGCTGCCGCCCATCAACTCCACCAGGCGGCGCACGATGGATAACCCGAGCCCCGTGCCGCCGAAGTGACGGGTGGTGGACGAGTCCGCCTGCACGAATGGATGGAACAAGGTCGGCAGGGTCTGCTTGGCGATGCCCATGCCGGTGTCGCGTACTTCGAAGCGGGTCATGTCCACGCCGTGGCGGTCCTTTTCGGTACGCACCTCGATCACGATCTCGCCACGGGTGGTGAACTTGATGGCATTGCTGGCCAGGTTGATCAGGCACTGACGCAGACGCTGCGGATCAGCGAGGACGCGCTCAGCGACATCCGGCTGGATGTTGACGATCAACTCCAACCCTTTGGTCGCGGCTTGAAAAGCCAGCATCGAGCCGACGTCCTCGACCGTGACGCGCAGATCGACGTCGATACACTCGAGGTCCAGTTTGCCAGCCTCTATTTTCGACAGATCCAGGATGTCATTGATCACGGTCAGCAATGAATCGGCGCTGGCGCGAATGGTCTCGGCATATTCGCGCTGGGTGCGATCGAGCGTGGTATCGCTCAACAGGCCCGTCATACCGATGATGCCGTTCATCGGCGTTCGGATCTCGTGGCTGACGTTCGCGAGAAAATGGCTTTTCGCACGGCTGGCGGCCTGCGCCACCGCGGTGGCCTCGACCAGCGCCTCGCGCGCTGCGCGCGCTTCGGTCACGTCCTGTAACGAGCCCGACAGGCACTTCGCGCGGCCGTCCACATCGCGCTCGGCGCTTGCCCGGGCGCGATACCAGCGATAGCCATCGGCAGCGGTGCGCAGGCGTATCTCGAGGTCGAACGGTGCGTTCGATTCATAATGGTTGAGAACCGCTGCGTCCACCTTGGTGGCATCGTCCGGGTGTGTCAGGGTGCGCAGGAAATTGCCGCCGGGCAGATTTGCCGCCTCGAAGCCCAGCAATTGGGCGACGCGCGGCGAGCACCAGTTCGAGCCGCTGACCGCGTCCAGTTCCCAAAAACCGTCCTGCGTACCATTGATGGCCCGTTCGAACCGCCGTTCCACCGCCCGCAGCTGTTCAGTTTGTTGCCGCAGCGTCTCCGACGCTTGCACCTCGTCGGTCACGTCCCAGGTGACGCCCAAAAGTCGCACGACGTTGCCCGAGGCGTCCTTCACGAGCCGCGCATAGTTCTGGATGTAGACCATGCTGACGCCGTCTGCCGCATATGCGCGACAGCGCACCGCTATGCGGTCGGTCTGATTCGCGATGGCGTTTGCATAGGCCACGTCGAACAGTGGACGGTCCTCGACGAAGATATGGGCATCGAGCGACAGGGCGTTCAAATCATCAAGGTCGCGCTGCTTGATCGAGGCGATCGGGTTTTCCAGCCACAGGAATTTGCCCTGCGGCACGTCGACTTCCCACGAGCTGATGTCGGCGCTTTGCAGTGCGGTGTGAAAACGCTCCACCACGCGCTGGTTTTCGTGCACTTGCGTTTCGAGCGCTGCGGCGGTGCGAGTCTGGTCTGCTGCTGCCGGCGGGCGCGCAAAGGCGAGCAGTGCGACAAATGCGACCACCGCCACGACCACGGTAAGAACCGCGGCGAGCAACGGGCGCGTCGACGCGAGCCACAAGCCGGCAGTCAGTGCAGCCGCACTGACGCCGGTCAATAGCAGGGCAAGACCCGGGAGCGTCGCTGTAACCGGTCGAGTCCAGAATGCCGGGCGGTGCGGGGGTATCTCCATCGAGTACCAATGATGCGGCGTTTGGCACTGCAACGCCGCGTGATACGTCACATCAGGGGGCGTTGCAGCGCATCGGAACGTTCGCGTGCCAGCATCCAAACCCCTAGCAGCACCAATGCCGTGCCGGCGACAATCCAGGCGGTCAGGTGCTCCCCTAAGAACACCACAGCAAGCAGAATGGTGGCGAGGGGTCCGATGCTGCCGGTTTGGGCCGTCAACGCCGGGCCGATGCGCTCGAGCGCCAGCATCACCAGCAGCACCGGGACGAACGTACACAGGGTGGCGTTCAACAACGAAAGCCACAACACGGGCACCGGCACGAATGCGGCGCTCACCGGCCGCAATAGCAGGAACTGCGCGATGCAGATCACGCAGGCTACAGACGTCGCGAGACCGCTCAGCCGCAACGCCCCCAAGCGCCGCACCGCCTCGCCGCTGTAGGTCAGGTAAATCGCGTAGCTGACCGCGCTCCCGAAAACGAGGGCGGCCCCTAACGGCACATTCGAACCGGTGACGGTGAACTCATGCGCGAACACGCACACGACGCCCGTGTAACTGACCCCCAGGGCGAGTAACTGGCCGCGCGTAACGCGCCGTTTGAAGACCAGGTAACCGATACCCAGGACCAGCGTCGGGTTCAGGTACAGGATCAGTCGCTCCAGACTCGCGCTGACGTAGTGCAAACCGGCAAAATCGAGAAAGCTCGACAGGTAATAACCCGAGAACCCCAACCCCGCAACGGTGCGCAGGTCAGGTCCGGTCAGGGGCGGCCTGCCGCGCCCCGCCCAATGAGCCAACGCCAGGAACAGCGGCATCGAAAACAGCATTCGAAACATCAGCAGCGTGACCGCATCGACCGCGTAATGCAGGTACGCGTACTTGATGATGATCGCCTTTCCCGCAAAGGCGATGGCGCCGAGGCTTGCCAGGAGCAGGCCGCGGCGCTTGTCACGGGGTGTCACTCGCTAGAACGGCGACGCAGACGTAGTGGGGTGCGGTAGGCCCGATACCTGTTTTGCGGTCACGTCCGATTTCCACTGATTGCCGAAGTGCGTACGCACGTAATTGATCACGAGCGCGACTTGCGCGTCGCTCAATTGGACCGCACGCATCTGCTGCTCCTCGTTCGGCGGCAGACCAAAGGCCGGCATGCCATTGCGCCCATTCAGTACGGTAATCGCGGCGTACTCCCAGGCGGCGAGCTTTTTATCGCCGGACAGCTTCGGGTAGAACCCAGCGCCTTGGGCGCCCTGGCCGCCGGGCATGTGGCACCCCTGACAGATGTGTTCGTAGATCTGTTGCCCATTGAGCGGGCCGATCCCGGCGGTGGAGGTGAACGCCGCATCGTCGGCACGTGCGCCGGACCCGAGCACGCCCGCCAGCAGCGCGCCGCCGAGTGGCAATGCGAGGTAACGCCGCCTCATGCCCGCGCTCCGCCTGCCACCACCCGTTGGTGCAGTCGCCCGATGGCATCCATGGAAGAGGTCACGGCACCTTCCTGCCAGCCACCAATGAACGAGGCATGCTCGCCGGCGAGCGCGATGCGACCGTCGATCTGACACAGGTTGTCGTAATGCCGTGCGCGAGTGTCAGCGTTCCACATGCCGAAACAGCCGAGCGTAAAAGGCGAGCGATGCCATGCCACCGCCACGCCGTTGTCGAATTCCGCGTGGTACTGCGGATGAATCTGGGCGCCGTAATCGACGATTTTCCGGACGCGCTCCTGCGGCGGCACCGAGGTGAATTCCATCGCGTTCAAACCCCAGATGTATGCGCCCAACAGCACGCCTTTGCCGCTCGATTGAAATCCCGTGTTCGGATAACCGATATTGGTGATAGGCAGATCCGTGTAGGTGATGCCACCGTAAATCTGTTCGTCCTCTTCCCAAAACCGGCGTTTGAATTGCAGTCCTGCCTTGATGGCCGATGCGTACGGCACCGCGGCGATCGCATCCGCCATGGGGCGCGAGACGTTCATCGGGATCTGGGCCAGGATCGGCAATGGAATGGTGCACAGGCACCAGTCAGCCTTGACCGTCTGCTTGTCGCCTGTCGAACGCGCGTCGACATACGTGACGGTGACGCCCTTGGCGTCCTGGACAATGTTCGTGACTTTTGCGTGGTAGCGAATCAGCGGCCCGAGCTCGCGACCGAATGCCTCGCCGATCCGACCCATGCCGCCGACCGGCTGGAACAGCGCGGTCTGCATGTCAAACGTGTCGCCGTTGCCAATGGCTTGCCATAAACCGGATTCCAAGAGGTCCGAGAGCGACGCGGGTTTGGATGGGATGGGACGCGCGCTCAAGCCGCCGCCGGGATTTTTGGCAAAGCCGCGACGCTCGCTGGCCGACTCGCTCGAGACGTAGTTGAATTCTTTGTCGAGCGCGCCCCACTGGCGCAGCGACTCGAGCAATTTCTCCTGATCCTCTTTACTGACCGTGGCGTCGAGTGCGTGCTGCTGCGTCGCCTTGGCGAGCAGTTCCGCCACATGCCCCTGGTAGTCGGCTTTGACCTCACGAAAGCGCTGCGGCTTGCCACCGTACGCCTTGCTGCTGTGGACATAGGCGTTGTAATTGACTTGAAAGAACGGCTCGAGTGGCACGTTCAGCACCTTGGCGTAGTGCATCATGCCGCGGTGGTGATAGGGGATGCGCCAGGGGCCTGGATTGATATACAGATCCTTGTCGAAGCCGACGTTCTGGGTAAAACCGCCGAGTTCGGTGTACTGATCGCCGCCGCGCAGACTCCAGTTGCGGCCGCCGGCACGGCCGTTGTACTCGAGCACCTGGACCTGATAGCCGGCCTTGCGCAGCTCATAAGCCGCCGACATGCCGGCCATACCGGCACCCAGGATCACCACGCTGGCACCCTGCGGCGCACCTTGCAGGTCGATCGGCTTGTCAAAATTGGATTCCGCGCCGAAGCCCAAACTGCTCATCGCGTGATACATCGCCGCGCCGCCGGCGCTGACGCCGATCAGTCGCAGCAAATCGCGGCGGCTCAACGCCGACGCGCTCGATTCATTGCTCATCGCTTCTCCGTGACTTATAGCCATCCCCCGGGAAGATCGTGCCCGCCGGCTGTCAACCAGGACGCCTACGGATCGTTGAATTTATAGTACATGACAAAAGCGTGAACTGCCGCGTCGGGAGACGGTCCATTACAATGCGATGCTTGCGCGATAGCTTTTCGGTGCATGAGATGAAAACACGATCCGGCGGGATTCTTAAAACGGCGCTTCTCGGTGCGTCCCTGGCGATGACGGCGGTGTCGACGCCTGCGCTGGCACAGCATGCCGGCGGTTACCATGGCGGCGGTGGTTATCACGGTGGCGGCTATCGTGGCGGTTATTATCGCGGCGGCTATGGCGCCTATCGGGGCGGCTACTATCG